>JAGRFZ010000096.1 GCA_020445785.1 Rhodocyclaceae bacterium
GGGGGGGGGGGCGGCGGCGTCGCGCAGGACGCGGCCAGCACGATCAGGCCGATGCCCAGCAGGCGGCGGCATGCGGAACGGTTCATCTGGGGCTTCCCTCCTCTTCACTGGCCCGCGCCGGGCGTGCCTGGTGCCAATCCGTGGCCTGCTGAAAGCGGTGTGCGGCACTCAGCAGCCGGGCCTCGCCGAAGTAGTTGCCGATCAGTTGCAGGCCGACCGGCAGTCCTGCGCCACCGAGACCAGCCGGAAGCGACAGCGCCGGCAACCCGGCCAGATTGATGGCGACCGTGTAGATGTCGCCCAGGTACATCTGCACCGGATCGTCGCACTTGGCGCCGACTTCGTAGGCGGTGGTCGGCGCCGTCGGGCCGGCGATCACGTCGCACTGCTCGAAGGCCTTGCGGAAGTCGTCGGCGATCAGTCGGCGCAGCTTCTGCGCCTGCAGGTAATAGGCATCGTAATAGCCGTGGGAGAGCACGTAGGTGCCCACCAGGATGCGCCGTTTGACCTCGCCGCCGAAGCCTTCCGCCCGGCTCTTGCCGTACATGTCCGCCAGATCGGTGTAGTCGGCGGCCCGGTGGCCGTAGCGCACGCCGTCGAAGCGTGACAGGTTGGAGCTTGCCTCGGCCGGGGCGATTACGTAGTAGGCGGGGATCGCGAGCTTCGAGTTCGGCAGCTCGACCGCGACGGTGGTGGCGCCGAGGCGGCGATAGGTGTCGAGGGCGGCATCGATCACGGCGCGCACGTCGTCATCCATGCCTTCGCCGAAATACTCACGCGGCAGTCCGATTCTCAAGCCTTCGATCGGCTTGTCGAGGTCGCGAGCAAAATCCTCGGCCGGCCGCTCCAGGCTGGTGGAGTCGCGCGGATCGAAGCCCGCCATCGCCGTCAGCACCGGCGCGCAGTCGGCCGCGCTCCGGCCCAGCACGCCACCCTGGTCGAGCGAGGAGGCGTAGGCGATCATGCCGTAGCGCGAGACCACCCCGTAGGTCGGCTTGATGCCGGTGACGCCGCAGAACGAGGCCGGCTGACGAACCGAGCCGCCGGTGTCGGTACCGGTGGCCACCGGTACCAGGCCGGCGGCCACGGCCGCGGCCGAGCCGCCCGAAGAGCCACCCGGCACGCGGGTGGTATTCCACGGGTTGCGCGCCGCGCCGAAATGGGAGTTCTCGTTGGACGAGCCCATCGCGAACTCGTCCATATTGGTCTTGCCGACCAGCACCGTGCCGGCCTTCTTCAGTTGCGCGACGACATGCGCATCGTAGGGGCTGACGAAATTCGCCAGCATCTTCGAGGCGCAGGTGGTGGGCATGTCCGCAGTGCAGAAGACGTCCTTGTGGGCCAGCGGAATACCGGTCAGTGGGCCCGCCTGACCGGCTGCGATGCGCGCGTCTGCGGCGGCGGCTGCGGCCAGCGCACCGCCCTCGTCGACGTGCACGAAGGCGTTGAGCCGGGGGTTCTCGGCGGCGATGCGATCGAGTGCGGCGCGAGTCAGCTCGACGCTGGAAATCCGCTTGTCGGCGAGCGCCGATGCAAGCTCTTGAAGGCTGGCGTTCAGCATGGTCAGGTCGGGTCGGAAAAGTGGGGTTGCCGCAATCGAAGGCTACTCGATAACCCGTGGCACCAGATACAGCCCCGCTTCGGTGGCCGGTGCCACCCGCTGAAAGGCGTCCCGCCGGTCGGGCTCCGTGACGACGTCATCGCGCAGTCGCTGGTAGAGTTCCTGCGGGTGCGACATGGGTTCGACGCCGCTGGTGTCGACCGCCTGCATCTGCTCGACCAGATCGAAAATGCCATTGAGCTTGGCAAGCACGTCCTCGGCCTCGCCCGGCCCGAGTTCGATGCGCGCCAGACGGGCGATGTGTTTGACCTGATCGAGTTCGAGCGACATGGGTTAACAAACTTGCGAAGGCTGCGGAGGTTTGTAGGTTATCATATTCGTTTATCTCGCCTCGTTCCGTCCCCGGAATAACGGAATAGCTTGTCCATGATCGGTTTTCTGCGCTCTTACTTCTCGAACGATCTGGCGATCGACCTCGGCACCGCGAACACGCTGATCTACGTTCGTTCGAAGGGCATCGTGCTCGACGAACCGTCGGTGGTGGCGATTCGCACCGAAGGTGGGCCCAACGCGAAGAAGACGATCCAGGCGGTCGGCTATGCCGCCAAGCAGATGCTCGGCAAAACGCCCGGCAACATCACGGCGATCCGCCCGATGAAGGACGGCGTGATCGCGGATTTCGTCGTCACCGAGCAGATGATCAAGCAGTTCATCAAGAAGGTGCACGACACGCGGCTGTTCTCGCCGAGCCCGCGCATCATCATCTGCGTGCCCTGCGGTTCGACCCAGGTCGAACGCCGCGCGATTCGCGATGCCGCGCTGGCTGCCGGCGCGAGTCATGTCTACCTCATCGAGGAGCCGATGGCGGCAGCGATCGGCGCCGGCCTGCCGGTCGCCGACGCGACCGGTTCGATGGTCGTCGATATCGGTGGCGGTACCACCGAGGTCGGCGTCATCTCGCTCGGCGGCATGGTCTATTCGGGTTCGGTGCGGGTCGGCGGCGACAAGTTCGACGAGGCCATCGTCAATTACATCCGCCGCAACTACGGCATGCTGATCGGCGACACCACCGCCGAGAACATCAAGACCGAGATCGGCTCGGCCTTCCCCGGCTCCGAAGTGAAGGAGATCGAGGTCAAGGGCCGCAACCTCGCCGAGGGCATTCCCCGCAGCTTCACGATCTCGTCCAACGAGATCCTCGAGGCCCTGGCCGAACCCCTCAACCAGATCGTCTCCGCGGTCAAGATCGCCCTCGAGCAGACGCCGCCGGAACTCGGTGCGGACATCGCCGAGCGTGGCATGGTGCTGACCGGAGGCGGGGCCCTGCTGCGCGACCTCGACCGCCTGCTGATGGAGGAGACCGGGTTGCCGGTGATCGTCGCCGAAGACCCGTTGACCTGCGTCGCGCGGGGCTCGGGCATGGCCCTCGAGAAGATGGACAAGCTGGGTTCCATCTTTACCTCCGAGTAATCGATGGTCTTCAGATTCGCGGCCGCGGGGTGTACCGGGCGGCCGCGTTTTCGTTGACGCGTCATGTCTCTGATCGGACACAACACTCCACCCATCTTCAAGCGGGGCCCCGCACCGACGGTGCGGCTGATGCTCTACGTGTCCGCCGCGCTGGTGCTGTTGGTCACCGACCTCAAGTTCCGTTATCTCGAATTCATGCGCCAGACCGTCGCGGTGGTGCTCTATCCGGTCGAGCGGGCGGCCGCCACGCCGGCCGACCTGGTGCTCAACGCCGCCACCTACTTCGCCACCTTGGCCAAGGTCCAACAGGAGAATTCGCTGCTGCGCCGCCAGCAACTGCGGATGTCCGAGCAACTGATGCGCCACGAACAACTGGCCCAGGAAAACGGCCGGCTGCGGATCCTGCTCGGCATGCGAGACGAGCTGCCGGCACGCTCGGTGGCCGCCGACGTGCTGTATGCCGCCCACGATCCGTTTTCGCGCAAGGTGATCCTCGATCGCGGCTCGACCCACGGCATTGCCCAGGGCGACGCGGTGGTGGATGAACGGGGCGTGATCGGCCAGGTGACACGGGTGCATCCGATCCAGGCCGAGGTCACGCTGCTCACCGACAAGGAGCAGGCGATTCCGATCGCGGTCCAGCGCAACGGCCTGCGCGGTGTCGTCTTCGGTGCCGGCGCCGGCCAGCTCGAATTGCGCTATCTGCCCGCCACCGCCGACGTCCAGCCCGGCGACACCTTGCTCACCTCCGGCCTCGACGGTCTCTACCTGCCCGGTCTGCCGGTGGCGAAGGTGATCCGCGTGGACCGCGACACCCAGGCCTTCGCGCGCATCTTCTGCTTGCCGGTCGGCGGCGTCGAGCAAAGCACCCAGGTGCTGGTCATGGGCCGCTTGAGCCCGCCGCAGCCGCCGATGAGCGAGGAGGGCGGCGACGATGTCGTCGTCGGCGCCGATACGGGCAAGGATTCCTGATGCAGCCGACCAATCGCAGCCAGCGCATCCTGCAGCCGGTCAAGCTGTGGTACCTCTATCTGTCGTTGCTGGTGGCGTTCGCGCTGACCCTGATCCCGACCGGCCACCTGCCCGGCGTGCCCGACTGGCTGGCCCTCGTGCTCGCCTTCTGGAGCGTGCGCGAACCGCTGCGGGTAAGCCTCGGCACCGGCTTCGTCTTCGGCCTGCTGGTCGACGTCGGCCACGGCGCGGCCCTCGGCCAGCACGCCCTCGCCTATGTCCTGCTGACCTACGGCGCCAATGCCTTGTCGCGCCGGGTGTTGTGGTTCTCTCCGCTGGAGCAGGCGTTGCACATCCTGCCGCTGCTGCTGCTGATGCACGTGGTGATGGTGGTGGTGCGCATGCTGGCCGGCGCCGATTTCCCCGGCTGGTGGTATTTCACCGGCAGCTTCACCGCGGCGCTGCTTTGGGTGCCCCTGCATTTCGTGCTGCTGTTCCCCCAGTTCCGCCCTGTCGAGCGCGACGACAACCGGCCGATCTGAGCGTTCGCGAACCCGATGAGCTTCGACGCCCCGGACCAGGAACTCCAGCATTTCCGCAGCCGCCTGCTGGTGGCCGGCAGCTTCATGCTGTTGTGTTTCGCGGTGCTGGTGGCACGCTTCGGCTGGCTGCAGATCAACCGCTTCGATTACTACCATACCCGTGCCGAGGACAACCGCATCGCACTGGTGCCGATCTCGCCCAATCGGGGTCTGATCGTGGATCGCGACGGCGAGGTGCTGGCCCGCAACTATGCCGCCTATACGCTGGAGATCGCGCCGACCCATTTCCGCCGGGCCGACCCGCTCTTCGACCAGCTCCAATCGGTGGTCGAAATCACGCCGCGAGACCGTCGCCGCTTCCGCAAGATCCTCGACGAGAGCCGCAATTTCGACAGCGTCCCGATCCGCATTCGGCTGAGCGACGAGGAGGTCGCCCGCTTCGTCGCGCGCCGCTTCGAGTTCCAGGGGGTCGAGGTCAAGGCGAGGCTGTTTCGCGACTATCCCAACGGCAGTCTGGCGGCCCACGTCATCGGCTACATCGGGCGCATCAACGAGCGCGATCTGGAGCGCATCGCCGCGCGCGAGGCGAGCGCCAATTATCGCGGCACCGAGCATATCGGCAAGGTCGGGCTGGAGCAGAGCTACGAGGACGAGCTGCACGGCGTTACCGGCTTCGAGGAGGTCGAGGTGGACGCCGGCGGCCGCGCGGTGCGGCAGTTGCGGCGTACGCCGCCGACCTCCGGCAACAACCTGGTGCTGACCCTCGACCGGGGCCTGCAACGGGTCGCCGAAAATGCGTTCAACGGCCGCCGGGGCGCCCTGGTGGCGATCGAGCCGGCCACCGGCGGTGTGCTTGCGCTGGTCTCCTCGCCGTCGTTCAATCCGAACCTGTTCGTCGATGGCATCTCCACCCAGGACTGGAACGCGCTCAACAACTCGCCCGACCACCCGCTGCTCAATCGGGCGCTGGCCAGCGCCAACCCGCCGGGCTCCACCTTCAAGCCCTTCATGGCGCTGGCGGCCCTGACCACCGGCAAGCGCACCGCGGACCAGGCCATTGTCGATCCCGGCTACTTCGACTTCGGCGGCCACCGGTTTCGCGACGACAAGGTCGGTGGCCACGGCATGGTCGACATGTACAAGTCGATCGCCTTTTCGTGCAACACCTACTACTACCGGCTGGCCGCGGACCTCGGCATCGAGCAGATCGCTGGCTTCATGGATGGATTCGGGCTCGGCAGTCGTACCGGCGTCGACCTCGAGGGCGAGGCCAGCGGCGTCTTGCCGTCGCCGGAGTGGAAGCGCACCCGTTTCCGGCGGGTCGAGCAGCAGAAGTGGTTCGCCGGCGAAACCATCTCGGTCGGCATCGGTCAGGGCTACAACGCCTACACGCCGATCCAGCTCGCCAGTGCGGTGGCGACGCTGGCCGCCGATGGCGTGCGCTTCCGGCCCCATCTGGTGCGCTACGTCGAGGACGTGCGCACCGGTTCGCGCCGGGTGATCGAGCCGGAGCCCTTGCTCCACCTGCCGCTGGCGCAGGAGCACGTGGATTTCATCAAGCAGGCGATGGAAGGGGTCAATCTCGAAGGAACCGGGCGGCGCGCCTTCAAGGACGCCGGCTATCGCGTCGCCGGCAAGACCGGCACCGCCCAGGTGTTTTCGCTGCGGGGCGCGACCTATCGCGAGAAGCAGATCCGCGAGCGGCTGCGCGACCACTCGCTGTATGTCGCCTTTGCCCCGGTGGAAAAACCGGCGATCGCGCTGGCGGTGCTGGTCGAGAACGGTGGCTTCGGTTCCCAGGCGGCGGCGCCGATCGCCCGCCAGGTGCTCGACTACTATCTGCTCGGCATCGAACCGGAGCGCCCGGCACTGCCCGACGAAGAGGCCAGCGACGAGATCGAGCCGGCGGCCGCGGCGCAGGGCGTCACACCATGACCGGACGCCGCTTCGAACTGCGCCGGGTGGTCGTCGCCCTGCTCGAGCCCCTCGATCCTATCCTGCTGGTGCTTCTTTGCCTGCTGCTCGGCTATGCCTTCACGCTGATGGCGAGCGCGTCGCCGGCGCGCATGGAATCGCAGATGATCAACTCGGCTGTGGCCGTGGTGGTGATGTGGATCGCCGCCCGGCTGCCGGTCCCGCGCATTCTTGCGCTGGCGCTGCCGGTCTATCTCGTGGGGGTGCTGCTGCTGGTGGCCGTGGCCCTGTTCGGCCAGACCTCGAAGGGGGCGCAGCGCTGGCTCGACATCGGCGTCGCGCGGATTCAGCCCTCCGAGATCATGAAGATCGCCGTGCCGCTGATGCTGGCCTGGTACTTCCACCACCGCGAGGGCGCCATCGGCGCCCGCGACTTCGTCTTCGCCGGCATCCTGCTTCTCGTCCCGGTCGGCCTGATCGTGCGCCAGCCCGATCTCGGCACCGCCCTGCTGGTGGCGGCGGCGGGCTTCTTCGTGCTGTTCTTCGCCGGCCTGTCGTGGAAGCTGATCGCCCCGGTGGCGGTGGCGGGCATCATCGGCATCGGCTCGATCGTCGGCTTCGGCGATCGGATCTGCCAGCCCGAGGTCGATTGGGTCGTGCTGCACGGCTACCAGAAGAATCGGGTATGCACGTTGCTCGACCCCACGTCGGATCCACTCGGCAAGGGCTTCCACATCATCCAGTCGACCATTGCGATCGGCTCCGGCGGGCTCGCCGGCAAGGGCTGGCGCGACGGCACCCAGACCCATCTGGCCTTCATTCCGGAACGCCACACCGACTTCATTTTCGCGGTGCTGGGCGAGGAGTTCGGCTTCGTCGGCGCCTGCCTCCTGGTGTTCCTCTATATTGCATTGATCACCCGGGGCTTCGTCATCGCGATCGCGGCGCCGACCCTGTCGTCGCGCTTGCTGGCCGGGGCGGTGACGATGATCTTCTTCACCTACGCCTTCGTGAACATGGGCATGGTCAGCGGCATGCTGCCGGTGGTGGGCGTACCGCTGCCCTTCATCAGCTACGGGGGCACCGCCCTGGTTACCCTGTGCCTGGGGCTCGGCATCCTGATGAGCATCCAGCGCGCCCGTTACCTGACCCAGCAGACATGAGGAATTCACCGATGTCCGTTCCATCCGGCCTTTTCGCCACCGCCGCCGCCGCCGTCGTTTCGCTGCTGCTGGCCGGCTGTGGCGCGACGCCGGTGTCGCCCCAGGGCGAGCGCCGCCTTCCCGACGAGCGTCCCGGCGCCTACTATCAGGACGACGGGCCCCACGCCAATCCACCGGCGGATCTCGACCGGGTGCCCGATGCGGTGCCGCGCGAAGAGCCCCTGCACCGCTATGCCAACCGCCCATACCGGGTGCTCGGCCAGAGCTTCACGCCGGCCACCCGCATCGCCGCCTTCCAGCAGCGCGGCAAGGCGAGCTGGTACGGCCGCAAGTTCCACGGCAAGCGCACCGCGAGCGGGGAGGTCTACGACATGTACAAGATGACCGCAGCCCATCCGACGCTGCCGATCCCGAGCTATGTGCGGGTGAAGAACCTCGACAACGACCGCAGCGTCGTGGTGCGGATCAACGACCGCGGGCCCTTCCTGCGCGGACGTGTCATCGATCTCTCCTATGCCGCTGCCCACCGCCTCGGCTACATCGAACAAGGCAGCACCGATGTCGAAGTCACGGCGATCATGCCCGGCGATGAACTCGAACTGAGTAGGGCCGCGCCGGTGCGGCCCCTGCGCCGGCCCGGCGCCGCTGCGTCGGCGGCCGAGGCCGCTGCGGTGCTGCCGCCCGAGCCGCCCGAGATCGCGCCGATCGCCACCTTGCCGCCCGTCGAACCGGCTGCCCTGCCAAGCGAGCCCGCCGCCGTGTCGCCGGCCGTGGTGCCGCCGCCGCCAGCCGCTGCAGTCGAGACGGCTAGGGCCGGTGACGGGACGCCGATCGCCACCGTGCGCCACTATCTCCAACTCGGCGCCTTTGCCAGTCGCGCCAACGCCGAAGACTTCCGCAACATGGCCGCGGGCGAGATCGACGAGCCCCCGGAGCGGTTCGAGATCGTGCCCCAGGGGCTGCGCTTTCGACTCCACCTCGGCCCCTATGCTACGGTGGAGGAAGCGCGCGAACGTGCCGCAGCGGTCGCCGCGACGCTCAAGATCAAGCCCTTCGTCGTTGCCCGTTGAGGGCCCGCGGAGCTCGGCGCCTCGATCCCGATTCCACCAGCAGCCAGTGAAACCCATCCCATGCGTCTCGTCACATTTCTGATCCTTTTCCTCTCCGCGCAGTTGTCCTTCGGGCAGGCTTCCGCGCCACCCCAGGTCGCCGCCAACACCTGGCTGCTGCTCGACTACGTGACCGGGCAGCCGTTGGTCGAGCACGACGCCGATCGGCGCATCGAGCCGGCCTCACTGACCAAGCTGATGACTGCCTACCTTACGTTCGCCGCACTCAAGGAAGGGCGGATCACGCCGGAACAACAGGTCCCGGTGTCCGAGAAGGCCTGGAAGATGATCGGCTCGCGCATGTTCATCGAACCGCGCAAGCCGGTCACCGTGGAGCAACTGGTGCAGGGCATGATCGTGCAGTCCGGCAACGACGCCTGCGTCGCCCTGGCCGAACTGATCGCCGGCTCCGAGGAAGGCTTCGTGCAACTGATGAATCGCGAGGCGGAGCGCCTCGGCATGACGAGCACCCGCTTCATGAACACCACCGGTCTGCCCCATCCGGAGCACCTGACCACGGCCCGCGATCTCGGCATCCTGGCGGCCGCCATCATCCGCGATTTTCCGGCGTTCTATCCCACCTATTCGCAAAAGGAATTCACCTACAACGACATCAAGCAGCCCAATCGCAACCGGCTGCTGTGGGTCGATCCGACCGTCGACGGGGTCAAGACCGGCCATACCGAAAGCGCCGGTTATTGCCTGATCGCATCCGCCCAGCGCGGCGAGCGGCGGCTGATTTCCGTACTGACCGGCGCCGCCAGCGAGGCCGGCCGGGCCGAGGAGTCGCTCAAGCTGCTCAACCACGGTTTCCTGTTCTTCGACACCGTCCGCCTCTACGAAGCGGGCAAGCCGGTGTCGTCGCTGCCGGTGTGGAAGGGCGAGGCCGACACCCTCGATGCCGGATTCCTGAACGACCTCGTGCTGTCGGTGCCCAAGGATCAGGCAGCCCAGTTGCAATTCGATCTGGCCAGCGTGCAGCCGGTGACGGCGCCGGTGACCAAGGGCCAGCAGGTCGCGACCCTGCGCATCTCGCTCGCCGGCGAATCGATCGGCGAGTATCCGGTGCGCGCCCTGCACGACGTGCCCGAGGCCGGCCTGATCGGCCGCAGTTGGGATGCCCTGCGCCTGTGGATCAAGAGCCTGTGAGCCGCGCATGAATGCCGTCTGTCACCTCGATGGCCGTTTTCTGCCCCTGTCCGAGGCACGGATTTCGCCGATGGACCGGGGCTTTCTGTTCGCCGACGGCGGCTACGAGGTGATCCCGGTCTACTCGCGTCAACCCTTCCGGCTCGATCAGCACCTGGCGCGGCTCGGCAACACCCTGGCCGGGCTCGAAATTGCCGACCCCCACCCGCCGGCGCGCTGGCGCGAGCTGGTACACGAGGTGATCGCGCGCAACGAGTGGGACGACCAATCGGTCTATGTGCAGGTCACCCGCGGCCGCGAGGCGCGCCGCAACCACGGCTTTTCGCCGGATCTCGCCGCCACCGTCTTCCTCATGAGCGAGGCCTTGGTGACGGTGCCGGAGGAACAGCGCGAGGCGGGCGTCGGCGCCATCACCGCGGCCGATTTTCGCTGGCTACGCTGCGATCTCAAGACCATCGCGCTGCTCGCCAACTGCCTGCTGCGCAACCACGCCCTCAAGGCGGGCTGTGCCGAGGCCGTCCTGCTGCGCGATGGTTTCCTGACCGAGGGTTCCGCCTCGAACATCTTCATCGTGCGCGACGGCGTCATGCTGGCGCCGCCGAAGAGCCACCTGATGCTGCCCGGCATCACCTACGATGTGGTGCTGGAACTGGCCGCCGCCAACGGCCAGCCCCACGAGGTGCGGGAAATCCGCGAGCAGGAATTGCGCTCTGCGGACGAAATCTGGCTGACTTCGTCCACCAAGGAGGTGCTGCCGATCACGCGCCTCGACGACCATCCGGTCGGCGACGGCCGCCCGGGTCCGGTGGCGCGGAAGATGACCGCTTGGTACCAGGAGTTCAAGGCGAGGGTAATGCGTCGTGGTTGACCGAAATTCCGAATCGCTGATCGCGTTTCCGAGCGACTTTCCGATCAAGGTCATGGGCGTGCGCAGCGACGACTTCGCCCAGATCGTGCTCGAGGTGGTCCTGCGCCATGACCCCGCCTTCGATGGCGGCTCGATGGAGATGCGGCCGTCGCGCAAGGGCAACTACCTGTCGTTGACCTGTACCGTGCGCGCGACTTCGCAGGCCCAGCTCGATCGTCTGTACCGCGAGCTGTCGGCCCATCCGCTGGTGAAGGTGGTGTTGTGAGCGGACGCGAGGCGCCACCGATCGTCGTTCGCCGCCTCGGGCGGGTCGACTACGAGCCGACCTGGCAGGCAATGCGCGACTTCACGGCGAGGCGGGACGAATCCTCGCCGGACGAACTGTGGCTGCTGGAGCATCCGCCGACCTACACGCTCGGCCAGGCCGGCAAACCCGAGCACTTGTTGCGCGCCACCGAGATTCCGCTGGTCAAGATCGACCGCGGCGGCCAGATCACCTATCACGGGCCGGGGCAGGTGGTGGCCTACCTGCTGCTCGACCTGCGCAGACGAAACCTCAAGGTGCGCGAAATGGTCCAGCGCATCGAGCAGGCCCTGATCGACTGTCTCGCCGACTATCGGCTGGCGGCGCTGCGCAAGAGCGGTGCTCCCGGCGTCTACATCGGCGAGGACAAGATCGCCGCGCTCGGTCTGCGGGTGCGAAACGGTTGCTCCTACCACGGACTTGCCCTCAACGTCGATATGGATCTTGCCCCATTTACGTGGATCAATCCCTGCGGCTATAGTGGCCTGAAGACCATACGACTCAAGGATTTCGGTGTCGGCGACGGGGTCGATGCGGTGGCCGAGCGACTGCTCGCGCACCTGCTGCGGCAATTCCCGTCCACGCCCATCGCGGGCTGAGGCGACACCGGCTTCGCCCACGGAGACCAGCCATGGAAGGCAGCCCCCGCAAGCAGCGCGGCGCGGAAAAGACCGCGCGCATTCCGATCAAGATCGTCCCGGCCGAGCGCCTGAAGAAGCCCGAGTGGATTCGCATCAAGCTCGGCGCCGGCGAGGAGGTCGAGCGATTCAACGAGATCAAGGCCACCTTGCGCGACCACAAGCTGCATACGGTCTGCGAGGAAGCCTCGTGCCCGAACATCCACGAATGCTTCGGCAAGGGCACGGCGACCTTCATGATCATGGGCGACATCTGCACCCGGCGTTGCCCGTTCTGCGATGTCGGCCACGGCCGTCCGGAGCCGCTCAACGGCAACGAGCCGGCCGAACTGGCGCGTACCATCGCCGCGATGCGCCTCAACTACGTGGTCATCACCTCGGTGGATCGCGACGACCTGCGCGACGGCGGCGCCCAGCATTTCGTCGATTGCATCCGCGAGACCCGCCAGGCGTCGCCGGACACGCGGATCGAGGTGCTGGTGCCCGATTTCCGCGGCCGCATGGAGGTCGCCCTCGAAATCTTCGACCAGGCGCCGCCGGACGTCATGAACCACAATCTCGAGACCGTGCCGCGGCTCTACCGCCAAGCCCGTCCGGGTTCCGACTACCAGTACTCGCTCGACCTGCTCAAGCAGTTCAAGGCGCGCCACCCGGAGGTTCCGACCAAGTCGGGCCTGATGGTCGGCCTCGGCGAGGACGACGACGAAATCCTCGCGGTGCTGCGCGACCTGCGCGCGCACGACGTCGAAATGCTGACCATCGGCCAATACCTGCAGCCCTCCGGCGGCCACCTGCCGGTACTGCGCTACGTGCATCCGGACACCTTCAAGATGTTCGAGACCGAAGCCTTGAAGATGGGCTTCAAGAACGCCGCCTGCGGTCCCATGGTGCGTTCCAGCTACTGGGCCGACATGCAGGCCCACGGCGCCGGCGTGGTCTGAGGCCGCAAGCGCGCGGTGTCGGTTTGGGGCGACGACGCGACGCTGGCCGCAGTCGTCGCCGACCCCTTCGTGCGGCCCCTGCGCCTGTGGTGCCGCCCCGGGGCCGCGCGGGGCGCGGTCGCGCCGGCCGCCCAGGCCTGAGCGCACCGACCGAAACCTGATTGGCCCGAGCCCCGGGCCTCGTCCGAAATGCTGTCACGCCCGGCCAAGCCCTGCGGATTGCCGGTGGCACGGCTGCGCCTGCACGGACCGCCCGGCGGGTGCCGCCGGGCAGCGCATATTCCTTGTGATTAGCGCGTAGGACTAAGGTTATGCTGCTGTCAGTCGATATCAAACCCCGTTGAAGAACAATGCGAAGGGCGGGCGGTCGGCCCGAACCCCGGAGGCATGATGACATCACAACCCATGGCCGTGGCGCGTCGCGCGCTGATCCTCACGCTCGTCCTGTGGCACGGTGCGGCGGCGACAGCCGGCGAAATTTCTGCCGAGGACGGCGAGGCGCTGCGCAATCTCCTGGAGATCCTCGAGGAACAGACCGAGATCGCGACCAAGACCCGGCTCAACGCCGACTACGTGCCCGGCCTGGTGACCGTGCTGCACGGCGACGAAATGGCGGCTCTCGGGGCGCACACGGTCTGGGACGCGTTGCGGCTGGTGCCCGGCGTCGAGCCGTCCACCGACCAGATCGGCGGGCGCCAGACCCTGGTGCGGGGCGTCGGCGGCAGCTTCGCATCCGGCAACATGAAGATCCTGCTCAACGGACGGGCGATGAATTCGGCCTTGTCGGCCAACGCCAATCCGGTGTTGAACCTGCCGATCGAGCAGGTGGATTCGATCGAGGTCGTGCGCGGTCCGGGCTCGGCGGTGCACGGAGAATTCGCCTATGCCGGCGTGCTCAACGTGATCACGCGCAAGAAGGGGCGCGCCGCATTCGTCCGGGCCACGGAGTACGACCGCTATGCGGCCGGCGGCTATGCCAACTGGAATCCGGCCCCCGGGGTCGACGCCAGCGTCAGTCTCGGCGGCTGGCATGCCGCGGGCGTCGGTCGTGGCTCCGGGCGCGACGCCCTGTACGGTGGCAACAACGCACCCCAGAGCGTGCTCTCCAACGCGCCGGGACCGGTGGACGACGAAATGGAGCAGCGATCGTTCCTGTTCGACGTCTCCGGCGAGTCGCTCTCCCTGTCGTTCGCCTACGTCGAAGACGGCAACGGCGACCACTTCGGCACCATCAACGTGCTCGACAGCGCCGAGGCGCGTGGCGTGGACTACCGCAACCGCTACCTGATGCTGAATGGCTCCGGCGAGCGGATGCTGGCGCAGGACCTCAGCGCCACCGCCACGCTCGGTTGGCAGTACTACGAAAACCATTTCGACATCCGCCTGCTGCCGGACGGCTTCACGTGGCTGAATGCCGCATTTCAGCCGACCGTGCTGCCGAATGGCTACGTCTCGGAAGGGTATTACGAGGAACAGCGGTTTTCCGCCGAACTGGATTTCCGCTGGGAAGGGTGGGAAGGCCATCGCTGGCTGGCCGGGTTTGCGGTCGGCAAGATCCTGGTGGGGGACTCCTGGCAGCGCAACAACGTCCACCCCCAGACCCTCGAGCCGGTCGAGCCGCCGATCCGGCTCGGCCTCGAGGACGGCGTGCCATGGGTGTCGGAAGCCCGCTCGCGGCGCATTGCCAGCGTCACGCTGCAGGACGAATACCGGCTCGGCGAGGACGTGACGGTGACGGCGGGGCTGCGCTACGACGACTACAGTGATTTCGGCGCCAACACCTCGCCCCGGCTCGCCGCGGTCTGGCGGGTCGACCGGCGCCACGTGTTCAAGGCCCAGTATGCGGAGGCCTTTCGGCCGCCGACCTTTTACGAATCGGCCTTCTCGTCGGACGAGGCGCCGAGTCCGATGCGCATCGCCAAGCTCGAACCCGAAACCATCCGCAGCCAGGAACTGGCCTACATCTACAAGTCACCGACCACGGAATTCCGGGTGACCGGATTCCGCTCCCACCTCGCGGATCTGATCGTCGATACCGGCATTCTCGGCTTCGTCAACGCGCCGGGCGTCGATCTCACCGGCGTGGAGCTGGAGCTCGGCCGGCGCATCGGTCCGACCTTTCGGATCGATGCCAACCTGACCGTGGTGGACACCGAGCGCGGCGACACCGGTGCGAGTGTCGCCGGCGCGGCGGAGCGTCTTGCCAATGTCGTGCTGCGCTACGCGCCGCGTGCGAGCCGCAATTACGCCCTGTGGCTCCGGCATGTCTCCGAACGCGCCCGCGAGCCGGGCGATTCGCGCCCTCCCCTCGGCGGCTACGAAACCGTGGACCTGACCGCGTCGCTGGCGGACTGGCCGGCACGCGGGCTGAGCCTGCGCCTCGGGGTGAGCAATCTGTTCGACCGGGACGTACGCTATCCCGCATTCACGACCCTGGATGTGCTCGGACAGCCGATCCCGTCCTACGCCGACGATTACCCGCAACCCGGTCGCAGCGCCTGGCTCCAGTTCCAGGTGGAATTTCGATAACGACGGCTGCGACCGTCACCTCGACCCCCACGTCCCACCATGGCCAACCTGACACCTTCCGACAGTTTCGCTGCCCTCCAGCTTGCCAACTACCTATTGACCGCCGGCCTGCTGGTGGTTGCCTGGCGCCACGACCGACGTCTGTTCTGGGTCATGCCGGCTGCCATCGCGTACGGCTTCCTGGTCGAGTATTCGCAAGTCTCCAAGGCGGTGCCGCCCTACCATTACACCGAGGCCCTGGTCGCCCTGCCGGGCCCGGTTCCGCTCGGCGTGGTGCTGAGCTGGGGCACCATCCTGTATGCGGTGCTGGCGACGGTACGGGCGCTGGCGGTGCCCGGCTGGCTGGCGCCGGTGGTGGCTGGCCTGCTCGCCACCACCATCGATTTCGTGTCCGACCCGGCCTTCGTCTCGCTCGGGTTCTGGGTGTGGGACATCCCGGGGCAGTGGTTCGGCATTCCCTGGACCAATTACGTCGGCTGGTTCGTCATCGTCGCCAGCTTCACCGCGTGGCTCGGCGTGCTGCGACACCACGGACCGCAGAAGCCCTGGTTCGAAATGCTCGCGCCCTGGCTGGCAGTGCCGTTGGCCTTCGGCTGCTTCGTCGCCATCATGCTCGGCTATCTGTGGCTGGAATCCCGGGCCGTGCTCGACCCCTCGTCGCTGGTCGCATTGCTGTTCGCGCTGGCCGCGCTGCCGGTGCTGGCCAGGCTGCGCCGCTTCTCCGGCGGGCAACCCTTGTCGCTCGCGGTGCTGGCGGCACCGTTGTTCCTGTACGGCACTTCGCTGCTGATCCTGTTCGCCGGCGGACTCCATCGCCGGGAAACCGAACTGGCGATCGTGATGCCCGGCTTCACCCTGCTCGGTCTCGCCGGCTTCCTGTGGCCGTACCGATTCGGCGAGGGGTTGCGGCGCATCGGCGATGCCGTCGCTTCGGGCATCCAACTCTCGCGGCGGGCGCTGGCCGCGCTGTTGCTGGTGGCGGCCGCGAGCGGCGCGGCGCTGGTTGCGCTGACTCCCGACAAGGGCCTGATCGGCCCGGTCGAGCTTCCCTCGGACGACGCTTTCCTGCCGAGCCAGGACGTGCAATGGTGGTACTGGACGGGCC
Organism: Rhodocyclaceae bacterium; assembly: GCA_020445785.1. Taxonomy (GTDB): domain Bacteria; phylum Pseudomonadota; class Gammaproteobacteria; order Burkholderiales; family Rhodocyclaceae; genus Cognatazoarcus. The sequence goes on from JAGRFZ010000096.1 coordinate 16,245, forward strand.
ACCTCGAATCGGAGGAAGGGCGCCGCTTCGGCTTCGAGGTCGTGTTCTTCACCTTCGACAGCTTCGCCTTCATGCGCGATCAGTTGGTGCAGGTGGCGATCACCGACGTCGAGGACGACAGCTTCCACTTCGCCGAGCATCTCGAGTTTCACTTGCCGGCGCGCGCCGACGGTCGTTTCGATCTGCGGGTCGGCCCCGGCGACATCGTCCGGGCGGTCGGCGACGATCGGCTCGACCGCCTGCACAGCGAAGTGGACGGCTACGTGCTGGATCTCGAGCTCGAGGCCTCCAAGCCCCCGGCCCTGCATTACGGCGGGGATGCCCACCCGTATCGTTTCGGTGGTTACACCTATTACTACTCACGGGTTAGCATGAAGACCCGTGGCACCCTGAGCGTCGGCGGCAAGACCTACAAGGTATCGGGCAGCAGTTGGTTCGATCGCCAGTACGGCGAGCTCTACCAGGCCATCGTCAAGGGTTGGCAGTGGTTCGCGATCGAACTCGACGACGACCGCCAGATCATGCTCTACGACATCCTGGGCGCGGAGAACAAGGTCGAGCGCTCCGGGTCGATCACCGACGCCGCGGGCAACACGCGCCCGATCGTCGGGCACCAGTTCAAGGTCGAAGTCCTGGGGCGATGGCGCAGTCCGCATACCGGCTGCGTCTATCCGTCGGGGTGGCGGGTAGAAGTGGATGGTGAGACCTTCGAGGTCGAACCGATGGTCAAGGACCAGGAACTGCGGGCCAAGCACGGCTTCTGGCCGGGCCCGGAATATTGGGAAGGTGCGGCCACGGTCAGCGGAAGTTCCGCCGGCAGGGCCTACGTAGAACTGAATGGATTCTGCCGGGGCGCCGAGGGAACATTGGCTTTCTGAGGGTCGCCGAGCGGCGCCCGATGCGTCTCGCGGATCCGGATGGGGAGTTGGTTTGAAGCGGTCCAAGTGGCCCTGGCCGCGGCGCATCGCGTGGGCAATCGCAGCCGCCCTGAGCTTGCTGGCATCGTCTTGGCTCGGCGCGATCGCCGCCGACGAGCAGGACGCGCGCCGCCTAGCGGTCGGCATCAATCTCTTTCCGGCGGTGCTGGCCGCAGATCAGGACATCGCGGCCAAGCGCGACGGTTCCGGCCCCCTGCGCCTGTTGCTGGTCCACCGCGACGAGGGGGCGCTGATCGAGGAGCTCGCGGCGACCCTGCGCGACAAGGGGGCGATCCGCGGCATTCCGCTGCACGTGGAGATCGTCGCGGTCGACAACCTCGCCGCGTTCGAAGGCGAACAGGCCGCCGGTGTCTTCCTCGCCCAGCGCCTGGGCGAGGACATTGCCGCGATCCTGAACTTCAGCCGACGCCATCAACTGCTCACGTTCTCGCCCTTCGAGGGCGACGTCGAGCGTGGCGTCGTTGCCGGCATGGCGGTCAGCGACCGCGTCATGCCCTACGTCAACGTCGAGGCCATCTCTGCCTCCGGGCTGCGAATCAAGCCCTTCTTCCTGAAGATCGCCGAGCGCTATGAAAGGCGTTGAGCGAAGTCGCGAGCGCAGGCGTATGCCGGCCGGCGTCGCCGTGACGGCCTTGTTCCTCGGCCTCGGGGTGTGCCTGGCGGCCTTTCTCGCCTATTACTGGTTCGCGGTGCTGGCGCCGCAGCTCGATGCCAACGCACGCGCCAACGCTTCGGCGCTGGCCAATTCGCAGGCACAGATCATTGCCGATGCCCTGTCCGCCGACGACCTCGAGGCGACCCAGCGGCGCCTGGCGGGGATCATGGACGAGATTCTGATCGCCCGCGAGCCCACCAGCGGCGAGCCGATGTTCACCGCCCTGCGCACCGAGTTCGACTACGACACGGTGCGCATGCCGGTCGGCTCGCTCGATATCAACAAGGTCAGCGGCTCGTGCCGCGATTGCCTCGATATCGACGTGCCCCTGTACGCCCGTACCAGCCGCGAACTGCTGGGCATCGCCCATTTCAGGGCCAACCTGCTGTTCGTGCGCGACCTGAAGCGGGACGTGCGGGACAAGCTTTCGATCGGCGCAGGTCTGCTGCTGGTGGTGATGGGCGGGATCTGGTGGGCGGTGGCCAATCTGCTGCGAAACATCGCCCGCAGCGAGCGCAACCTGCGGGCGGTGTTCGAGGCGGCGCCGGTGCCGATGATCCTGGTTCGCCACCGGGACGGACGGATCGCCCACGGCAACCGTGCCGCCGCCGAACTGCTGGACGTCCGGCAATCGGAACTGGGCGGCACCTCGCCGATGGCCTTCCACCGGCAGGCCACCGGTGACGCCCCCTTGTTCGGCCCGGAGTCCGGACTGGCTCGGACCGACGGGCGCGAGGTGGAAATCCAGGATCACTCGGGCCGGCACCATTGGGTGCTGGTGTCTTCCCATCCGATCCACTATTTCGACGAACCCGCCCACATCGCGAGCTATGCCGAGGTCACTGCCCTCAAGGAAGTGCAGCGGCAGCTCATCGAAGCCCGCGACGCGGCCGAGGAGGCCACCCGCGCCAAGGGCTTGTTCGTCGCCAACATGAGCCACGAGATCCGCACCCCGCTCAATGCCGTACTCGGCTTCTGTCATCTCGCCGAGCGCACCAGGCTGGACGAGAAGCAGCGCAACTACCTGCGGAACATCCGCAAGGCCACCGACTCGCTGCTGGCGATCATCAACAACATTCTCGACTTCTCCAAGCTCGATGCCGGCAAGCTCGAGCTGGAGCAGGTCGATTTCGGCCTGCGTGCGCTCGTCGTCGATGTCGTCGAGATGTTCTCGGTGATCGCCGACAAGCAAGGCCTCGGACTCTCCCACGCGATCGCACCGGCAGTGCCGGATCGCGTGCGTGGCGATCCGCAGCACCTCAAGCAGATCCTCATCAACCTGATCGGCAACGCGCTCAAGTTCACCGACGAAGGCGAGGTGCGGCTGTCGGTCCTGCTCGAGTCCGCCGCGCCGGACGTGGTCTGCCTGCTGTTCGAGGTCAGCGACACCGGCATCGGCATCGACGACGCCATCATTCCCGAGCTGTTCCAGTCGTTTACCCAGGCCGACAGCTCGACCACCCGGCGTTTCGGCGGCACCGGCCTCGGGCTGGCGATCTGCCGCAATCTGGTGGCGCTGATGGGGGGGCGGATCGGGGTTCGCAGCCGCTCGGGCGAGGGCAGCGTCTTCTGGTTCACCGTGTGCTTCGGCCTCGCCGGCGATGGCGCCATGGCCACCGCCGGAGAAGAACCGGTGGCGGGCGAGGTTTCGTTCGCCAGGGCGCGGGTGCTGGTGGTCGAAGACAATCTGATCAACCAGCGCATCATGCGGGAATTGCTGACCGAATCCGGACTCGCGGTCAGCATCGCCGGCGACGGCGCCGAAGCGCTGCAGGTGCTGGAGACCCAATCCTTCGATCTGGTGCTGATGGACCTGCAGATGCCGCGCATGGATGGCTACCAGGCGACCGCCAAGATTCGCGAGCGGCACGATCGGCTGAGCCTGCCGATCATCGCCATGACCGCCCACGGACGCGACGAAGACCGCGAGAAATGCCTGTCCGCCGGCATGAACGACCACCTCAGCAAACCGGTCGATCCGGCGCGACTCGGCCAGGCCTTGCGCCAATGGCTGGGCGAGGCGGCGGGCGACGCCGCGGGCGAGGCGCCGGCCGCGGCTCGGGTCGCGTCGACGCCGGCGGTACCGGAGCTGCCCGGTGTCGACATGGCCGCCGGTCTGGCCCGTGCCGGCAACCGGCCGGCGCTCTACCTCAGTCTGCTCAAGGACTTCCACCAGGACCATGCCGACAGCCTGTTGCATATCCGCGACGCCTGCACCAGCGGCCGGCGCGAGACCGCCGTGCGCCGGGTGCACAATCTGAAGGGCACCGCCGGAAACCTCGGCGCGCGTGAGCTCGAGCGACGTCTGGCGCGGGTCGAACGGGCGCTGGCCGGGCACGCCAGCCTCGACCACGCGCTGGAAGATGCCGAAAGCGAACTGGAGAGCCTGATGGCCGCGATCAAGGCCCACGAGCTCGACCTGCCTGCCGAACCCGCTGCGGCCAGGCCCGACCGCGCGCGCGCCGGATCGCTGATCGAGAGCCTTCGGGTGGCGCTGCGCAGCGGCAGCTTTCAGGCCGTGCATCTGCTCGAACCGCTGGCCGCTGCGCTCGGCGGCCAATGCCGACAGACCTTTGCGACCCTCAAGGAACAGGTACAGACCTTCGACTTCGATCAGGCCGAACGCAGCTTGATGCGGCTGGCCGCCGAATTCGCCGAAGCGATCGGGGAAGTGGACCATGACGGATGACAAGCCGCGGGTGCTGATCGTCGATGACGAGCGCTCGAACATCAACATTCTGGGCAACCTGCTCGAAGCCGACTGCGATGTGCTGGTCGCCACCGACGGCGCGTCGGCATTGCGCCGCGCGTCGGCCACCGAGCGGCCCGACCTCATCCTGCTCGACGTCATGATGCCCGACATGGACGGCTACGAAGTGTGCCGGCGCTTGAAGGAGGACGACGCCACGCGCGACATCCCGGTGATCTTCATCACGGCGATGGGTGAGGAGGACAGCGAGGAGCAGGGCCTGTCGGTGGGCGCGGTCGACTACGTGACCAAGCCCTTCTCCTCGGCGATCCTGAAGATGCGGATTCGAACCCATGTCGAGCTCAAGCGCCTGCGCGACCATTGGCAGCGACTGTCCACGGTGGATGCGCTGACCCAGGTGGCCAACCGGCGGCGCTTCGACGAGACCCTGGATGCGGCCTGGCGACGGGCGGTGCGCGACCAACACCCGCTCGCCCTGATCATGGCCGATGTCGATCACTTCAAGGCCTTCAACGATCACCATGGGCACCCCGCGGGGGATGCCTGCCTGCGCCGCATTGCGTCGGCGATGGAGGGCGAGGTGCGCCGTGTCGGCGATCTCCTGGTGCGCTATGGGGGCGAAGAGTTCGCGTGCCTGATGCCTGGTGTCGATGTCGATGGCGCAGAGGCCGTGGCCCGCCGCATGTGCCTGGCGGTGCAGGCGCTCGCGATTGCCAACGAGCACCCGGCGGTGCTGGCGCCGGTCAGCATCAGCGTCGGTGTCGCGGCGGTGATCCCGAGTGGCGATCACGGGCCGCAGATTCTGGTGTCGGAGGCCGACCGGCAGCTCTACGATGCCAAGCGCAGCGGACGCAACCGCACCTGCGCGGCGGCCGCTGCCACGCGCCGCGCCTGAGCCGCGGCGCCACGGTCAGCCGCGCATCCTCGCCTCGGCGGCCTCCAGATCGCGCACGTAGAACAGGAAATCCATCTCCGGCGCTGGCGCGCCGAGGCGTGTGGCCACCGCGGAAATCTGGCCGCGGTGGTGCACGAAGTGGCCCATCAGGTGCACCAGTACGTCGCGCACGCTGCTGCGTGACAGCGCGCAGCCGAGGCGGTGGTAGCTGATCTCGCCGTCGATGAATTCCTCGCCGCGGTCGCCCAGCCAATGGCCGAGGGTGCGCAGCGACTGCTGGATTTCGGCCTTCAGTCGACTCCAGTCGTCCTGGCGGATGGTGTGGAAATCGGCGGTCGCGTCGCGTCCGGCGAGGCGCGCCGCCCACAGGTCGAGAACCACGTGCAGGTGGTCGACGGTATGGTGGATGCTCGGGAAGAACAGGCCCTCGGGGCGGGTCAGCGCGCTCGGCTCCAGACCGCTGAGGCTTTCGAACAGGATTTGGTTGGCCCAGATCTGGTAGTCGATCTGAGTTTCGAAATGGGACTTCCAGTCCACGGCTTCGCTCCGTCCGGTCGATGCGTTCATTCTATAACCAGTGCCGCAGGCTTGCGTGCCTCGGGGCGGCCCTGGCGCCAGCGACAATGCAACAGGGTGTGCCGGCCACGGACCGGTGGCCGCTGCGGTGATAGGCTGGCGGCATCGTCACAGCAAGCGGTGGAGGAAACCATGCGATCGCTCGTCAAGTTCGCGGCGGCGCTGCTCGTCAGCGCGCCCGCCTGGGCGTTGAACCTGTCCGACCTGACCCAGGGCGAAGCCACCGGCGGACTCAAGGAGGCGCTGACCCAGGGCGCCGGCAAGGCCGTCGAACTGCTCGGCCGGGAAGGCGGCTTCATGGACAACCCCCAGGTGCGCATTCCGCTGCCCGAAATCCTCGCCAAGTCGGAGCCGTTGCTGCGCACCATGGGCAAGGGCGATCAGCTCGACAAGCTCGTCGCGACGATGAACCGTGCCGCCGAGGAAGCGGTGCCGAAGGCCAAGCCACTGCTGATGGATGCGGTGAAGGAAATGAGCGTCGAAGACGCCAAACAGATCCTTTCCGGCGGCGACGATTCGGTGACCAGCTACTTCAAGGAGAAGACCGCCGGTAAGCTCGCCGAATTGTTCGAGCCGACGGTCAAGCAGAGCACCGACAGCCTGGCGGTATCCAAGACCTACAACAAGCTGGCCGGCAAGGGCGCCGGTTTCGGCCTGCTGAAGGAGGAGGACGCCAAGGTCGAGAGCTATGTCACCCGCAAGGCACTGGACGGTCTGTACCTGATGATTGCCGAGCAGGAAAAGGCGATCCGCAAGGATCCGGTCGGTGCCGCCGGCGCCCTCGCCAAGAAGGTGTTCGGCGCGCTGTAGCGGCACCCGCCCGTCGATTACAATAGGCGATGCCGCCCTCGGGCGGCATCGTCGTTTCCACTCCAGACCCCTCATGTCCGCCCAGCTCAATGCCCCGCAGCGCCAAGCCATCCGCTATCTCGACGGCCCGTGCCTGGTGCTCGCCGGTGCCGGCAGCGGCAAGACCCGGGTGATCACCCACAAGATCGCCCATCTGGTCGGCGAATGCGGCATGAACCCGGCCAACATCGCTGCGATCACCTTCACCAACAAGGCGGCCAAGGAGATGCAGGAGCGGGTCGCCGGCCTGCTCGGCGGGCGTTCCGGCAAGGGCTTGACGGTGTGCACCTTCCACGCCCTCGGCGTGCGCATCGTGCGCCAGGAGGCGAAGCATTGCGGCCTCAAGCCCCAGTTCTCGATCCTCGATGCATCGGACACGGTGCAGGTCGTCACCGATGTCGGTGGCAACGTGGACAAGGCGCGCGCGCGCGCCCTGCAATGGCAGATCTCGGCCTGGAAGAACGCGCTGGTCGGTCCCGAGCAGGCGGCCCAACTCGCCGACAACGAACTGGCCGCCGCCGCCGCGAAGATCTATCCGCATTACCAGCGTACGCTGCGCGCCTACCAGGCGGTCGATTTCGACGACCTGATCGGGCTGCCGGTGCACCTGTTCGAGAATCACCCGGAGGTGCGCGAGCGCTGGCAGAGCCGCCTGCGCTACCTCCTGATCGACGAGTATCAGGACACCAACCGCGCCCAGTACCGGCTGTTGAAGTCGCTCGCCGACGTACGCGGCGCCTTTACCGCGGTCGGCGACGACGACCAGGCGATCTACGCCTGGCGCGGGGCCGACGTCGAGAACCTGCGCCAGCTCTCGGTGGACTGGCCGCGGCTGAAGGTCATCAAGCTCGAGCAGAACTACCGCTCCAGTACGCGCATCCTGAATGCCGCCAACACCGTCATCGGCTTCAACCAGAAGCTGTTCGACAAACGGCTGTGGTCCGATCTCGGCGCCGGCGAGGAGATCACCGTGTGGTCAGCCGGCGACCCGGAGCGCGAAGCCGAGTCGGTCGCGATGAAGATCGCCGGTCATCGTTTCGAGCGCCGCGGCAAGTACGCCGACTATGCGGTGCTCTACCGGGGCAACCACCAGGCGCGGCTGATCGAGCAGCAACTGCGCAACCACAAGATCCCCTACAGCCTCTCGGGCGGCCAGAGCTTTTTCGAGCGGGCCGAGATCAAGGACTTGTGTGCCTACCTGCGGCTGCTGGTCAATGCCGACGACGATCTCGCCTTCATCCGCGCGATCACGACGCCGCGCCGCGGCATCGGCCCGGCCACCATCGAGGCCCTCGGGCGCTACGCCGGCGAGCGCCACGCCAGCCTGTTCGTCGCCGCACGCGAGGAAGGGGCGACCGAGCACCTGAATGCCCGCCAGCTCGACCCGGTGCGCGAATTCTGCGCCTTCATCGACCGCCTCGCCTGGCGCGCGCCGCGGGAGCCAGCCGCTCGCCTGCTGGACGAACTGCTGGCCGAAATCGACTATCAGGCTTGGCTCTTCAATTCCTGTGACGAGCGCGAAGCCGAAACCAAGTGGAGCAACGTATCCGACTTCGTCGCCTGGCTCGGCCGCAAGGGCGAGGAAGACGGCAAGAGCCTGATCGAGCTGACCCAGACCATCGCCCTGATCAGCCTGCTCGACAAGGACGACGAGAATTTCGACGGCGTCCAGTTGGCGACGCTGCACGCCGCCAAGGGGCTGGAGTTCAAGCACGTCTTCCTGGTCGGGGTGGAGGAGGGCCTGCTGCCCCACCAGAGCGCGATCGACGAAGACAAGATCGAAGAGGAGCGCCGGCTGATGTACGTGGGCATCACCCGCGCCCAGCGCAGCCTGCAGGTGAGTTGGTGCGAACGCCGCAAGTCCGGCCGCGATCTGCGCAACTGCGAGCCCTCGCGCTTCATCGAGGAGATGGGTACCGACGGCGTGCGCCTCGGCGGCGGCAAACGCGCCGAGCCGGTGAGCCGAGAGGAAGGGCGCGCCAAGCTCGCCAGCCTGCGGGCGATGCTGGGCTCCGGCTGAGCGTCGCCCGCAGGCCGCGTCGACCAGGCCGGCGGCCCGCCCACGGCAGGCTCAGATCGGCGGCGCCTCGAAGCTGGCGCCCGACTGGTTGGCCATGTGGGCCACCGCCCGCGCTACTTCGTCGTCGGTCAGGTCGGATGCACCGCCCCGTGCCGGCATCTGGTTCTTGCCGTTGATCGCCGCCTGCACCAGCGCTTCGTACCCCTGTGCGATGCGCGGCGCCCATTGCTCCGCGTTGCCGGTCATCGGTGCGCCGAGGGCGCCGCTCGAATGGCAGGCCGCGCAGACCCCGGCGACGATCTCTTCGCCGCTGCGCTTGCCGGGTTCCACCTTGACCTTCTCGACCGAAACCTGGCCGATCGGCAAAATCGCCCGCGCCATCTCTTCGGAGTCTCGCTCGGGGGCCTTGCCGCAGGCTACGACGACGGCCGCGGCGCCCACGACGAGCGTTGCGCGCAGTGCGGATTGTGTGATGTGGTTCATCGATCGTTCTCTCTGTCCGAAATCGTTGTGCGGCCGAGTATACCGCCTCGTGACGAATGGACTGGCACGCCAAAACCGGGTATGCTCCCCGCCCTTGTGTCCGACAACGGAAGCATAGCCGCAACGGACACCGGCATCCGCCGTCGCAGACGGCAATGCTCGTGGCGCCCGTAGCTCAGCTGGATAGAGTACTGCCCTCCGAAGGCAGGGGTCGTGCGTTCGAATCGCGCCGGGCGCGCCAAAACATCGATGGGTCGGGTCCGAAGGGCCTGACCCATTTTTCTGCCCAGCGGTATGGCAATGCCGCGTATCCGTCCGTCCACCTTCTGATCCCGTTCCGGCCCGGTGCGCCCGGGTGTCGGGCGATGCATGCGGCGCGGATATACTCTCCTGCGCCGGCCTGCCGGATTCCTGACAGGAGAGACGCATGAGTGACGTGTTCCTGAGCTACGCGCGGCAGGACCATGCCGCCGCCGAGGCGTTGGCGGCTGCGCTCGAGGCGCAGGGACTGTCGGTGTGGTGGGACCGGCACATCGTCGCCGGCCACACCTTCGACGAGGCGATCGAGCGCGAACTCGACAGCGCCGACAGCGTCGTCGTGCTGTGGTCGGCCGCCTCGGTCGGTTCCGAGTGGGTGCGCAGCGAGGCCTCTACGGCGGCCGAACGGGGCGTGCTGATCCCGGTGTCGATCGACGGCCAGCGGCCGCCGCTCGAATTCCGCCGCAAGCAGACGGTCTCGCTGGCGGACTGGCGCGGTGCCGCCGACCACCCCGGATTCACCCAACTGCTGCAGGCAGCGCGCCTGCGCACCGCAGCGTCGACTCCGCCGACCGTGCCATCACCGGCGGCCCCGGCCGAGGCGCCGAGGCGATGGCCCCTGCTGCTCGCGCTCGGTGCCGGGCTGGCCGTACTGGTCTATGGCCTGTTCGCAATCCGGTCGGACCCACCGGCCATCCCGACCCAGGCTGCGACGCCGCCCCCGGCACAGCCGCCAGCCACACCGGCGCCGGCTCCGCGGCCGATCCACCGCTATCGCTGGCAATTGGTGGCCTCGAACATCGACGATGACATCTACGTCGAGATCAACGCCATCGAGCGCTTCAGGAAGGCGGGCGGGCAGGCCACCTTCGACCTCACCCCCTACCTGACCGACGGCGACGACCGGGTGAATGTGCGCCTGGGCAACGGCAACGGCGGCCCCAGTTCGCTGAACGTGCAATTCCTCCGCGACGGCAAGCCCTACGGCGGCACCGCGCGCCACAGCATCGTCCTTTCCCACTGGGGCTGGCAATTCGATTGGGAATGGATCGTCAATCGGAGCAGCGGCAAGATGCGACGCGTGAAGTGAGCCGGGCGGCGAAAGCGTGGCCGCGCAAACGTTCGGCGCGGAATGGATGGTTCCGCCGTCCCGGGCCTCGGCGCGGGATAGGCAAAGAAATGCGCGGCGCGTGAGTCGGCGGCCGAAAGGCCGATTGCCCGGGTTCCTGCCGCCGGCCCGCGAAGCAATGCCTCAGCCCGACTATTCCGGGAACATGCGCGGAAAGAACTTCGCCATCAACACACCGGTCAGCGTGAATACGAGACCCAGCCCGAGAAAGAACCAGGGAACGCCGTGGCCGCCGGGCTCGAGAACACACTCGCTTGCGTCTTCGGGTCGAAAATAGACCGTGACGCGTGCGCCCACGGGATACTGCGCGGCGATCGAGGCGGCACGGTCGTACTCGCCGGTGCCGTATTCGCCGTAGGAGATTCGGTCGCCTTCGAGCCAGCGTCCGTCGACTTCGTAGCGGTAGCCGACCGCCGCGTGGTAGGTCGTCGACGAGCGTGAACCGCTCGAACTGCTGCTCTCCGAGCGCACGCCCGAGGTCAGGATTTCGCCCGGCGCCTCGGGCCATTCCAGGCTCCGATAGGCCTTGAGCGTCTGATCGATGCCGATCCAAATGCTAAGCGCGCCGACCGCGATGATGATCCACGGAAACACGCGAACCCCGAAAAAGCGCTTCGCCGGTGACACCTCGCCCCCCGCAACCGAATCGGAGTCCGCATCCTAGCATCGGTTCGACGACATGCCGGGCACACCGACCACTTGGATGCCGTTGGCCGTCCCGCCGACCGCGATCGTGATATATCCGGGCTTGCGAATCATGCATGATGTAAGGAGCGAAGCAGGATGATCGCGATAGGGCGTCGGGCGAAACCTGCCCTGGTGGGCTCGCGGGGCCAATGTCGTCGCCATGGCAACTTCGCCGGCCATCTGCCGCGGTGAGTAGGGGCGTTGAAGGTTGGGAGAGGCACGATTCGCGGCATGGCTGGAAATCGGCCTTTGCGGCCGGCCAAGGGCTCGGGCCTCAACAACTGCTACGGAATCGGTAAACTGCCGTTCGGTGAAACGGCGGCGTGCAACTTTTCTAGACCTGGCCCTAAAGGTTCTCGCCTCCTGACGGCCTCGCGCCTGCAACCTCGATGACTACTTCCTGGGAGTTGCTCGGACGTTGTTTTAGGTAAGCTGCACTCCTTAGACCACCGGGCGAGACGAATGAAGATCCTCCACCTGTCTGACCTTCATATTGACAAGACCATTGTCAAGGACCAGCGCATTGTTCTGCGGGCACTGTTCGCAGACTTAGAACGGGAGGTCAAAGAGTTTGGCTCATTTGACATGGTTTTCTTTACCGGCGATCTAGTCGCCAAGGGGGCCTACACCGAAGAAAACATTGAGCTCGTTCGACGCGAATTTCTGCAGCCCCTGCTCGAATCGGCCTCCGTTGATCGTACGAGGTTGTTCATGGTCCCTGGGAATCATGATGTCGACTTGAAGTCGCAATCACAGATTCTCGCCAACGCTCAAAAGGGGCTCATCGACAATGATGAAATTTCCCGACATCTTACAGAAGTAACCCAGCCAATAGCCCCGAGGACAGGTCTAGAGGCATTTAACTCATTGCTTGATGAGTGGCTTAAAGCAAAGCCAGTGCTGGAAAACTCCCACTATCGCGGGTACATCGTCAAGGTGGGCGGATTTAACGTCGGTGTTGCTGCCCTTAACTCAGCGTGGAAATCAACCGGTGCGCCGCAGGACGGTGACTACGGCAAGCTCTTGGTTGGCTCCAAGCAACTTGATGACATCCTTGAGTGCATGCAAGACGTCCAGATACGGCTAGCGCTTCAGCATCATCCAATTCACTGGATGATGCCAAAAGACACCCAATACCTGCACCGCCAACTGCTTCTTCATTTTGACGCCCTATTTCATGGGCATAATCATGAACCGGATGCGCAGTTCATTTCTGGAGCCTCCAAGAACTATTTGGTAAGCAATGCTGGGTGTCTGTATCAAAGCCGAGATTTTTTTAATGGGTACTGTATTTGCACATTCCGGGAACAAACGAATGACTGGGAACTTCGCGCTCGCGAGTACATTGAAGCACGACAGGTATTCGACGTTTCGCTAAGGTTTGCGCCCAGCGGAGTGGCAACCTTCACAAAACTCCCCCCCGCCTTGGGCAATGAGGCCCCTTTGTTGCCGACTGATGAGTACATCGAGGCACTTCAAACCGCGTGCAATTCTCGCCTGTTGTCTACATTAGTCTCGGGGGTGGCACCGCAATCGCTCAGGACAATTTTTGTAGACCCACCTATAAGCAAAGTTTCCGCCAAGCAATTGAGCGTCGAGAAAACGAACGGAGGAAGAAACGTTTTCCTTGCACTTAAGGAGATTCTTGCCAGTAAACGGAGCGTGGTCTTTGTTGGCGCAAAGGACATGGGGAAGACAACACTTCTTCATCATTTATGTTCGCTCAGTCTGGATGTCGGGCAAGCCGAGATAGCCCCATTTGCTTCTTACATAGATCTGGATGCAGCCGGTGAGACACGCGCCAACTTGCTTGAATCTCTGACCGCATTCGGACAGGGCGCCTATCGACGCTCTGAATACTTGGCGTTACTCAGAGCGGGATCAATAATGATCTGCTTTGACAACATTAAGACATCAAGGTCACGGCAACTTGAATCAGTCATTGCCCTATGCGCAGAATTCAATAGCTGCCGATTCTACTTCGCAATCCACGAGGATGCGGAATACTCGCTGTCTGCGGAGTCGCTGCCGAGACTTTGCAGAGAAATGGATGTTTACTACCTTCATCCGTTTGGCAGAAAGGAAACGCGTCAGCTAACACAGCGCTGGTACGGAGAAAGCGTAGCACAAGCTTCAGCGAAGGTTGACGAAATTACATCACTTCTATCTCGTCTAAATATTCCACGGTCTCCATTTCTGATTTCGGTGCTGCTATGGATCCGCGAAAAGCAGACGCAGTTTTCCCCGGTTAACCAAGCCGAGATCATTGACGCCCTCGTTGACGGAGTGATGGAAAAGCTCACGGAGAGCAAAGATCGCTCCGGACTGGATTCCAACATAAAGCGGCACTTTCTTGCGGATTTGGCCGAACACTTTCATAGAACCGGATCACGTCGAATTACAAGCCATGCGCTTGATGCATTTGCTGTCGACTACTTCGGAAGGAAGGGCCTTCTCTCTGCAACGGGCCCATTCATTGCCGACCTTAAGAGCAAGAGGATACTGCTCGAAATTGGCAACGAAGTCACTTTCATGTTTGATAGCATCCGCGCGTTCTTTCTGTCGACTAGGATGAACGAATCACGAGATCTCCTGAATGCCGCATTGACCCCAGACGGCTTTCTCTCGTTGAGCGAGGAACTTGATTACTTCACAGGCCGACACCGGGACAGGAAAGAGGTCCTTGAGCGAGTAGCTGAGGTAGTTGCTTCGTTTAGGGCAGAGGCAAGTTTAGATATTCAGTTGTCAGCGTTCGAAGGCATAGCCACTTCTGGCAACCCAGTTTCCGGCGGGGCTTCAGAAGCTGATGATTCTGGTGCCCTGAACTCCGTAATTACTAACCACAGGCCATCGCCCGAGACGCGAGAGGAGTTGCTTGAGTCAATTGATGAGCAATCCAGAACACGCGGTGCACACGAAGTCGAGGAGATACGTCTAAGTCGAATCCGAGGGGTCATTGGAAGGTACTTGGAGGCGTTGCGTGTTGGATCTGCCGTACTGCGCAATTCTGAACTGGTTAACGATGTGCAGCTCAAGCGGACCGTCTACAAGCAGTTTGTCGCCAATTGGTGTGAGATCATGATTGCCGTCATGATGTCAATCGATTCTACAGAGGATGAGAATCAGGGTTTGGCAGCGCTAAAGAGCTTCTTGCCTCCCGGAAACCCGAATCTTGCGAACTATCTCTTGAAGATGCTTGCGCCAAACGTCATCATTGCAATCGCCGCCGAAGCCATTGGAACGGCGAAGCTACAGCTGATAATCGAGGAAGCCATTTCCCAGTCGACGTCAACAGCGGAGAAGATTGTAAATGTATTCTTCTCTGTCGACTTGGGTTTTGATAAACGATTTATTTTCTTGAAGGGATTGCTCCTGGAAAGCAAAGGAAAGCGTTTCGTTGCTGAACTGGTTTTCTTTAAATTGATGCAACTGTATTTGATCGGTCGAATCAGCGATCGGGACGTTTTGCGTATCAAGGATCTTCTGGGCGAATCTGTTTCCTCGATGATGTCAATCGACTCAGGGCAGGAGCGGGCAGCGACAAAGGCTCGACTGCTTTCCAGTCTTGAGCGAATGAAGCTCTTGAAACATTAGGCTTTTAGGAGGCCCATCAGCCAGTGAAGCGGCAGCGCTCCCCTAGCGGAAGCGATAGGGTCGGGTCGCCCATTGTTACCTTCCGCTTGCCATTGAACGCAGGCTTTCCGGTCGGTTTGCCGTCGCTCGGCGGCAACCACCCGAATGGCCGCTCAGGCCGAAAAAGAGGCGCCCGCTTCGATTCGACGTGGGCCTCGTCCGGCCTCTCCGTGGATTCGCGGAAGGGGATCGTCCCGAATCCGGCAGCCGGCCATGCGCACGGCAATTCCCGCGCGATGCCTGCAACCCGTACCGGCGGCGCGGAGTGCTGACGCCGTGGCCAACGAGGACGAACTTCCCCCCCTCAGTCGAATGTCGGCCACTGTGCTTGCAGGCCGCTGCCCTCGAGCGTCGCCTCGATCGCCGTGGCGATCTCTTCCGCTCGGCGGCGATGCCCGGCGGCAACGCCGGTGTCGCCGGACGCGCGGGCGATGCGTGCGAGCAGGCGCTCGGCGTCGAGTTCCAGGCGCACCCGCCCAATGCCTTGCGCGCTGTCGCGGCACACCGTCAACGCCCTGCGGGCCTCGTCGGGGCGTCCGTCCAGCAGCCAGGCTTCGGCCTGCCAGCGGTGGGCGACGGCGGCCATTTCAGCCAGGTCGTTGGCCGTGCCGATGGCCAGCAGTTCGTCGGCGGCGGTCCGCGCCGCGGCGGCGTCGCCGGTAGCGATCGCGCGCTCTGCGGCGGCTTCTAGGCAGCGCAGCAGCAGGTAGCGCTCGCGATTGTCCCTGGCCGTGGCAATCGTGTTGGCGAGTGCCGGTGCCGCCTCCGGCTCGCCGGCGCGACAGCAGGCGATCACCAGGTCGGCCAGCAGCGTGGTTTCCCAGAAGCGGATGCCGGTGTCGCGGATCAGCGCGAGTGCGGTCTCGGCCTGGCCTCGCGCTTCTCGGTCGAGGCCCAGGTCGAGCAGGAGCTGGGCGGCGAAGTCGTGGCCGATCATCTGGTAGCGTACCTGATCGACACCGACCAGCCAGGTCATGGTTTCCTGCATCTGCGTCCATGCCTCGCCGTAGCGGCCGGTGCAGGCCCATACGTGCTGCTGGCCGAGCAGGGTTGGGCCGAGGTGCCACTGGAGGTCGGCGTCGCGGGCGATTCCGAGCGCCGCCGCGAAGCTCTGTTCGGCGCCGGGGTAGTCGGCGATGCCGCGGCCGCCGCACTGGGCGTGGCCGATCATCATCAGGTTCTCGGATTCGTAGCTGCGGTCGCCGATGGCGCGGGCCAGTTCGATCGAACGCCGGTAGCTGTCGATCGCGGCCACCGGTTCGGCATCGGCGAAATAGGCCTCGCCGCGTCCGTGCCAGGCCTGTACCGCCGCCAGGTCGGCGAAGCCCTCGGCCTGGCAGATGTCCACGGCCTCCTGATGGTGCGTGATCGCCAGGCCGTTGCGGCCGATGCTCCAGGCGACGGTGCCGAGATGGTAGAGGGTGTCGGCGACGTGCCAGTGGTCGTCGAGGGCGCGGGATTCGTCGAGGGCTTCGAGCAGGCACTCGCGGGCACGATCGTAGGCGTCGGCGCGGCGATAGGCCATGCCGAGCTGGATGGTCAGGTCGCGCAGGCGGGCGCGGTCGCCGCTGGCGCGGGCGGCTTCGATGACGCGCCCGATGTCCTCGACCGCGCCGTCGGTGACCCCGGCCTGGGCGCGGGCGATGCCGCGCCGCTCGTAGAGGTCGAGCCGCGCCGTGTCGTCGGCGGCGGCCGGGTGCGCATCGGCGAGCGCCACCGCCCGATCGAGCCAGCGCAGGGCCTCGCCCATCGCGAACAGGTGCTGGGCGCGCTCGGCGGTGCGCAGCAACGGATCGAGCGCGCGCGACCACTGGTGCGATCGCTCGAAGTGCTCGGCCAGCCGTGCGCCGCGCTCGGCCGGCGCGATGTTGTGGGCGCCCTCCAGCGCGGCGGCGACCGCGCCGTGCAGCAGCCGGCGCCGTGCGCCGCCGATTTCGGCATAGGCCACCTCGCGCAGCTTGTCGTGGCTGAAGTCGTAGATGCCGCCGTCCGCCTCCTCGCGCAACAGTCCGCGACCGACCAGGCGCTCCAATCCGTCCAGCAGCCAGTGCTCGGTCTCGCGCCCGGCGGCCAGCAGGGTGTCGAAATCGAAGCGTCGGCCGATCACCGCGGCGGTGTCGAGGATCGGCCGGATGTCCCGCGGCACCTGGTCGAGCCGGGTGCGGATGGCCGCGCGCAGCGCGTCGGGCAGGGCCACCGCCGTGCCGCCCGGCGTGCCTTCGTCGCTGGCGACGCCGTGCAGCAGCGCGGTGAGGAAGAACGGATTGCCCTCCGACTCGCGATGCAGCCGTGCGACCGACGCCGCCGAGCCGAGGCGTGGGTCGTCGCTCGCCGCCAGCAGGCGGCCGGTATCCTCGGGTGCGAGCCGGGCCAGCCGCAGCCGCACTTCGGCGGCGTCACGCTCGAGGCTGTCGGCCCACTGGGCCAGGCGGGCGTTCTCGCCCAACTCCTCGTCGCGATAGGCGTAGATCGCCAGCAGCGGCCAGCCGCCGCGCTGGCGGCCCAAATAGTGGAACACCCGGGCGCTGGCCTCGTCCGCCCACTGGGCGTCGTCCAGGGCCAGCACCAGCGGCCGGTCGCCGCGGGCCGCGGCGAGCAGTTCGTCGATCGCGCGCATCATCCGCGCCTGGCGCGCTTCGGGGAAATCCCGGGCGAGCTCCGGCAGCCCCGGAAAGCACTCGGCCACGGCCGGCGACAGGGCCGCCAGTTCGGCCAGTGCGACCGGGGCGAGCCTGTCGAGCGCGCCCTGTGGTGCGCGGGCGAGGGCGATCGAGATCAGTTCGACCACCGACTGGTACGGCGTGCTGCGTTCGATCTCGTAGCAGCGCAGCGCGAACATCGGCACCTCGGCCTGCCGCGCGTGGCGCCCGATCTCCCGCAGCAGCCGGCTCTTGCCGATGCCGGGTTCGCCTTCCACCAGGGCCAGCCGGCGCCCGCCGCGGCGCACCGCCTCGAGCAGCGCATCGAGGCGCGCTAGTTCGCGGTCGCGTCCGACCAGTGGTGTGGCCTCGGCAGACGGCGTGGCATCGGTCGGCAGGGCCGGTGCGGCATCGGTGGCACGGCGCGGGCGGCTGTCCACCGGCAGCGGTTCGGGGCGGCCGACCGATCGGGCGGCATCGACGAACGCGGCGCGTTCGCCGTCCGGAACGCCGAGGGCCTCGGCCAGGCGCTCGGCGAGCGGGCGGGAGGGACGCCGTTCACCGGCTTCGATCTTGCGGATCGCGTAGCCGGAGCAACTGACCCGGGCAGCCAGCGCCTCCTGGGTCATGTCGAGCGCCTTGCGGCGCCGCTTCAGCCAGTAGCCGAACGAATGGGTGCGTTCATCCACGCGGTCATCTCCGGGTTCCCTCCGACAGTGTAGCCCGGATGCCGCCGCCGAAAGCGGGATCCCGGGGGGACGGGGCGCGAGCGAACCGGCGCGTCGCGCCCGATGCCGCGCGGGCCCCGCACGCGGGTGGCCGGCGATCGCCGCAGTGGCTTCCTGCGCCTGCGGGTACCTGGTCGAAGCGCCGGGTTTCGAATCGCGCCGGCGGCTTCGCCGTGGCGGCAACGCTTTCTGTCCCGCTTTCTGTCCCGCTTGGCGTGACCCCGTCGAGACGGCGCGCTGGTGAAATGAGCCTGCCTGAAACGCAAGGCCAATCCACCCGAACCCCAAGGAGAGAATCATGAATCCGATCCAGACCAACAGCCAGCCCGCCACCCCCGACCTCGGCGCCGTCAAGAAGAAGCAGCACGCCGCCTGGTCGGCCGGAGACTACGCAGTGGTTGGCACCACCCTGCAGATCGTCGGCGAATCCCTGTGCGAGGCCCTCGACCTGCGCGCCGGCGAGTCGGTGCTCGACGTGGCCGCCGGCAACGGCAACTCGACGCTTGCCGCGGCGCGGCGCTGGGCCGACGTGGTATCCACCGACTATGTGCCGCAACTGCTGGAGCGGGCTCGTCAGCGCGCCGATGCCGAAGGCCTGCGCATCCAGTTCGAGCAGGCCGACGTGGAGCAGTTGCCGTATCAGGATGGTGAGTTCGACGTCGTGATGTCGTCCTTCGGCGTCATGTTCACGCCGGACCAGAAGCGCGCCGCGGCCGAGATGGCACGGGTCTGCCGCGCCGGCGGCCGCATCGGCCTCGCCAATTGGACGCCGGAGAGCTTCGTCGGCCAGATCTTCAAGGTCATCGGCCGCTATCTGCCGCCGCCCGCCGGCGTCGTTTCACCGGCGCTGTGGGGCACCGAGGCGCACCTCGAGACCCTGTTCGCCGGTCGCTGCCGGGAGATCCGCAGCGAGACCCGCCAGTTCGTCTTCCGCTATCGCAGCGCGGCCCACTGGCTGGACGTCTTCCGTGCCTACTACGGTCCCATGCACAAGGCCTTCGAGGCGGTCGATCCGGCGCTGCAGGATTCCCTCGCCGACGATCTCATCACCCTGGCCGAGCGTTTCAATCGCGCCACCGACGGCACCCTGGTCGCCCCCGCCGACTACATCGAAGTGGTGGTCCAGCGCTGAGCGCGCCGGGCGGCGCCCCACGCCGCCCGCCCCCGGAGAACAGGAGAGAGACATGAGACCCGACCCACGACCCAGGCCGGCCGCGCGACCCCTGCGGCTGGCCGTGGCCGCCGCCTGCCTCACCGCGTCGGCCATCGCGATCGCCGAAACGGACAAGTCCCGCAATCTGGTGAGCGACATCGCCAACGCGCCGATCGTGGCGGACGGCGATGTCGCCGGCGCCGTCACCGACCTGGTGGTCACGCTCGATCGCGACCTCGATCCAGCCGTCGATGGCTACCATCTGGCTGCCGGCGGCACCATCCACGTGCGCTTGCCCGAGGTCTTCCGCGCGGTTGGCGGAGCGGCACTGGCCGACGTCTTCAGCAGCCCGCAATGCGTGCCCGGCAACATGCAGTGTGCCAGTGCGGTATTGCTGCGGGGCTGGCCCCAGGGGCCGATCCCGCCGCGCATGCCGCCCAGGCCCGCCGGCGAGGGAAAGGTGATCTACCGCATCGCCGCCGAGGACGGCCACACCCTGGTGTTCCGGGCCGAGGTGCCGATCGGCCCGGGCCAGCCGATGCCCCGGGCGGTCAATCCGGGCATCAAGCAGCTTCATCTGATCCTCAATGGCCATCGCAATCCACCGCCCGGCCGCTACCCGGTCGCGGTCGTGATCCAGCCCGACCCCGACGATCCGGGGAGCCGCATCCTCGGACGCGGCGAAGTCCGGATTCGCCCGCAGGCGGGGCCGGCGCTGGCGCTGACCAGTGCCTACACCAAGGCCAACCCACGCTACCTGCGTGCGGCGCCGGGCGGGGAGGTACCGGTCGACTACCTGCTGTGGGGGCAATCCGGCGAGCCGCTCGATGGCGTCACGCTGGAGGCCGCGGCCGACGACATGGTGCTGATGCGCCGTGGCGAGCGCACCGTCGGTCGCATACGGATCGAACCGCCCCAAGGCGCCGCCGGTCACGGGGTGCGTGCCGAGGTTCCGTCCCGGACTGCAAAGGCGCCGGTGATGGGGGCGCCCGCGGCGCGCCTGAGGGCGTTTCTGCGCGCCGGCGACAGCCGCGGTCGCTACCGCTTCGAGCAGCGCATCGATGGCGGCCCGACCTGGGTCAGCTACCTCGACGTCGAGTGAGGCCGCTGCCGAGCGTAAGCGGCAACGCACCCGGCCCCTGTGCGGTACAGACCGGGGCAGGCCATTGGGGCCTGCCCCGAGTCATTGCCAGCCGCCGCCCAAGGCCTTGACCAGCGCGACGCGGCTGCCGGCCTCGGCGAGTCGGGTCGCAATCAGTTCCTGCTCCGCGCCGTATAGCGTGCGCTGGGCATCGAGCAGGCTCAGGTGGCTGTCCACGCCATTGCGGGTGCGGGCCTCGGACAACCGGTAGCCATCCTGCGCTGCTGCCACCAGCCGCTCGCCGGCGGCCAGCCGGGTGCCGATCGTTGCCCGGTCGGCGAGGGCGTCGGCGACCTCGCGAAACGCCACCTGGATCGCCTTGTCGTAGCTTGCCACGGCGCTGTCGCGCTGCAACTCGGCAACGTCGAGACCGGCGGCCAGCGCGCCGGCATCGAAGATCGGCAGCGAGATCGCCGGCGCGAAGCTCCAGCTACGCTGACCGGCTTCGAACAGGCTGTCGAGGCTGGCACTGGCGGTGCCGGCCGCTGCGGTCAGGCTGATGCGCGGGAAGAATGCGGCGCGGGCCGCGCCGATGTTGGCGTTGGCGGCGAAGAGTTCGTGCTCGGCCTGCATCACGTCCGGTCGCCGGGCCAGCACTTCGGAAGAGAGGCCCGCCGGCACCTCGGCCAGCAGTGCGCCGCCGGCGTCGTCGAGACCGCTCGGCAACCAGGCCTCGTCGACCGCCTCGCCGACCAGCAGGGCCAGCGCGTTGCGGTCCTTCGCGACCAGGGCGGTCTGGCTGGCGACATCGGCCCGGGCGCGGGCGACGGTGGTCTCGATCTGGCTCACCGCGAGTCGCGACGACGCGCCCAACTCGAAGCTCCTGCGCGTGATTGCGAGGGTCTGCTGCTGGGTATCCAGCGTGCGCTCGGCCAGGGCCAACAGGCTGCGGTCGGCGGCCAGTGCGAGCCACGCATCGGCCACCGCGGCCACCAGACCGACCTGGGTGCTGCGCTGGGCTGCCTCGGTGGCGAAGTAGGTCTGCAGCGCCTGCGTCTCGAGACTGCGGATGCGGCCGAAGAGGTCCAGCTCCCAGGCCGTGATGCCGACCGAAGCGCCGTACTGGCGGCTGATCGCGGCCTCGCCGCTGCCGGAGAGATCGGCCGGCAGGCGGCGCGTGGTGGCGCTGGCATCGGCGTCGAATGCCGGCAGTCGGTCGGCCCGCTCGATGCGATAGCGGGCCTGGGCGGTGGCGACGTTGATCGCGGCGACCCGCAGATCCCGGTTGTTGGCCAGCGCCTGTTCGATCACCGTGCGCAGGCGGCTATCGAGATAGACCTCGCGCCACGCCTGGTCGACGATCGGCGAGGGGGCTTCGGCGCCGCCGGCGACGGCCTGCGGCCAACTGGCGGGCACCGCGGCAGCCGGGCGCTGCGGCGACGGCGCCAGCGTCGTGCAGGCGGAGAGCAGGGCTGCGGCCAGCAGCGCGCCGCCGCGGCGGAACAAGGTGGTCAATGTCCTCATCTCAGTGACTCCCCTCGATCGCGAGCGCGGCATCGGCCGCGGGTCGCCGTGTAAATAGCCGCCGGATGACGACGAAGAACAACGGAACGAAAAAGATGCCGAGCAGCGTCGCCGCGATCGTGCCGCCGAGCACACCGGTGCCGATCGCGTTCTGGCTGCCGGCGCCGGCGCCGCTGGCCAGGGCCAGCGGCAGCACGCCGAAGCCGAAGGCGAGCGAGG
>JAGRFZ010000097.1 GCA_020445785.1 Rhodocyclaceae bacterium
ACGCGGCCGCCAGCCGCGGCATCACGGTCGGTCGCGGCAAGGTCTTCCTCGGCACCCTCGATGGCCGCATGATCGGCATCGACCAGAAGACCGGCAAGGAGCTGTGGTCCACCCAGCTCACCGACATGGCGAACGAGTACGGGGCGCTGTTCTCGGCACCGCCGCAGCTCGCCGGCGAGATCCTCTTCGGCGGCACCACCGGCGGAGACCAGCCGATTCGCGGCAAGATCTTCGCAGTCAAGGCCGACACCGGCGAACGGGCCTGGACCTTCGAGATTCCGCAGGACAATCCCGAGAGCTTCCCCGGCGAATCGTGGAAGATCGGTGGCGGCAGCGCCTGGATGCCCGGCACCTACGACCCGCGCACCGAGACCATCTACATCGGCACCTCGAACGCCGCGCCGGACTATTTCAACCGCGACCGCAAGGGCGACAACAAATGGACCGCCAGCTTGC
Source organism: Rhodocyclaceae bacterium (assembly GCA_020445785.1). Classification (GTDB taxonomy): domain Bacteria; phylum Pseudomonadota; class Gammaproteobacteria; order Burkholderiales; family Rhodocyclaceae; genus Cognatazoarcus. Next base: position 457 of record JAGRFZ010000097.1, read on the forward strand.
TGGCGATCGACCCCAAGACCGGCAAGCTGAAGTGGGGCCTGCAGGAAGTGCCGCACGATTCCTGGGACTACGACGCCGCCTACGAGGCCCTGATGGTCAAGAAGGACGGCAAGGAAGTGCTGGTCCATCTCAACAAGGGTGGTTTCGTCTTCGTCGCCGACAAGGATTCCGGCAAGCTCGAAAACGTCTGGCAGTTCGCCGAGAACGTGAATTGGGTCAAGGGCATCGACCCCAAGAGCGGCAAGTTGATCGATCCGGTCTATCCGGAGCAGGGCAAGGTCAAGACCTTCTGTCCCAACCTGCTCGGCGCCCGCAGTTGGAACCATGGTGCCTACAATCCCGGCACTGGCCTGTGGTACTCGCACGCGATGGAAGTGTGCAACGAAGTCGAGGCCGGCCCGGTCGATCCTGAAAGCATGAAGGCCTTGTCTGCGCTGTCGCTGGGCATCGAGTCGATCAAGCTGGTACCGCCCCCGGGCGACAAGCCCCATGGCCGGCTCGATGCGCGCGATCCGATCACCGGCGAGCGCAAGTGGAGCATCCGCTACGAGTTGCCGCCGCTGTCCTCGGTGCTGACCACCGCCGGCGGGCTGGTATTTACCGGCGACATGGAAGGCAACATCTACGCCTACGATGCCAACGACGGCAAGGAGCTGTGGACCTTCTGGGCCGGCTCCGGCCTGCGCGGAGGTCCGGTCAGCTATCGTGCCGGTGGCAAGCAGTACCTCGTCTTCCCGACCGGCCTCGGCTCCCACGCGCCGGGTTTCCTTGCGGGCGCTTTCCCGCAGATCAAGGATCTGCCCGGCGGCGCTGCGCTGATCGCCTTTACGCTGCCCTGAGCGGCTGACTGCCATGGGAGCCACCGGCCTGCCCGTGTGCGCCCATACGACCTCCTCCGGACGGGTGAAACGCCCGTGATTGACCCCGGACCGTGGTGCTGCGGTCCGGGGTGCGTTTTTCGACGGCACCCGAACCCTCGGCTCCGGACGTTTCGGAGCGATCGACAGGAGTACCCGTGATGACCCGAGACCGTCGCCCACGTCCCCAAGCCATGCTGCGCACCCGGTTGGTGCGATGCTGGATGACCGTGTCGATGCTCGCCGTGCCCGCGACCGGCCTGTCGGCGACCCCGGAGGCGGATCCCGCGCTCGCCGCCGGCAAGACCCGCTTCGAGAAGCTCTGCGTGACCTGCCATGGCAAGGCCGGCGTGGGGCGGGAGGGGCGGGCGCCCGCGCTGCAGCAGCGGCCCGATCTGGAACTGGCGTTCATCCGCAAGCGCATCGTCGAGGGCAAGCACGGCGACCACGCGATGCCGCCATGGGGCAGCGTGCTGGACGCTGCCACCGTCGAGCAGTTGGTGGCCTACGTCGGCTGGCTGTCGACCCACGATGCCACCACGGCCGGCGCCACGCTGACACCGTTCCGGCTCGACGATGCCGAGCGCATCGCCGCCGGGCGCAAGCGCTTCAACAAGACCTGCGCCGGCTACTGCCACGGCTACGACGGTGTCGGCGGCCGGGCGCCGGACTTTCGGGACCGGCCCGACCTGACCGAGCAGTTCGTCTTCGACACCATCTACCACGGTCGCGAAGGCGCCGACGTGATGCCGCCCTGGGGCGATGCACTGGCCGAGGAGCGCATCTGGGAGCTGGTCGCATTCATCATGGATCTGGCCGCCAAGCCTGCGGATTGACGCGTCGGTGCCGCCGGCACGGCGGTCCGTTCGAGGGGCACGCCCCGGCGCCGCGCTGGCGGCAGCCCCGGGTCGCCAGGCGCGCGGTGATCCGGCGATCGCTCGCGACGGGAAGCTATACTCGGAATGACTCCCCGAGCGGGCCCACCCCGGTGTGAAACTCTTTCTCTCCTATGCCTCGGCGTACCATGAACTTGCCGAGGATCTGTGCTGCCGGCTGCAGGCGGTCGGCCACGAGGTGTTCTTCGACCGCGAGGATCTGCCGGCCGGCACCAGCTACGACGACCGCATCCGTCGCGCGGTCGAGTCGGCCGAGTTGTTCATCTTCCTGATCTCGCCGGAAGCCGTTCGCCAGGGGCACTACACCCGTACCGAGCTGAAGCTGGCCGCCCGCAAGTGGCCGACCGCGGATTGGCATGTGCTTCCGGTGCTGGTGGCGGAGACGCCGTTGGCGGACGTGCCCGCCTATTTGCGGGCGCTCACCCTGATGAGGGCCGAGGGCAACCTGGCGGCCGAAGTCGTGATCGAGGTCGAGGATCGGGTACGGCAATGGGGCGAGGGGGCCACGACCGAACCGCCTCGGCCCGCCCAGGCCACGCTGCCGGCGACGGTACCCGTACGCTATCGCTCGCTGCAGTTGCGTTTCAGCGCAGATGCGGCCGGCGGCTACGATCTCAGCCTGGGCGATGGCGGTGGTGCGCGCGCCGCCGGTATTGCGCTCGATGCCGAGGCGCTGGCCCAGGGTCTATGGCGCGATGCGCGCGACGCCGGCGCTCCGGTGCGTCGCGCGGTTCCGCCGATCGCCCCGTCGCTGCTGCCGTCGGAAGCGTCGGCACGCCGCATTGGCGAGGCACTGTATCGCGCCCTGGCGGGGTCCGACGCCGGCCGCGATCTCGAGCAGGGGCTGCGTACCGTCGATCCCCAGCGCGGCGACGGGCTGCGCTTCGTGGTCGATACCACGGCTGCACCGGATCTGGCCCGCCTGCCCTGGGAGTTGCTCTACAGCCCGATACGCGAGGACTTCCTGTTCTGCGACCGCTTGACGCCCCTCGTGCGCCGGCTCGAGGTGGATGCACCGCCGCCGACGCTGGCGGTGGCGCCGCCGCTGCGCATGCTGATGGCGGTGGCCGCCCCGTCCGGCCAGCCGCAGCTCGCGATCGGCGACGAACTCGCTCACCTCGATTCGGCGCTCGCCGATCTGCGCGACGACGGTCGGCTGGTGATCCGTCGGCTCGACCATGCTTCGCTGGAACGCCTCGACGACGCCCTGCTGGCCTACCGACCCCACGTACTCCACTTCATCGGCCATGGCGATTTCGTCGACGGCGAAGGCGTGTTGCTGCTCGAAGCCGACGGTGGACCCGCTCCGGCGGCGCCGATCGCCGGTCGGCGCCTGGCGGTGCTGCTGCGAAACTACCGGGACAGTCTACGGCTGGTCTTCCTCAATAGCTGTTTCGGCGCAACCGCTGCCGGCAACCCCTTCGGCGGCGTCGCCCAGAGCCTGATCCGCCGCGGCATCCCGGCCGTCATCGCCATGCAGTTCGCGATCCCGGATCGGGTCGCGGTGGCGCTGGCCCGGCACTTCTACCGATACCTGGCGGCCGGGCAGCCGGTCGATGCGGCGCTCAGTTCGGCGCGCGCGTTCCTCTACGCGCGGGGCCATGGCGTCGAATGGGGTGCGCCGGCGCTGCACATGCAGAGCCCGGACGGGCGTCTGTTCGAGTTCGGGCCATCGCCGCCGCCCGAACGATCGCCCGTGGATCTGCCGCGTGACGCCGCTTCGCCCACGCCGCCGCCTCATACCGAGACCGTACGGCGGAGCGCAAGCAAGAGCCGACCCTGGCTGCTGGTGGGCGTCGTCGCGCTGGCGATCGGCGCCGGGCTGTGGCTGGCGCTGCCGCTTTCGCCGTCGCACCGGGTCGAGCCTGCCGGTACCAACTCGGGGGCGTCGGTCGACGGGCAGACCGCCACCACGCCGCCACCACCACCGCCACCGGCGAAAGATACGCCGGGGTCAACGGACGGCACCATTTCGGTTCCGTCCTGGCCCGGTGGCGGAATTATGGGGAGCGCAGGGAGCTATTCGGACCGGCCGATGATGGTGCCGGGCGATGCTTCGGGTTCCGCCAGCGGCGTGGGTGGCGGCGCCAACAAGGGCGAACCCGTCGGCGCGCCCAGCCAACCGGCGCTCGTGCTGACGCCGCCGATGCTTGGCGAGCTCGTCGGTGGACTCGAACGTGAACATTCCGAATTGCTTCTTTCCCTCCTCGAAGCGCAGATCGCCGAATTCCCGGATGCCTTCGCCCGTGCGCGCATCGGCCCGCTTCGCGAGCGCCTGGTCGACACGCTCCGGCATCGACAGCGGCTGGCCGCGGAGAACGGGGCGGGCGAGCGGGCCGCGCGCTATCGGACCTTGCTCGAAACCTTCGATGCGCTTCCGGGCGCAGTGCCGGTCGAGCCGGTGATCCTCGCCGGAGAGCCGGACCCGGCCGCCGGTGGCATCGACGACGACGGCTTCTACATCGTTCATCGGGGCGATACCTTGTGGTCGATCGCCCGTCGCCTGCTCGGCGACGGCGCGGCGTGGCCGCGCCTGCTGAGGCGCCACAACGCGCGCGTGTCGGTCGGCCTCGGCGGCCGCCTGGTGACCGACCCGGACCGGATTCGTCCCGGCCAGCGCATCCATCTGCCGCCTCCGAGCGACGAAGCCGGTACCGCCGTCGCCTACCACGTGGTCGCGGGAGACAGCCTCTCGGCGATCGCCTGGCGGATGCTCGGCGATGCCGCGCGCTGGCCCGAGATCCTGGCGGACAATCGCGACCGGGTGGCGTCGCCGGGGACGATCCGGCCGGGGCAGGTGCTGCACATCCGCCTGCGATGACGGCCGGCCGGCGCCGGGGTCGGGGGTGATCAGCCGCCCCTGCCCGGTGCCGCCGACCTGCCCAGCCACTTGGCGAGCACCTCGTGGAAACGTTCGGGCAGGATCGGTTTGGCAATGAAGTCGTTCATGCCCGCCGCGAGGCAGCGCTCGCGATCCTCGTCGAAGGCATTCGCGGTGAGGGCGAGGATCGGCACTTTCGGCGCCCTGGCGCGGATCGCCCGGGTGGCGGCCAGGCCGTCGATGCCCGGCAATTGCAGATCCATCAGGATCAGGGCGTAGCTGCCGCCGGTGGCCGCCTCGACCGCCTTTTCGCCATCGTCGGCCTCGTCCACCTCGACCGGGAATTCCGCCAGCAACTCGCGGGCAACCAGTCGGTTCATGGCATCGTCTTCGACCAGCAGCACACGCTGGGTCGGCCCGCCCGCCGGGCCGCGGCTCGGGGCGGATGCTTCGGGCGCCGTCTCGGCGACCTCGGCGAGCGTGACCGGCAGCGAGAACCAGAAGGTACTGCCTTCGCCGACCCGGCTGTCGCAACCGATCTCGCCGTGCATCAATTCGACCAGGCGGGCGCTGATCGCCAGGCCGAGTCCGGTGCCGCCGTACTTGCGGGTGCTCGAGTTGTCGGCCTGTTCGAACGGCTGGAACAGCACGGCGATCTTTTCCGCTGCGATGCCGATGCCCGTGTCCTGAACCTCGAAGCGCAACGTGTCGGCGCCGCCGTCGGCCGGCAGCACGCTGAGCCGCAGGCGGATGTGGCCTCGTTCGCAGAACTTGACGGCATTCGACAGCAGATTCAGCAGCACCTGGCCGATGCGTAGCGGATCCCCGACGAATCGGGTCTCGGCAGCCCGGGTGTCGATCGCCACGTCCAGTTCGAGGCCCTTGGCACGGGCCTGGGCCTCGACCAGATCGATCTGGCTTCGGACCACCGCTCGCGCATCGAAGGGTCGCAGCTCGAGCGGCATCTTGTGGGCCTCGACACGCGATAGATCGAGCACGTCGTTGATGATCGCGAGCAACTGCCTGGCGGCGGTCAGCGCCTTGTTGAGGTGGTCGGCATGGGGGGACTGGGGGTCGCGCAGCAGCACGATGCTGTTCATGCCGATGATCGCGTTGAGCGGCGTGCGGAGTTCGTGGCTCATGTTCGCCAGGAAGGCAGTTTTTGCCTGGTTGGCCGCGACCGCGACGTCCTTGGCCTGACGCAGGGCGAGTTCATGCATCTCGACCCGGTCGAGCAGGCGGTTGAAGCCCTGGACGATCTGTTCCAGCTCGTCGAACTCGCGTGACGGCAGCCGCTGGCCGGCGCCGTGGTTGTCGCTGCGCAAGCGTTCGATCGAATCCAGCATGGCGGCAATCGGGCGGGCGACGAAGCCGGAGAAGCCCAGCCACAGCAAGATCGCACCGAGGCCGATCGCCAGCAGCGAGACCGCCATCGCGGTCGCCACCAGTTCGTTGCGCTGGGCCTCGACGACGGAGTTCGGAAAGGCGACGACGATTCTGGCGAGCAGTTCGCCGGTCGGGCTGTGCAACTCGTCGGTCGCGTAGAAGAGCCCGCTGGCGGCGTTGTGGCCATGCAGCACGCCTTCGCCGATGCGTTGCCACAGGGCGGAGCCGGCCAGTTGTTCGCCGATCCGCTGCGGCTCGTTGTGGAACAGCATGCGACCATGCGAATCCACCACGAAGGCTTCGCTCAAGCCCCGGTTCGCAGCGATCGCATCGCGACACTGGTCCTCGAAGCCCTGCAGGCGATCCAGTTCGATACCGAGCGCGAGCAGGCGCTCGAGCTGTACCCGCAGGCCGGAGGCGATCGCCCCGGCGCGCGACAGCTCGGTGTCGACCAGGCGCTGGTGGAACAGGTAGCCCGCCGTCACGACCACGGCAGCCGAGGTCAGCAGCATCGCCAGCAGTGCGATGCCCAGCAGCCAGGCTCGCAGCCGGCGGCGGGTCACGCCGGGTTGGCCCACTGGAATCCGCGTACCACCTCCGACGAGAGCAGCAGGGACGAACGCACGTTGATGCCGAGCTGCTCGGCGCGGCTGAGGTTGATCACCGGATGGCCCTTGACCGTGGGCGTCATCGGCAGCGAGCCGGGCGCGGCGCCGTCCACCAGAATGCTGCGTGCCAGTCGTCCGGCGGCGAGGCCCTGTTCCCGCTCGGACACGGTGACGGAAGCCAGTACGCCGTGAAAGACGCGGTCGATCCAGAAACTGATGTCGGGCAGCCGGCTGTTCTCGACCACCCACCGCTGCACCTGCTGGTAGGGCACGTTCTGGCCCTGCTCGTCCTTCAGCGCGAAGATGCCGAGCTGGACGATGGCGTCTGCCGACTCCTGGAAGCCCGCCACCGCCTGCCGGAATCCTGCGAAATCGGGTACCTGTTCGACCGCCACCAGTTCACATTCGGGCAGGCGTGCCATGTTGCGGCGGATGCGGGCGATCACGGGCGGCCACTGGGGCCCCAGGTCGCCCACTACGGCCAGTCGCTTGACCGCCGGTGAGATTTGCCGCAACAGAGCGACGGATTGGACGAAGTGTTCCTGTTCGAGCACGCCGGCGATATTCGGCGCGCCTTCGATGCCGTGCTGGGCCGGCGTCTTGTTGACACCGCTGAACACGCAGGGCAGCGACTGGCCGGCAAAGTGGCTGCTGACATGGGTGAGCGCGTCGTCGTCCGAGGTGTAGATCAGGTCAGGCTTCCATTCGTCGACCAGTTGTCGGGCCTCTGCACCGACCCGGGCCTTGGCCTCGGGCGTGCTGTTCTTCTTGACGTTCATCTGGAAGACCCGGAATTTGGCGTCGGCGATCGCGAGCCCTTCCTGGAATCCGGCGAACTGGCCATCGGTCCATCGCCATGGCGAGTCGAAGCTCATGACATGGAGGATACGAAGCGGCCGTGAAGCCCTTGCGACGTGCGCGACGAGGGGCAGGGCACCGGCACAGGCGAGGGCCAGGCCGTTCCGGAGAAATTTTCTGCGTGTGTGTGACTCGATCAATTGAGAACCTCCCGTGGCAGGCAATGCGGTGGGGCACTGCGCCCGGAGAAGGTCAGCCGGATCGGCTGCGGAGGGCGCGGCCTGAGTGGATTCTTTACGGAATCCGAGGCGGGAAGTTGAGGCCGATCGCGCCCACCCGGTACCCGGTCGATCGAACCGGCAACGGTCGGCGCGTCGGGTGGCCGCGGTTGATTAGTCGCGCCGGTTCGGCGGCACGATGTTGAAGCGGGACAGCTTGCGATAGAAGGTTGCGCGCGACATGCCGAGTTCCTGGGCCGAAATTTTCACCTGCCAGTGGTTGCGGCGCAGGGTCTCGATCATCTGGGCACGCAGCATCGCTTCGCTGTCGGTGATGTCGAGCGGCGCGGGCGGGCTTGCGCTGGCCCGCTGGGCGGGCGTCGGGCCGGCACTGCCGCTGTCTGCGTTGGGCTGCAGCCGGCTGGGCATGAACAGGTCCGGCGGGAAGTGATCGGCGCGGATCACGTTGTTGTCGCAGATCGCACAGGCGTAGCGCACCGCGTGGCGCAACTGGCGGATGTTGCCCGGCCAGTCGTGACGCTCCAGTGCGCTCGAGGCGTCGCTGTCGAGGGTCAGTTCCGGCCGATCCATCGCCGCCGCCTCTTCGCGCAGCACGGTTTCGATGACGTCGCCGATGTCGGTGCGTTCCCGCAGTGGGGGCAAGTGGAACACCGCGCCGTTGAGGCGATAGTAGAGGTCCTCGCGGAAGCGGCCCTGGGCGACCAGATCGGGCAGGTTCTGATGGGTGGCGCAGACGATCTTGAGTTCGACCGGGATCGGCGCCTCCGCGCCGAGGGCCAGCACTTCGCCTTCGGCCAGCACGCGCAACAGCCGGCACTGCAATTGCAGCGGCATGTCGCCGATCTCGTCGAGGAACAAGGTGCCACCGTCGGCCTGAAGGATCTTGCCTCGGGCGCCCTTGGCGCGTGCGCCGGTGAACGCGCCTTCGCGGTAGCCGAACAGTTCGCTCTCGATCAAATTCTCGGGAATCGCGGCGCAATTGAGCGCGACGAAGGGCTTCTTGCTGCGATCGCTGTAGTCGTGCAGAGCGCGGGCGAAGGCTTCCTTGCCGGTGCCGGTCTCGCCGAGCAGCATCGCCGGTATGTCGCGGTTGACGATCTTCAGCGCGCGCTCGACATTGGCCCGCACCCGGTCGTCGCGTAGGGCCAGATGAGCGAAACCGCGCAATTTGGTGGTGTCGTTCGTGTCCGCCCGCTCGGGTACCGCCACCCGGCGCTGCAGTTCGGCCTGGCGGCTGCGGCTCGCCGGCGCCCGCAGCGTGGCGAAGATGCGTTCCCCCGAGCCCTGCAGACGCAGCGGGAAGGGTTGGCCGGGGCGGGCGTGGGCCGCCGCCAGGATGTCGTTGGCGGTGCATTCGAACAGGTCATGCACGAACGTCGGCGCGTGGCCGTCGCGGGTCAGCAGTTCGAGGTTGGCGCGGCGGTTGCCGCCCACCAGTTGGCCCTTGTCGTCGAAGGCGACGATGTAGTCGGTCTGCACGCTCAAGTACTCGGCGAGGTGGCCGCACTGCAGAACCCAATAGGGGCGCAGGCTGTAGTAGGCAAACGCGTTCTCGATCTGCTGGGCGCGTTCGATCACCATGCGGAAGACCAGCAACTGGCTGTCGCGCTGGTCCGGCGAATTCAGGGCCGATGCGTCGAGCAGCGCGATCGGCGTGCCGTCGAGACCGAAGATCGGCGATGCGCTGCAGGTGAACTTGATGTTGTGAGTGCGGAAGTGCTCGTCGCGATGGACCAGGGTGGGCTGCCCGTCGATCAGGCTGGTGCCGACCCCGCAGGTGCCCTCTTGTTCCTCCGACCAGCAGGTGCCGACGCGGAATCCTTCTTCCTTGAACTCCTTGTCCTGACCGGGCACGGTACGGAAGTCGATCGTCACGCCGGCGGCGTCGGTCATCAGCACACAGTAGTTGGCCGGTAGTACCTGGGCGTAGAGCCGGTCGATCCCTTCGCGCGAGATGCGCATGAAGGTTTCGAGCCGGTCCCGGTGTTCCCGCAGCTCCTGCGCGGTGACGACGCGCGGCACGTTGATCTGCGCGGGATCCACCTGATGACTGTTCAGGGAACGCTGCCACGAACGGGCCAACCGGCTCGCGTTGCCATCCCCCCCCAGTTGTGCGCCGTGCTCGACCACGTCGATGACGCGGCCGACGTGATGCACGACTGCCTGGTGTGACCTCATGCTGTCTCCTCCTCGCCCGGCTGGCTGGCGCCGCCGGATCTGATCGCGGGATTCCCCACGATGATTCAGGTTATTGGACGAATTCGCCGCTGGCAACGCGTACACGTGTCTCACTCGCTGCAACAGCTGTCCTGAGGGATTCGGGCCGGTGACGCACGTGTCCCGCTGCCTGCGGCGCTTCGGGCGATGCCGGCTGGTCACCGAATTCGCCGTGGCCTGGAATGCAAGCTATTGTTCCTAAAAAGAAGTGCTTGATTGGTGGCGGGTCGAGCCGGGTCGGGCCATGCACCTGGCACATCCCGTGCGCCAGGCAATGCATCGCAACCGGGAATTGCCAGCCGTGCCCTCTGCAGCCCCATCGGAATTCGTCGTCGGCATCGTCGCCAACCCGGCCTCGGGACGGGACATCCGCCGCCTGACCGCCAAGGCCTCGGTCTTTCCGACGGCCGAGAAGGCCAACATGATCCAGCGCCTGCTCGGGCCGCTCGGGCAGCTCGGTGTCGATCGTGTGCTGATGATGCCCGACGCGACCGGCATCAGCGCCGGCGTGATCCGTGCGGTACGCACCCACCACGCCCAGAAGCTGCCGCCTTGGCCACGGCTCGATTTCGTCGACATGGCGCTGGAGGACGGTGCCGAGGACAGTGCCACCGCGGCCCGCGCGATGGCAGCGGCCGGGGCGCGGCTGATCGTCGTTCTCGGCGGCGACGGCACCCACCGGGTGGTCGCGGGCGCGGTGCCCGAGATGCCCCTGGCGACCCTGTCCACCGGTACCAACAACGTCTTCCCGGATCTGCGCGAGGCCACCGTCACCGGTCTCGCGGTGGGCGTCTTCGCCACCGGGCGGGTAGCGCCGGAGCGGGCGCTGAAGCGCAACAAATGCCTGTACGTCCAGGTCGGCGGCCGCCGCGAACTGGCCCTGGTGGATGTCTGCGTGACGCGCATGGCGCACGTCGGGGCCCGCGCGGTGTGGGCGGGCGACACCATCACCGAGTTGTTCGTCGCCTTCGCCGAGCCCGACGCGATCGGCCTCTCGAGCATCGCGGCGATGGTCGCGCCGGTCGGGCGCGACGAGCCCTGCGGCGCCTACGTCCGCTGCGCCGGCGATGGCCGCTCGGTATGGGCGCCGATCGCGCCGGGCCTGGTGAGCCGTGTCGGCGTCGCCGAGGCCGGTCGGATGCAGCCCGCAGTGAATTACGTCGTGACCACCCGCCGGGGCAGCATCGCCCTCGACGGCGAGCGCGAGATCGAATTGCTCGACGGCGACGGCGCCGAAGTGCGCTTGAGCCTCGATGGTCCGTGGACGCTGGATGTCGGCGCCACGTTGGGAGAAGCAGTCAGGTGCGGTGCACTGGGCGGAGATGCCGTGCGCCCGCCCGACCTGTAGGGCCGGCTTCCGAGCCAGCAGCAACGGGCGAATCCGGCCGCTCCGGTCGGGATCGCCGGAACCGGTCTTGACGACCACAACCATGGAAGGAGATTGACGTGAGCGAGACGCTGAATCGCGAAAGCCTGCTCGAGGCCTACCGGACGATGCGCACGATCCGGGAATTCGAGGAACGGGTACATAACGACTTCGCCACCGGCGAGATCCCCGGCTTCGTCCACCTCTACGCCGGCGAGGAGGCATCGGCCACCGGCGTATGCATGCACCTGACCGGTGACGACTACATCGCCAGTACCCACCGCGGTCATGGCCACTGCATCGCCAAGGGGGTCGACCCGGTGGGCATGATGGCGGAGATCTGGGGCAAGGCCACCGGTACCTGCAAGGGCAAGGGCGGCTCGATGCACATCGCCGATCTCGCGGTCGGCATGCTCGGTGCGAACGGCATCGTCGGTGGCGGCGGCCCGCTGATCTGTGGCACCACGTTGGCCGCCAAGATCCGCGGCGACAGGACGGTGGGGGTGTGCTTCTTCGGCGACGGCGCGTCCAACCAGGGCACGATCTTCGAGGCGATGAACCTCGCTACGGTGTGGAATCTGCCGGCCATCTTCGTTGCCGAGAACAACGGCTACGCCGAGACCACCTCGTCCACCTGGTCGGTGGCCTGCGACAACATTGCCGACCGCGCCTCGGCCTTCGGCATGCCCGGTGTGATCGTCGATGGCTTCGATTTCTTCGCGGTGCACGAGGCGGCCGGCGAGGCCATCCGCCGCGCCCGCGACGGCGGCGGCCCGACCCTGATCGAGATGAAATTGTCGCGCTACTACGGCCACTTCGAAGGCGACCAGCAGACCTATCGTGCGGACGGCGAAGTGCAGAAGCTGCGGGAGACCAAGGACTGCCTGCTGCAGTTCCGCAAGCGCGTCACCGCCAACGGCGAAATCACCGGTGAACAGCTCGACGCGATCGATGCCGAGGTCGGGGCGCTGATCGACGGCTCGGTGGCCAAGGCCAAGGCCGATCCCAAGCCGTCGGCGGCCGACCTGATGACCGACGTGTACGTGAGCTACTGAACCGAGGAGACGAAAAATGGCACGAAAGATCACTTACCAGCAGGCCATCAACGAAGCGCTGGACCAGGAAATGGCGCGCGACCAGACCGTCATCGTGATGGGTGAGGACAACGCCGGCGGCGCTGGATCGCCGGGCGAGGAGGATGCCTGGGGCGGCGTGCTCGGGGTCACCAAGGGGCTCTTCCACAAGCACCCGGGGCGGGTGCTCGATACCCCGATCTCCGAGTCCGGCTTCATCGGCGCGGCGGTCGGTGCGGCCTGCAACGGCATGCGCCCGGTGGCCGAACTGATGTTCGTCGATTTCATGGGCGTGTGCTTCGACCAGATCTTCAACCAGGCCGCCAAGTTCAAGTACATGTTCGGCGGCAAGGCCGAGACCCCGGTCGTGATCCGCACCATGTACGGCGCGGGCTTTCGCGCCGCAGCCCAGCACTCCCAGTGCCTGTACAACCTGTTCACCCACATCCCGGGGCTGAAGGTGGTGGTGCCGTCGAACCCCTACGATGCCAAGGGCCTGCTGATCCAGTCGATTCGCGACAACGATCCGGTCATCTTCATGGAGCACAAGGTGCTCTACACGATGGAAGGCGAGGTACCGGAGGAACTCTACACCGTGCCCTTCGGCGAGGCCGCGGTGGTGCGCGAGGGGGACGACGTCACCATCGTGGCAATCGGGCGGATGGTCGGTTTCGCGCAGGAGGCCGCGGCCTCGCTGCAGAAGAAGGGCATCCACTGCGAAATCATCGATCCCCGCACGACCTCGCCGCTGGACGAGGACACCATTCTCGAGAGCGTCGAGAACACCGGCCGGCTGGTGGTCGTCGACGAGGCCAACCCGCGCTGCAGCATGGCCGCCGACATCGCCGGCCTGGTGGCGCAAAAGGCCTTCGCTGCGCTCAAGGCACCGATCGAGCAGGTCACTGCGCCCCACGTGCCGGTACCGTTCTCGGATGCGCTGGAGGATCTCTACATCCCCAACGCGGCTGCCATCGAGGCCGCCGTCACGAGAGTCAAGGAGTACCGTTGATGGCTGAAATCCACATGCTCACGATGCCCAAGTGGGGCCTCTCGATGAAGGAAGGAAAGGTCAACGAGTGGTTGAAGGGTGTCGGTGACCCGATCGAGGTCGGCGAGGAGATCGTCGAGGTCGAGAGCGAGAAGATCGCCGGCGCGGTCGAGGCCTCGGTGGCCGGCGTGTTGCGCAGGCAGACCGCCAGCGGCGAAGACGTCCTGCCGGTCGGCGGCCTGCTCGGTGTGGTGGCGAACGCGGAAGTCGCCGATGCCGAAATCGACGCCGCCGTCGAAGCCTTCCAGGCCAACTTCGTGCCGCCGTCCGACGACGACGAGGACAGTGGCCCGGCGCCCGAAAAGATCGAGGTGGCCGGTCGCCGCATCCGCTTCATGAAGCACGGAGGGGCGGCCAACGAGGGCGGCGATCCGCTGATCCTGGTCCATGGATTCGGCGGCGACCTCAACAACTGGCTGTTCAACCAGGAGGCCTTGTCGTCGAAGCGGGCAGTGTATGCCCTCGATCTGCCCGGTCACGGCGAATCGGTCAAGGAGGTCGGCGAGGGGTCGCTCGAGTCGCTGGCCGACACGCTGCTCGCGTTCATGGACGCTGTCGGCATCGACGCGGCCCATCTGGCCGGGCACTCGATGGGCGGCGCCGTGTGCCTGCAACTCGCCGACAAGGCGCCGGAGCGGGTGCGATCGCTGATCCTGATCTGCAGCGCCGGTCTCGGCGAGGAGATCAACGGCGCCTACATCGACGGTTTCGTCGCCGCCCAGGACCGTCGTTCGCTCAAGCCGTTGCTGGCGGAATTGTTTGCCGACACCAGTCTGGTGACCCGCCA
>JAGRFZ010000098.1:0-2491 GCA_020445785.1 Rhodocyclaceae bacterium
AACGAAGTGAGCGTGGGGGCCGTCATACCAGGCTCTTCTTGAACAGTTCGCGGAACACCGGATAGATGTCGCCCATGTTTTCGATGCGCTGCATGGCGAAATTGGCGTGCTCCGCCTGCAGCACCTCGTATTCCCGCCAAAGGTTCTGGGGTTCGCCCGGCGTGATCTCGATGTAGGCGAAATACTGGCAGTAGGGCAGGATTTCCGCATCCAGCAACTCGCGGCACTGGGGCGAGTCGTTTTCCCAGTTGTCGCCGTCGGAGGCCTGGGCGCCGTAGATGTTCCAGGCGCCGCTGCCGTAGCGCTCGCGGATGATGTCGCGCATCATCACCAGCGCACTCGACACCACCGTGCCGCCGGACTCGCGCGAGTGGAAGAAATCCTCCTCGTCCACTTCCTTGGCGATCGTGTGATGACGGATGAACACCACCTCGATCCGTTCATAGGTGCGCAGCAGGAACAGGTAGAGCAGCATGAAGAAGCGCTTGGCGGTGGATTTCTTCTCCTCGTCCATCGAGCCCGAGACGTCCATGACGCAGAACATCACGGCGCTGGTGGTGGGCTTGGGCACCTTGACCCGGTTGTTGTAGCGCAGGTCGTAGCTGTCGATGAAGGGGATCGCCTCGATCCGCGCGCGCAGGCGGGCGATCCTCTCGGCGAGTTCGCGGACCTCGTCGTGGTCCTCGCCGAGGGCTTCGCGCTTCTGTTCGAGTTCTTCCTGCAGTTCCCGGATCTCGGCCCAATGGGGCGCGCCGAGCGCGAGCCGACGACCGAGGGCGCCGCGCAGCGAACGGATGATGTTAATGTTGGCCGGCACGCCGTCGTTGGTGAAACCGGCCCGGTGGCTCTTGTACTCGACCAATTGCGCGAGTTGGGTGCGGACCAGGTTCGGCAGCTCCAGATCCTCGAAGAACAGATCGAGAAATTCCTCCCGGTTCAACTGGAAGACGAAGTCGTCCTCGCCTTCGCCTTCGTCGCTGGCCGAACCGCCGCCGCCCTGCCCACCGCTGGGCGGCGGCCGATTGATGCGGTCGCCGCTCGAAAAGCGGTCGTTGCCGGAAAACACGGTTTCCCACACGCCGCCTTCGCCGTGTTGAAAATGGGGTTCGGAAAGGTCCTTGGACGGGATCGAGATGTTCTCGCCCGAATCCACGTCGCGGATCGAGCGGCCACCGATCGCGTCGGAAACCGCGCGGCGGATCTGGTGCTTGAATCGGCGCATGAAGCGCTGTCGGTTGACGGCGCTCTTCTTCTTGCTGTCGAAGCGGCGGTCGATGATGCGGACCATGCAGCCCTCCCGGCAGTTGTGTCCGATCGACGGCCGGGCGGGGGCCCGGGCCGCCCTGCGGTCAGGATGCCTTGCGCACCCGCAGATACCACTCGCACAGCAGCCGCACCTGCTTCTCGGTGTAGCCCTTCTCGATCATCCGATTGACGAAGTCCTGATGCTTCTTCTGCTCGTCGGCACTGGCCTTGGTGTTGAAGCTGATCACCGGCAGCAGGTCCTCGGTGTTGGAGAACATCTTCTTCTCGATCACCGAACGCAGCTTCTCATAGGACGTCCAACTCGGATTCTTGCCGCCGCCCTTGGCGCGTGCCCGCAGCACGAAGTTGACCACCTCGTTGCGGAAGTCCTTCGGGTTGCTGATGCCGGCCGGCTTCTCGATCTTCTCGAGTTCGTCGTTCAGCGCATTGCGGTCGAGCATCTCGCCGGTATTGGGATCGCGGAATTCCTGATCCTGGATCCAGAAGTCTGCGTAGGTGACGTAGCGGTCGAAGATGTTCTGGCCGTATTCGGAATAGCTTTCGAGGTAGGCGGTCTGGATCTCCTTGCCGATGAATTCGGCGTAGCGGGGCGCCAGATACTCCTTGATGAAGGCCAGGAAACGCGCTTCCGCCTCCGGCGGAAACTGTTCCTGCTCGATCTGCTGCTCGAGCACGTACATCAGGTGTACGGGGTTGGCAGCGACCTCTCGATGGTCGAAGTTGAAGACCTTCGACAGCACCTTGAAGGCAAAGCGGGTCGACAGACCGGTCATGCCTTCGTCGACACCGGCGTAGTCGCGATACTCCTGGTAGGACTTCGCCTTGGGGTCGGTGTCCTTCAGGTTCTCGCCGTCGTAGACCCGCATCTTCGAGTAGATCGACGAGTTCTCGGGCTCCTTCAGGCGGGACAGGATCGCGAACTGGGCCATCATCTTGAGGGTGTCCGGCGCGCACGGGGCGTCGGACAGCGAGCTATTGACCAGCAGCTTGTCGTAGATGCGGATCTCGTCGGTCAGGCGCAGGCAATACGGCACCTTGACGGTGTAGATGCGGTCGAGGAAGGCCTCGTTGTTCTTGTTGTTCTTGAACGAGACCCATTCGGATTCGTTCGAGTGGGCCATCACGACGCCGTCGAACGGGATCGCGCCGAAGCCTTCGGTTCCCTTGTAGTTCTGCTCCTGCGTCGCGGTCAGCAAGGGATGGAGCACCTTGATCGGCGCCTTGA
>JAGRFZ010000098.1:2538-3753 GCA_020445785.1 Rhodocyclaceae bacterium
TAGCTGTAGGCGTCCGGGTCGTCCTGGGAGAACTGCTCGAGTTTGCGGATGTCGATTTTGCCGACCAGGGACGAGATGTCCTGGTTGTTCTCGTCGCCCGGTTCGGTTTTGGCGACCGCAACCTGTCGCAGGACCGAGGGCCGCAGCTTGACCACCCGGAACTTGGTGATGTCGCCGTTGTGCTCGTGCAGGCGCTTGACCGCCCACGGGCTCATGATGGTGTTGAGATAGCGTCGCGGAATGCCGTAGTCGTCTTCGAGCAGGGCGCCGTCCTCCTCGGCGTTGAACAGGCCGAGCGGGGATTCATGCACCGGCGAGCCTTTGATGGCATAGAAGGGGACGTGCTCGATCATGCTCTTGAGCTTTTCCGCCAGCGAGGACTTGCCGCCCCCGACCGGGCCGAGGAGATAGAGGATCTGCTTCTTCTCTTCCAGTCCCTGAGCGGCGTGGCGGAAATAGGACACAATGTGCTCGATGACCTCTTCCATGCCGTAGAAATCCCGGAACGCCGGATAGAGCTTCAGCACCTTGTTGGAGAAGATGCGCGACAGGCGCGGATCGAGCCGGGTATCGACGAGTTCCGGCTCGCCGATCGCCATCAGCATGCGCTCGGCAGCGGTCGCATAGGCGGACGCATCGCCGCGGCACAGTTCGAGATATTCGTCGATCGACAGCTCTTCCTCGCGTGCGGCTTCGAAGCGTGACTGGTATGCCGTGAAGATGCTCATTACCGAACCTCCTGGTTGAATGCCGTGGTGCGAACGCATGCGACCCGCGGATCGCCCTCGATAACGACTCTAAGTGTGGCACAAGGTGGTGTCGCCGTTCGCGCGATTTGACGCAACTTTCATAGGCTGTTCCCCGCCCGTCGGCGATTCCCGGCCGATCGGTCCAAGGTAGTGCCCCGGCTATGCCCCACACCTGCACCAGCACCAAAATGGTGCCCGTTCACCCCTTGAGTGGGGCTTCTCCGACAATTGGTTCAACAGTGGCAAACATCGGGCCAGGCGGGGCGCCGCCGGTGGCACGGTTGTTGCCACTGGCCAGTGGACGGCGGCCGCCGCCGGAGCACCGGCGGGGCGCTCGCAGCGGCTCGTGGCCACGGGGCGGAAGGGGCTCTGTGGTAGACTAAAAATTTGCCTTCAACAAGGCGATCAGCCCCGCATGAGGCCTTCGCATCGCCGCCGTCCAGCGTTCATTCAGGGAAGTTCATGG
>JAGRFZ010000098.1:3784-5810 GCA_020445785.1 Rhodocyclaceae bacterium
AGATCGAAATGACCGTGCCGGTCGCAGACATCGACAAGGAGGTCGAGAGTCGGCTCAAGCGTCTGTCGAAGACCGTGAAGATGGCCGGATTTCGCCCCGGCAAGGTGCCGCTCAAGATCGTCGCCCAGACCTACGGTCCGCAAGTCCGTTCCGAGGCGGTCACCGCGGCGGTCCAGAAGGCGTTCGGCGACAAGCTGCGGGAGGGCAACTACCGGATCGCCGGAGATCCCCGCATCGAACCGCGCGAGGGTACGGACGATTCCCTCTCCTTCTCCGCGACGTTCGAGGTCTATCCCGAGATCGTCGTCGGCGATCTGTCTGCGCGCGAGATCGAGAAGCCGGAACTGGAGGTGGGCGAGGCCGAGGTGGATCGCACCATCGAAGTCCTGCGCAAGCAGCGCACCGACTACAATCCGGTGGATCGGGTCGCCGCCGACGGCGACCGGGTCACGGTGGATTTCACCGGTCGCAAGGACGGTGAGGTGTTCGACGGTGGGCAGGCGCAGGACTTCCCGTTCGTGCTGGGGGCCGGCGCGATGCTGAAGGATTTCGAGACCGCCGCGGTCGGCCTCGGTGCCGGTGAGAGCAAGACCTTCGACATGAGCTTCCCCGAGGATTACCACGCCAAGGAGCTGGCCGGTCAGGCGGTGCAGTTCGAGATCGTGGTCAAGAAGGTCGAAGAGGCCATCCTGCCGGCGCTCGACGAGGAATTCGCCAAGAGCCTCGGCGTCGGCGACGGCAGTCTGGACGCGATGCGTGCGGAAGTGCGCGCCAATCTCGAGCGTGAGGTGCGTCGGCGGATTCAGACCCGCGTCAAGGAGCAGGTCATGGATGCCTTACTCGAGGTCACGCCGATCGAGGTGCCCAACGCCTTGGTCGAGATCGAATCCCGTCAGATGGCCGACAACGCCCGGCGCGACATGGAAGCGCGCGGCATGCCCAGCGGACAACTGCCGGTCGAGCCGTCCTGGTTTACCGACCAGGCCGCGCGCCGGGTCAAGCTCGGCCTGATCATGGCCGAAGCGGTCAAGGCCAACGAGTTGCACGCCAAGCCGGAACAAGTACGCGCCCTGGTCGAGGAATTCGCGCAGAGTTACGAAGACCCGCAGGAGGTGATCAACTGGTACTACGGCAACCCGCAGCAATTGCAGCAGGCGGAAGCACTGGTGATCGAGGACAACGTGGTCGAGTGGGTACTGGGGTGCGCCAAGGCGGTCGCCAAGCCGGTGGCCTTCGACGAACTGATGGGAAACGCGGCCTGAGGCCGACACGGGACAACTGGAAACGAGCATGAACACGAACAATCCGCAAGGGCAGTCGGACTGGGATCCCCGCGCCCTCGGCCTGGTGCCGATGGTGGTGGAGCAGAGCGGTCGCGGGGAGCGTGCCTACGACATCTATTCGCGGCTGCTCAAGGAGCGCGTCGTGTTCCTGGTCGGTCCGGTGAATGATGCCACCGCCAACCTGGTGGTGGCCCAGCTCCTGTTCCTGGAATCCGAGAACCCCGACAAGGATGTCTACTTCTACATCAATTCTCCGGGCGGCTCGGTGACCGCGGGCATGGCCATCTACGACACCATGCAGTTCATCAAGCCGGACGTCAGCACGCTGTGCATCGGACAGGCCGCGAGCATGGGCGCCTTCCTGCTGGCGGCCGGCGCCGAGGGCAAGCGCTATGCGCTGCCCAACTCACGCATGATGATTCACCAGCCGCTGGGCGGTTTTCAGGGGCAGGCTTCGGACATCGAGATCCACGCACGCGAGATCCTGGCCCTGCGTCAGCGCCTCAACGAAATGCTGGCAAAGCACACCGGTCAACCGATCGAACGGATCGAAAGAGACACGGATCGGGACAATTTCATGTCCGCCGATGGCGCCAAGGAGTATGGTTTGATCGACAAGGTGCTGAGCAGCCGCGCCGATGCCGCCTGACAGAGGACTGCGAGATGACTGACAAGAAATCCGGTGACAAGCTCCTGTACTGCTCTTTCTGCGGTAAGAGCCAGCATGAGGTCCGCAAGCTGAT
>JAGRFZ010000013.1:0-34825 GCA_020445785.1 Rhodocyclaceae bacterium
CCGGAGGCGTCGGTGATGGTGCCCGAGATCATCACCGGCAGACGGCGGCCCAGCACCTCGAACACCTGCTCGACCGCGAACACCGCGGCCTTGGCATTCAAGGTATCGAAGATGGTCTCGATCAGCAGCAGGTCGGCGCCGCCGTCGATCAGGCCGCGGGCGGAGTCGGCATAGTCTTCGACCAGCGCATCGAAGCGGACATTTCGAAATCCCGGGTCGTTGACGTCGGGCGAGATCGACAGCGTGCGCGAGGTCGGACCGAGCACGCCGGCGCAGAAGCGCGGCTTGTCGGGATTCGCTTCGGTAAATTGGTCGCACAGCTCGCGCACGATGCGCGCGCCCGCGACATTGATTTCGTAGGCGAACTCACCCAGACCGTATTCGGCCTGCGACACCCGCGTGCCGTTGAACGTGCAGGTCTCGACGATGTCGGCGCCGGCCTCGAGATAGGCACGATGAATGCCCGCCACCGCCTCCGGCCGGGTCAATACCAGGAGGTCGTTGTTGCCCTTGAGATCGCGCGGGTGCTCGGCGAACCGGCTGCCACGGTAGTCCCCCTCGGTCAGCTGCAGCTGCTGGATCATCGTTCCCATGGCGCCGTCCAGCACCAGGATGCGCTCGGCGAGCAGGCGCCGCAGTTCGTCGCTTCGGTCGGCTTGCATGTCCGGTTCCCGTCCTTCGGTCAGTCTGCGCCGGCCCGCCCGCAACGAAAACGGCGCGGCAAACCGGCTGGGGTTTGCGAGCGCCGTTGTTCGGTTGCTGAGCCTGGCCCCGGGAATCACCACCCGCCACGGGTCGCAGCGCTCCTCAGCAGAGTGCGGATTCTAGCCCGGAATCGCCGATGGGTCACGATGCGGGACCGCTGCCGGTGGGCGACGGCAGCGCCAACAGGAGCACGACTTGTGGCGATAATGCGTGGCCGGCGCGTTGGCCGCCGCCATCGAGCCGCTGTTTCCGACCCCGATCGAAAGGAGAGAAGAACCATGGGAATCATCCGAATCTCAGCCGTGGCCGCCGCGGCAACGCTGTTCTCGCTGCCGGCATCGGCCGCCGGCGTCCATTTCGTCAGCCCAGCCGACGGCGCGCGCGTGCCTGCCCAGTTCCAGGTGGTGATGGCGGTGGACGGCATGGCGGTCAAGCCCGCCGGCGAACTGGTGGACGGCACCGGGCACCACCACCTGATCATCGACGGCGAGCCGATCGCCGAAGGCGCCCCGGTTCCGGCCGACGAACGACACCGCCATTTCGGCAAAGGCCAGACCGAGACTGCGCTCGAACTGGCCCCGGGGCGCCACACCCTGACGCTTCAGTTCGCGGACGGCCAGCACCGTTCCTACGGCCCGGCGATGAGCAGTACGATCACGGTCGTGGTCGAATAGGCCTGGTCGGATCGGTCGCGCTCACCCGCCGGAGCGGGTGGAGCGGCCGGGCCAAGGCAGCGCAGAATCCGGCCCCGGATCGAATTCAGGATAATCGAGCTGGCGGAAGATATGTTCTTCGCATTCCCGCAGGCGGCGTGTGACCTCACGGCCCATGTTCATCTGGATCAACGCAAATTGCTCGAGATCACGCTGGTAGAGTTCGTGCAGCGCCGCCGAGCCGATTTCGAGCAGGCTGACGTGACTCAGGGCAAGCGCCGAGGCACTGCGCGGCATCAGGTCGAACAGCGCCATCTCGCCGATGCAGTCGCCATCGCGCAAGGTGTTGATCAGATACTGGCGCTCACCGTGGGCCTTGAGGACCGCGATTTCTCCGCGTTCGATGACATACATCGAGCCCGTCGGATCGCCCTCGCGCATCAGCCAGTCGCCCGCACGCAGACGCTGGGGCCGGCCGCTCGCCAGCAGGAAATCGATGATGTCCTCGCGAATCGCGCCGAAAATCGGCACCTCGCGCAGCAACTCGGCATGTTTGCTCACTTCGTCTCCCCCGACCGTATCGCCGTCCTTGCATTGAGCATAGCCGATCGGGCAGGTGCCGTCGGCATCCGTCCGGTGTGGGAGGCCCGCGGGCGGCATCCATGACCGAACGCATTCACAGCTTCGATGCGCTGGTCGATCGCAACGCCAGAATCCTGATTCTCGGCAGCATGCCCGGGCTGGCGTCACTGGCCCAGATGCACTATTACGCACACCCCCGCAATGCGTTCTGGCCGATCATGGCCTCGCTGCTCGGCTTCGCCGCCGACGCCGACTATCGCGAGCGCTGCCGCGCGCTGCTTGCCGGTGGCGTCGCGCTGTGGGACGTGATGGCCAGTTGCCGGCGCCGCGGCAGCCTCGACGCCGCGATCGACGACACCAGCATCGTCACCAACGACATCGCCGGGCTGCTGCGCGGGCACCCCGCGATTCGGGCCGTCTTCTTCAACGGCAGCAAGGCCGAACAGTGCTTCCGGCGCCACGTGGCGCCTGCCCTCGATCCGCGCAGCGCGGCCTTGCCACGCCAGCGGCTGCCCTCCACCAGCCCGGCCCACGCGGGCCTCAGCCGGGAAGCCAAACGCGAGATTTGGCAGACCCTGCTCTCGCAGGCCCTCGCGACGCTGCCGGACGAGGCGCTGGCGGCCGGGCCGCGGCAGCCGTCGCGAGCCGGATAGACGCCGGGTCGGGCAGGTGGCGCCATGCCGCCAGTATCCGATCGCGTACGGACGCAGTCCGAACGGCGTCGACGGGTGGCCGGCGACCGACAGGCTGCTAGGGTTGATCCCAATTTCAGGCACGTTCTGCGAATGTGATGATCTCGCGGTCTGCGCACGCCAGAAGGCCCCCTTGCTCGACGTCCTGAAGGTCACTTTCCCGTTTTTCGCGCTGGTATTGTGCGGTTACCTCTCCGTCCGGCGGGCGCTGCTGCCGCAGGCAGCGATTCCAGGCCTCAACAGCTTCGTGCTGTTCTTCGCACTGCCGTGCCTGCTGTTCCGCTTTGGCGCCGGCACACCGATCGCCGAGTTGCTGGATCCGACGGTTTTCGGGGTCTACCTGGTGTGCGCGCTGGTGGTCGTCGCGCTCACCCTCGGGTTGACGATGGGCGGCCGGATCGGCTGGAACGACGCGTCGTTCGGCGCGCTCACCGCAGCCTTTCCGAATTCGGGCTTCATGGGTGTCCCCCTGCTCGTGACCCTGCTCGGAGAGCGCGCCGCGGCGCCGGTGATCGTCACCATCGCCATCGACCTGGTGATCACGACTTCGCTGTGCATCGCCCTCTCGCGGCTCGGCAAGGACGCCGCCGGCGCCAGAGCGGCGGCGCTGAGGGCACTGCGCGGCGTGCTCGGCAATCCGATGCCGTGGGCGATCCTGTTCGGCGGCCTGTTTTCGGCGATGCAGTTCGAACTCCACGGAGCGGTCGACAAGACCATCGCACTACTGGCCAACGCCGCCTCCCCGGTCGCGCTGTTCACCATCGGCGCGGTGCTCGCCCGCTCGCAGATGACCACCAATGCCGCAACGCCGTGGCAGGACTACGTGCCGGTGGCGCTGATCAAGTTGTTCGTACACCCGCTGCTGGTGCTGTCCACCTGTGCCGCCGCGCGCTTTGCCGGCCTCACCCTGGAGACGCCGACCGTCGTCGCCCTGGTCCTGGTCGCGGCGCTGCCCAGCGCCAGCAACGTATCGCTGCTGGCCGAGCGCTTCGGCGCCAACAACGGCCGCATCGCGCGCATCATCCTGGTGTCGACAGCGGCGTCGTTCTTCAGCTTTTCGGCCTGCGTCGCGCTCCTGACCTGAGCGACCGGCCTGCAATCACTTGCTGCAGCCGACCCGCATCATCGAAAGGCCGACCGGCTGATACAGGCCGTGCTGGGTAATGAACTCCCGCTGGACGCGGTAGGCCTCGAGTTCCATGTCGATGGCCGCCGAACAGTCGAGGATCTCGCCGAAGGCAGCCCCCTTGGCGGGAAAGCCGCCGTTGCGCTGGGTGCCCTGCAGATAGTGAACCATCTCGTGGACCACCACCGATGCGGCGAGCACGCTCTGCTCGGGATCCATACCCTCGTCCACATAGACTTCCCGGCCACCGGCGTACCAGCCGTACACACGGCACTCGCGACCGTTGCAGGCATTGTCGACGAAAAACTGGTGGGGGACCCGTACCACCACCGGCGGTTCGGCGGGCACGGGCAGGCCGGACAGGCTCACCGCCCAGGAGAAGAGTGCGACATACAAGGCATCCATGATCGATTCCTCCACAGGATTGCAGTGTCTGGTGCCCGCCGCGACCGGTTGGGCGCCACCTGGTATGCTGCAATGCAAAATTCCGGCCAACCCCTACCCGGAGACTGGCCAATACCTGTACATCCCTTGATATTCCAATAATTTAACCAAGAATTGTCCCGCGTATCAGCGGAGAATCCGGTGCCGGAAACGTCGGGGACTGCACCATTCCGGGGCGAAACCGGCTTCTTATGCTGCATTGCAGCACATCACTGCCCGGTGGCTCAACCGGCTTCCGGGCACGACGCTCCGCGGCGCGCCCAGACGAAGGAAAGCAGGTCATCGACGAAGCGCTGGCTGCACCACAGATGGGGGGAATGGTCGACGTCCGCGTAGACCTCCAGCCGCGCGTCGGCAATCGCATCACGCACGTAGGCGGCCGTCTCGGCCGTGTAAAAGTTGCTTCGTGCGCCATACACCAGCAGCACCGGCACATCGATCGACGGCAGCACGTCACGGTAGTCGGCCGCGCTCAGGCTCGCCCAGCAGTCGATCAACGGCTTGGCCGCGAGCCGCCGCATGCGCTCGCGAAATGCCTGAACGCCTTCCGCGTTGTCGAGGTAGCGCTGGCGGGCGCGCGGATCGAGGCCGTCGGCCCCGAGACACAGCACGGCTTCGGCGAAATCGTGCTCCAAGGCCCGCATGAATACGGCATTGCGCGCCCAATCGAAATCGCCGTAGATGCCCTTGTCCCAGCATTCATCGGTCACCAGCTTGGGCGACTGGTCGATGACCACCGCGGCGGCGATCCGCTCGCTGCCGAAATCACGAAGGTATTGCCACAGGGTCAGCGCACCCATCGAGTGTCCCACCAGCGTCACTCCACGCAGGTTGAGCCGGGTCAGCAGGTTGTCGAGGTCGCGGGCCATCCGCTCGACGGTCGCCACCGTACCGGTCCGCAGCGCATGGCCACCGTGGGCCCGGGCGTCCCAACGCAGCAGCCGGTGCCGCGCGGCAAGGGGCGCCACGAACGGGTTCCAATCCCGATGGGTGGACGTCCAGCCATGCAGCAGGACAAGGGGCGGGCCTTCGCCGTCGTCGTGATAATGGATGGGCTCGCCGTCATCGGCGGTAATGGATTCCATTGGGGGCACCTCTATATCTGCTCTTGTGCACTGCAGTATAGAGGTTGTTTTTGCTACTCGCAGTTACGGAATGCTCGTTGTTGCGCCACAGCACGGCAAGGCCGGGCCGGAACCATGCCGGAGCGGCCCCGTGTCGTTGCCGGCTACAGATCGAAGCCGCCGTCTCTGGGATAGATGTAGCTCTGGCTGGTCCGCAGGACGACACCGTCGCGAAAATGCACGTTGAAGCGGGTCTCGATGCCAGGCCCGGTGTTCTCGATGTTCCAGTCCCACACTTCCTCGTCGGACAGCACGAAGTACTCGACCGAGCGATGCACGCCGAGCCTGCGGCTGACCTCCGCCTTGTTCATGCCGGGCTCGATCGTCAATCGGTTGTCGAGCGAAAGAGCGTCGCTGACGCCCACCAGACGTCCGTCGGCGTCGAGCCGCACCATCCAGCACACCGTGCCCCAGGGCTGGGTGGCGTATTCGAGCGTGCTGCCACCGTCGGCTTCCTGCCAGCGCCGCGTCGGCGCGCCGGCGGTAGCGACGACCTCGGCCTCGGTCACCTGCCCGGCCGGCAGCGCCAGCAGCGGTGGCCGATAGGCACAGGCGATGAGCAGCAGGCACAAGCCCAGGGCAGAGAGCTTTCCGCGCATATTCGGCTCCTTGAGATCGTCGGCGCTCGCCGAACCGCAATCGACGAGCGCGGTCGGAAACCATGATCATGCAATCAGACAGCGTGCCACACCAATCCATTCCCGGGCGCGGCGCCGTCGAGCGGTCGGCCGCGGCGTGACGCGGCCCATCGAAGGCTTTCGCGATGCGGCCACTAGGGCACGGTGATGAGCGATCGTTCTGACGCGGCCGGACCGGGCCGACGCCTGTTCGCATGGCTCGGCGTCCAGCCGGGCGAGCGCCGCAGCTTGTTGCTTTCGGCCTTGCTGTTCTGTGTCCTGCTGGCCAGCTATTACCTGTTGCGGCCGCTGCGCGACGAACTCGCGGTCCATGCCGGTACCGGCCAATTGGCGTGGACCTTCACCGCCACTTTCGTCGTCATGCTGCTCGCCGTCCCGCTGTTCGGCTGGCTGCTCAGCCGCTTCCCGCTGGCCCGGGTGCTGCCCGGCATCTATCTGTTCTTCGCCGCGAGCCTGCTCGCCTTTGCCGTGTTGCTGGCCCTGCCCGGCACTGTCGCCCTGGCGGGGCCGGCCTTCTTCGTCTGGGTCAGCGTGTTCAATCTGGGTGTCGTCTCGGTGTTCTGGTCGCTGATGTCCGACCTGCATTCGCCGCAGGCTGCCGCGCGGCTGTTCGGCCTGATCGCCGCCGGCGGCAGCGTCGGTGCCGTCGCAGGCCCCCTGCTGGCGATCGCCGTGACCGCCTTCCTGGGCCGCGGCTTTCTGCTGCCGGCCTCGGCCGTACTGCTCGCGGTCGCGGCGATCCTGCTGGTGGGGCTGCGCCGCCACGGCGAACCGCAGGACGCGCCGCAGTCCCTCGGCGGCCATCCGCTGCAGGGCGTGCGGGCGATTCTGCGGCAGCCCTACCTGCTCGGCATCTGCGGCTGGCTGCTGCTCTACAGCGGCACCTCGACCCTGCTCTACTTCAGCCAGACCGAAATCGTCGGACAGGCGATTGCCGATCGCAGCGAGCGCACCCAGCTGTTCGCGACGATGGACCTGACCGTGAACGCCCTGACCCTGCTCGGCCAGATCCTGCTGACCGGCCGCCTGCTGAGCCGCTTCGGCAGCGGCGTCGGCCTCGCCGTGCTGCCGCTGGTGAGCCTCGGCGGCTTTGCGCTGCTGGCACTGTCGCCGACCTTGGCGGTGATCGTCGGCGTCCAGGTGGTGCGCCGCACCACCAACTTCGCGTTCGCCCGCCCGGCCCGCGAGACCTTGTTCACGGTGGTCGGCCGCGACGAGCGCTTCAAGGCCAAGAACCTGATCGACACCGTGGTCTATCGTGGCGGCGATGCGCTGAGCGGCTGGCTGCACAGCGCACTGCAGGCCCTCGGCCTGGCGGTCGCCGGCATCGCCACCGTCGCCCTGCCGCTGGCCGCCGCCTGGCTGGCGCTGTCGACTGGCCTCGGGTACAGCCACCGCCAACGCAGCCGATCCCCGGAGGAATCCGCATGACCGACGACCCGATCTCCCGCCCCCGCCGCCGCTGCCTCGCCGCCCTCGCGGGCGGCGCGCTGCTCGGCGGCTTCCGACTGTCCCGCGCCGACGACATCGCCGCCGGCGCGCTGGTCAGCCGCCCGATCCCGTCCACCGGCGAACGCCTCCCGGTGATCGGCCTGGGCACCTACCGGAGCTTCGACATCGGCCTCACCGAGTCCGAAACCGCGCCGGTGCGCGAGGTGTTGCGCCGCTTCGTCGACGGCGGCGGCCGGCTGATCGACAGCTCGCCGATGTACGGGCGCTCGGAGGCCACCATCGGCCGACTGGCCGGCGAGCTCGGCGTCGGCGGGCGGCTGTTCCATGCCACCAAGGTGTGGACCCGAGGCCGCGAGGCCGGCATCGCGCAGATGGAGCGCAGCTTCGCGCGGATGGGCGTCGAACGGATGGACCTGATGCAGGTGCATAACCTGCTGGACACCGACGTACACCTCGACACCCTGCGCGGCTGGAAGCGCGAGGGCCGCGTCCGCTACCTCGGCGTCACCCACTACCACGCCGGTGCCCATGCCGAGTTGGCGGCCGAACTCGGTCGCGGCGGCATCGATTTCGTGCAGCTCAACTTCTCGCTGGCCGAACCGGAAGCGGAACGCCGCCTGCTGCCGCTGGCCGCCGATCTCGGCATCGCCGTCATCGTCAACCGACCTTTCGCCAAGGGCGCCCTGTTCCGGGCGGTGCGCGATCGCCCCTTGCCGCCGTGGGCGGCGGACTACGGCGCCACGAGCTGGGCCCAGCTCTTCCTGAAGTTCATCCTCGGGCATCCGGCGGTGACCTGCGCGATCCCGGCGACCGGCAACCCGAAGCACTTGGTCGACAACCTATGGGCTGGACGGAGTCCGCTGCCCGACCCGGACGGCCGCCGCCGGATCGCGTCCGCGCTGGCCGCGCGTTGAGGCCGGCGGGGACGCGATCACGCGGGTCGGCCGGCGGCGGACAAGTTGGGTTGAGAATGAGTCCCCGCGCGTATTGGGCGCCGCCACGGGCAGGCAATGCCCGGCCTCTGGCGTTTACTGGGCCGGCAGTTCGGTTCTGCAGCGGACCGATTCGCCGGCGCCTTCGACTGGGCTGGCAGGGGATATGGGCCTTCTGGGCGCGGTTCTGGGCGATCATCGGACTGACGATCGTCATCCGGCACCTCCATGCGGCCACTGCACGAGCGAGGATGGGATCGCCTGACGCCGCGGACAGCGGTCCGCCGAATGGTGGCACCCTCCCTGCATCCGGCGGCAACGCCCGGAACCCGGCACTACCGAACCGGAGGTTCACTGCCCGGCGGGTACGACGCCTGACCCTTGCGCACCGCACCCGGTGTCACGCCGACGACACGCTTGAACGCGCGATGGAAAGCGGGTTCCGACTGGTAGCCGACCTGCTCGGCGATCTGCGCGAGCGTCGCCGAGGTCTCGCGCAGCTCCCGGTGGGCGAGCTGCATCCGCAGCCGGGTGAGGTATTGCGCCACCGGCTCTCCGACCAGATCGGTGAACCGTGCCGACAATCCCGAGCGTGACATGCCGATTTCGCGCGCGAGCGTATCGACTTGCCACGGATGCGCGGGCCGGCGATGCATCAGAGACATCGCCCGGCCGATCCGCCGATCGTACAGGGCGGTGATCCAGCCCCGCGGCTCGTCGCGAACGCCCTCGACCCAGGTCCGGATCGCCTGGATCACCAGGACATCCGCGAGCCGCGTGATGACCGTTTCGTAGCCCGGCAGTCGCCGCCGCGCTTCCTGCGCGATCAGGGCGATCGTGCCGTGCAGCCAACTGTCGTCGTCCGCTCGCGTGTGCAGGTGGAGCACTTCCGGAAGGAGCCGGATCAGACGATCGGCCAGGTAGGGATCGAAACGCACACCGTAGTACGTCACTCGGGTCGCAGCGCCACCGCCGCCGAAGCGCATGATCTCGAAGCGCTCGCCGATGTACTGGACCGGAATCTGCTCGAGCGGTGTCGTGCGATCGCCCGGGCTGCCGCGCAGCTTGTGGCGTCGGCCTCGCGGAATGAGCACGAGGCTGCCTTCGGGCATCGACACCGGCGCCTCGCCGTCGATCTCGAGCCAGCAGCTCCCGGCGGTGACCACCTCCACGTTCATGACGCCGGGCAGCGCAGGTAGCTCGATGCCCCACGGACTGGTGAACTCGGCGTCGCAGTAGAGCACGCCGTGCAGCCGTAGGAGCTGCAGCACATGGCCGAGCGGATCGGTGCTCGGCGGCAACTCCGGGGCGACTCGCGGAGGTACGTCCAGCGGACTGGCCATCGATCTCAGTTCAGTTTTGGACATTCGGATAATTATTTTCGCTTTTCTGTGATTGTTGCTCCAGGCACCCAATCCCAGAATGCCTTCCATCGGCGGCCGGAACAGCAGCCCTCGATGGCCCGAACGAACAGGAGATCACCGACATGCAAGACGCACCCATTCTGATCATCGGCAGGAATGCCAAGACCGGTTGGCGGGTGGACCGCCGGCTGCAGGCGCTGGGGCACATGACGCGGGCGGTATCGCGCTCGACCACGCCCACCTTCGACTGGCAGGCGCCGCATACTTGGCGCGAGGCGATGGCCGGCACCCGCGCAGCCTATGTCACCTTCCACCCGGATCTCGCGATTCCGAGCGCCGAACAGACGATTCGCGAGTTCGTCACCCTGGCTGCCGAGCTGGGCCTCGAGCACCTGGTGCTGCTCTCGGGCCGCGGCGAAGACGGCGCTCGTCGCGCCGAGCGGGTGCTGGAGCAGTCCGGCCTCGACTGGAACATCGTACGGGCGAGTTGGTTCATGCAGAATTTCAGCGAGAGCTTCATGCTCGACGGAATTCTGAAGGGTGAGCTGATGCTTCCGGCCGGCGACATCGCAGAGCCTTTCATCGACGTCGACGACCTTGCCGATGTCGCAGTCGCCGTGCTGACCCGCCCCGAACTGCGCAATCGCGTATTCGAGCTCAGCGGCCCGCGCGCAATGACCTTTGCCCAGTGCGCAACCGCGATCTCCGGGGTCACCGGCTACCCGGTGCGGTACACGCGGGTTCCGGTCGAACGGTTCCTCGACGCGCTCCGCGCCCAGGGCGCGGACCAGCCCCTGCTGTGGCTGATGCACGAACTGTTCACCAAGGTACTCGACGGCCGCAACTCGCAGCCCACCAGCGGGGTCGTCGAAGCACTCGGGCGCCCGGCGACCGATTTCGATGACTACCTGAGCAAGGTCGTCGCCAGCGGTACCTGGCAGCGCCAGAGCGCGCGAGCGTCGGCCTGAAGCGCGCTGCGCGGCTCGGTCGATGCCGCGCACCCGCGACGAGGCCTCGACGCTCCGCGGCTACGCCGCCCACCCGACGATCGCGCTCCACAGCAGCACCACCGCCGCGATCAAGCTGCCGGCAGCGAGCACCATTGCCAACGCGCCGACCCGCGGATCGTGCCGACTGCACTGTGCCGCGCGACGCTGGCGAACGACGATCGCGATGGCCACGGCGCCGAAGCCGAGACCGGCCAACAGCAGCAGCGCCGGGCTCACCGCTGCCTCCGTGTACGACGCGACGGTCCGTTCAGTGCCGGCCTCGCACCGCCGCCTCGGGCGCCGACCGGCGCCGCGCCCCGCCGCGGGGGCGGCGCTTCGCCGGCGCGGGCACGGGGCACCAGGTGCCGCGGAGCGTTGCCGATCAGGTCGGCGCGCCCCATGCGCCGCAGCGCCTCGCGCAGCAGCGGCCAGTTGTCCGGATCGTGGTATCGCAGGAAGGCCTTGTGCAGACGCCGCTGGCGACCGCCGCGCACGATCGTGACCGCCTCGCCGCCGCGGCGTAGCGACTTCAGTGGGTTGCGGCCGCTGGCCCACATCGCGGTGGCGAGCGCCATCGGCGTCGGCAGGAAGTTCTGCACCTGATCGACGCGGAAGCCGTTGGCCTTCAGCCACAGCGCCAGGTTGAGCATGTCCTCGTCGCTGGTGCCCGGATGGGCGGCGATGAAGTAGGGCACCAGGTGCTGCTTCTTGCCGGCGGCCTTCGAAAAGCGCTCGAACAGTTCGCGAAAAGCTTCGAAGCTGCCGATGCCGGGCTTCATCATCTTCGACAGCGGACCGTCCTCGGTGTGCTCCGGCGCGATCTTGAGCAGGCCGCTGACGTGGTGGGTGACCAGTTCGCGCACATATTCCGGGTCACGCACCGCGAGGTCGTAGCGCAGGCCGGAGCCGATCGTCACGCGTTTCACGCCCGGCACTTGGCGGACCTTGCGGTAGAGCGCGGTGAGCGGCCCGTGGTCGGTGCCGAGGTTCTCGCAGATGCCCGGATAGACACAGGACAGGCGACGGCAGGCGCGCTCGATCGCCGGATCCTTGCAAGCCAGCCGGTACATGTTGGCGGTCGGCCCGCCGAGGTCGGTGATGGTGCCGGCGAAGCCCGGCGTGCGATCGCGAATATCCTCGATCTCGCGCAGGATCGAGGCCTCGGAGCGGCTCTGGATGATGCGCCCCTCGTGTTCGGTGATCGAGCAGAAGGTACAGCCGCCGAAACAGCCGCGCATGATGTTGACCGAGAACTTGATCATCTCCCAGGCCGGGATATGGGCCTCGCCGTAGCTCGGATGAGGCCGCCGCGCATAGGGCAGGCCGTAGACGAAGTCCATTTCCTCGGTGTCCAGCGGCAATGGCGGGGGATTGAGCCACAGGTCGCGGTCGCCGTGACCCTGCACCAGCGCGCGCGCATTGCCCGGATTCGATTCCAGATGCAGCGTGCGCGAGGCATGGGCGTAGCGCACCGGATCGTCCACAACCGCTTCGTAGGCGGGCAGCCGGACGACGCTCCGGGCCCGCTCGGCCCGCCGCCGGGCGACGCGCTCGGCGGCGGGTTCCAGCCGAATCGGCTGTTCGCCGGGGGCGCCAGGCGCTCGCGCCGGCTCGGCCGCATAGGGGTCGGGGTGCGGCGCAAGCGGACCGGGACGGTCCACCTCGGTGGAATCGATCTCGGCCCAGTCCGCTGCCGGGCGCCAACCCCGCGGCGCCATGAATGCGGTGCCCCGCAGGTCGCGGATCGCGTCGATCGGCTCGCCGGCCGCAAGACGGTCGGTCAGTGTCACCAGTGCGCGCTCGGCATTGCCATAGATCAGCAATTCCGCCTTGGCATCGGCCAGCACCGAGCGCCGCACCTTGTCCGACCAGTAGTCGTAGTGGGCGATCCGGCGCAGGCTGGCTTCGATGCTGCCGATCACCACCGGCACGCCGGCGTAGGCCTCCCGCGCCCGCTGCGCATACACCACCACCGCCCGGTCCGGCCGGCGGCCCGCCGCACCGCCGGGGGTGTAGGCGTCATCGCTGCGGATCTTGCGATCCGACGTGTAGCGATTGACCATCGAATCCATGTTGCCGGCAGTGACGCCGAAATACAGCCGCGGCCGGCCGAGGGCGCGCCAGGGCTCGGCCGAGCGCCAGTCGGGTTGACTGATGATGCCGACCCGGTAGCCGCGGGCCTCGAGCAGACGGCCGACCAGGGCCATGCCGAAGCTGGGATGATCGATGTAGGCGTCCCCGGTGACGAGAACCACATCGCAATATGCCCAGCCGAGCGCGTCCATCTCGGCGCGCGTCGTCGGCAGGAATGGGGCGGCTGGCGGCGGTGGCCGCAAATGGATCGGATCGGCGGAAGACATGCGCCGATTATACCCGACCAATCAGGTCAACTAATGACCGTTCGGTGGCGGCTCAGGGCAACGGCTTGACCGAACGGCTGGTCTTGACGACCACGCCGGCGGCGTCGAAATGCACGTTGAAGAAGGTCTGTTCGACGTGTTCGGCCGGGATCTGCCAGTCCCACACCACTTCGGCGCCCCCCTTGAAGCGCTCTTCCGAGCGCTGGCGGCCCAGCAACCGCCGCACCTGATCGCGGTTCCAGCCCGGCTGGATGCGGGCCATGTTGGCCTCGGTGATGACCTGTTCGACCGCCACCACGACCTGGTCGGCGCCGATCGTGATCATGTAGCAGGTCACACCCTCGGGCTGGCGGCTGTACTCCCAGGTGACGCTGCCGTCGGCATTGCGCCACTCGGTATTGGGTGCGCCGAGCCGGTCGCGCACCTCGTAGGCAGTCGTCACCCCCGGCTTGATCGCTTCGATGTCGAACACGTCACAGGCGCTGATGCCGATCAGCGAAAGCAGCCCGCACAACAGTTTCAGTATGGATTTCATGGATTTGCTCCCGGCTCCCTGGGCCGGTTCGATGTCAGATTGGGATTCTGGCACGCCTCGCGCGGGATCACGGCAAACCAATGAAAACTGCGCCGACGCCGGCGCCTGCCCCATGCGGATGGCACGGCCCGGGCATTTTTCTGCAAAATGACGGCTGCCCGTCCAGCAGCGCTGCGTCGATGGCGCCTGGGCAGGCTGGGAATCGTCGCCGGAGCATCGATCGCCCGCTGCCCACGTCGGGCGCGGACCATGCCGCCGCGTGCGATTCATCCGACATTTCGTGTTCGCTGGAGGACTGGTTCATGAAGAAATCCCTGCTTGTCGCTGCTGCCCTCGGTCTCGGCATCTCGTTCGCCCACGCCGAGGACATGGTGGTCAAGATCGGCAGCGTCGCGCCGCTGACCGGCTCGATCTCGCACCTGGGCAAGGACAACGAGAACGGCGCCCTGCTGGCGATCGAGGATGCCAACGCCAAAGGCATCACGATCGGCGGCAAGTCGGTCACGTTCGAGCTGATGGGCGAGGACGACCAGGCCGACCCGCGGACCGGCACCACCGTGGCGCAGCGGCTGATGGACGCCGAGGTCAAGGGCGTGGTCGGTCACCTCAATTCGGGCACGACGATCCCGGCGTCGCGGATCTACCACCAGGCCGGCGTGCCGATGGTGTCGCCCTCGGCGACCAACCCCAAGCTGACCCAGCAAGGCTACGAGGGGATCTTCCGCACCATCGCCAACGACATCCAGCAGGGTTCGGTGGTCGGGAATTTCGCGGTCAAGGGGCTGGGCGGCGGCAAGGTCGCGATCATCGACGACCGCACCGCCTACGGCCAGGGCCTTGCCGACGAGACCGAAAAGGCGGTCAAGGCCGCCGGCGGCGAGATCGTCGCGCGCGAATTCACCACCGACAAGTCCACCGACTTCATGGCGATCCTGACCAAGATCAAGGCCACCAATCCGGACGTCATCATGTTCGGCGGCATGGACGCGCAGGGCGGGCCGATGCTCAAGCAGATCAAGCAACTCGGCATCGGCGCCAAGTTCGTCACCGGCGACGGCGGCTGCTCGCCCGAGTTCATCAAGCTGGCCGGCAACGCGATGAGCGCCAACGCCTACTGCACCATGGCCGGCGTACCCCTCGACAAGATGCCGGGCGGAAAGGATTTCAATGCCCGCTTCGAAAAGCGCTTCGGCACCGGCGTACAGATTTACGCGCCCTATGCTTACGATGCCACCATGGCGATCATCAACGCGATGGTGGCGGCCGGTTCGACCGACCCCGACGACTACCTGCCGGAACTGAAGAAGGTCAGTTTTCAGGGCGTGACCGGCAACATCTCGTTCGATCCGAAGGGCGACATCGAAGAAGGCGCAGTGACCGTCTATCAGTACAAGGACGGCAAGTGGAGCGCGATGTAGGTCCGCGCCACGACTGAGCGCCGCACCCGGGGCGAGCGCCGCCCCGGGCATCGCGCTCCGGTATCCTTTCCGTACCGCGCGAGACGATCACCGGCGGCGGCCTCGCCCCCGCCGCCACTCGAGGGCCGCAGATGGAAACCTTGTTGCAGCAGATCCTCAACGGCCTGGTGGTCGGCAGCGTCTATGCGCTCGTGGCGTTGGGATACACGATGGTGTATGGCATCCTCGGGCTGATCAACTTCGCCCACGGCGAAGTGCTGATGATCGGCGCCCTCTCGGCACTGACGACGATCACCGCGCTGATGGGGGTCGCCCCCGAACTACCGCCGCTGATGCTGCTGGGTGCCGGCCTGCTGGTGGCGATCCCGACCTGCATGACGGTCGCCTTCCTGATGGAACGGCTGGCATATCGCCGCCTGCGGGGGGCGCCGCGGCTGGCCCCGCTGATCACCGCGATCGGCGTCTCCTTCCTGCTGCAGACCGTGGCGATGATCGTCTGGGGCCGCAACTACCACACCTTTCCGCAGCTGATCTCGACGACACCGATCCAACCGATCGAAGGCGTCTTCATCTCGCCGGTGCAGATCTCCATCATCGTGGTGTCGGCCCTGCTGATGTTCGCGCTGGTGACCCTGGTCAATCGCACGCGGCTGGGGCGGGCGATGCGCGCCACCGCTGAGAATCACCGGGTGGCCGCGCTGATGGGCGTCGACGTCAACCGCATCATCGCGCTGACCTTCGTCCTCGGTGCCGCACTGGCGGCGGTGGCCGGCGTCATGTTCGCCAGCAACTACGGCATTGCCCACTACGCGATGGGCTTCATGCCGGGGCTGAAGGCGTTTACCGCGGCGGTGCTCGGCGGCATCGGCAACCTCGCCGGCGCCATGCTCGGCGGCATCGTACTGGGCCTGGTCGAAGCGGTCGGTGCCGGCTACATCGAGGACTTTACGTTCGGCTTCCTGAATTCCTCGTACCAGGACATCTTCGCCTTCGTGATCCTCGGCGCGGTGCTGATCTTCCGACCGACCGGCCTGCTCGGCGAACGGGTCTCCGACCGGGCCTGAGGAACGCGCCATGAACGAACTCGCCGAACTCGTCCCGTATCTGGGCAAGCACAAGCCGCGCGCGGCACGGGCGGTCGTGATCCTGATCGCGCTGGTGGCGCCGCTCATCGCGATCCTGTTCGGACGCACCTGGGTGCGGGTGCTCGATTTCGCCTTGCTCTACATGATGCTGGCGCTGGGCCTCAACCTGGTGGTCGGCTTCGCCGGCCTGCTCGACCTCGGCTACATCGCGTTCTACGCGGTCGGCGCCTACACCTGGGCCTTCCTCGCCTCGCCCCATTTCGCCGAGGCCTTTCCGGCCTTCGCCGCCGGCATCGGCGCCGCCGACGGCATCCACCTGCCATTCTGGCTGGTACTGCCGGTGGGCGCGGCGCTGGCCGCCCTGGCCGGCATCATCCTCGGCTTCCCGGTGCTGCGCCTGCGCGGCGACTATCTCGCCATCGTCACCCTCGGCTTCGGCGAGATCGTGCGCATCTTCATGAACAACCTGAACTATCCGATCAACATCACCAACGGCCCGCAGGGCATCAACCTGCTCGATTCGATGAACCTGTTCGGCTGGGATCTCGCCCGCAGCATCAAGCTGGCAGGATTCAAGATCGACTCGCTGTTCTTCTACTACTACTTCTTCCTGCTGTGCGTGGTCGGCTCGATCCTGTTCATCCAGCGCCTGCAGATCTCGCGGGTCGGTCGAGCCTGGGCGGCGATGCGGGACGACGAACTGGCGGCCAAGGCGATCGGCATCAACATCCGCAACATGAAGCTCCTGGCGTTCTCGCTGGGCGCGACCTTCGGCGGTGTCGCCGGCGGTCTGTTCGGCGCCTTCCAGGGCTTCGTCTCGCCCGAATCGTTCTCGCTGATGGAGTCGATCGCGGTGCTGGTGATGGTGGTCTTCGGCGGCATGGGCAACATCGCCGGCGCCGTCGTCGGCGCCCTGATCCTCACCGCGTTGCCCGAGATCCTGCGCCACATCGCCCTGCCTTTGCAGCAGGCGCTGTTCGGCCAGGTGGTGCTCGATCCCGAAGTGCTGCGAATGCTGCTCTATTCGCTGGCGATGATCCTGATGATGCTGCTGCGGCCCAAGGGCCTGATCCCGGCCCATGCGCGCTACAGCCGGCCCGAATTCGTCGCCGCCGGGGAAGCGCGCGCATGATCCGCCTGCTCGAAGCCCGTGCCATCAGCAAGTTCTTCGGTGGTCTGACGGCGCTCTCCGAGGTGTCGCTGACGATCAACAAGGGCGAAGTCTACGGTCTGATCGGCCCCAACGGCGCGGGCAAGACCACCCTGTTCAACGTGCTCACCGGCGCCTACGTACCGGATGAGGGCGAGTTCGTCTTCGACGGCACCGAACTGCCGACCGGCAAGCCGCACGTCGTGGTCGAACAGGGCATCGCGCGTACCTTCCAGAACATCCGGCTGTTCCGTGACATGACCGCCCTCGAGAACGTCATGGCCGGCCATCACATTCGCACGCGGGCGACGATCTGGGGCATCCTCACCCAGAATCGCCGGACCCGCGAGGAAGAGCGCCTGACCACCGAGCGCGCCTTCGAACTGCTTCGCTACGTCGGCATCGAACAGTTCGCCCGGACCGTGTCGAAAAACCTCAGCTACGGCGACCAACGCCGGCTCGAGATCGCCCGGGCGCTCGCCACCGAACCCCGCCTGCTGGCACTGGACGAACCGGCCGCGGGCATGAATGCGACCGAAACCGGCCGCCTGCGCGAGCTGATCGAACGCATTCGCGCCGACGGCACGACGGTGCTGCTGATCGAGCACGACGTCAAGCTGGTGATGGGCCTGTGCGACCGCATCGCGGTGCTCGACTTCGGCAAGAAGATCGCCGAAGACGTGCCGGCCGCCGTGCAGCGCGATCCGGCGGTCGTCGAAGCGTATCTCGGAGGCGGACATCATGCCCAGTGAAGGCGACACGGCGCTGCTGCAGCTCGACGGCGTCCAGGTCGCCTACGGCGCGATCGAGGCGGTCAAGGGCGTGGACCTGATGCTCTTCGAGGGCGAGATGGTGTGCCTGATCGGCGCCAACGGTGCCGGCAAGACGACGACGCTGAACGCGATCGCCGGCACCCTGCCGCTGGCCGGCGGCACGATCCGCTATCGCGGCGAGGATCTCGCCCGCCTGCCGGCCCACAAGCGGCTGAAGCTGGGCATTGCCTTGGTGCCGGAAGGGCGGGGCATCTTCACCCGGCTGACGGTCGAAGAGAACCTGCGCATGGGCGCCTACATCCGCAAGGACGCCGACGGCGTCGCCGCCGACCTGGCGCGGGTGTTCGACATGCTGCCGCGCATCCGCGAGCGGCTGCATCAGGTCGCCGGCACCCTGTCCGGTGGCGAACAGCAAATGCTGGCGATCGGCCGCGCCCTGCTCTCACGCCCGCGGCTGCTGCTGCTCGACGAGCCCTCGATGGGACTGGCGCCGCTGATCGTCGAAAAGATCTTCGAGGTGGTGCAGTCGGTGCGCGAAGAGGGGGTCTCGATCCTGCTGGTCGAACAGAACGCCAACCTCGCACTGGAGTTCGCCCAACGCGGCTACGTCATGGAATCCGGGCGCATCACGCTGGCCGGCAGCGGCCGCGAACTGCTCGAGAATCCGGCGGTGCGTGCCGCCTACCTCGGCGAGAGCGACTGATCCCGACGCGCCAGGCGCCACCACCAGAGGGCGAACAGCAGCGCCCCGGTCCCGGTCAGGGCCGTCGCGCCGAGCGCCAGGCTGAGCGTCGTCGCCCACACCATCGGCGCCAGCACGCCGGCCACCAGGGCGTTCAGGCCCATTTGCAGGAAGCTCTGGCAACTCGAGGCCAGCCCCCGACGCAGGGGAAACTGGTCGAGCGCCATCAGGCTCAGGGCCGGCATCGCCAGAGCCATGCCCAAGGTGTAGACCGGCGCAAACAGCAGCGACCAAGGCAGGCTCGGGACGATCAGTGACGACACCGCCAGATTGAGTGCGACGGCCGCGCCCATCACCAGATAGCCGAAGGCGATCGCACGACGCTGCGACCACCGTCCGGCCATCTTGGCTGAGACCATCGAACCGACCACCATGCCGGACACGGTCGGAACGAAGAACCAGCCGAAGGCATCGGGTGCCAGCCCCAGATGGTTCATCAGGAACATCGGTGCCGACAGCACGTAGATGAAGAAACCGGCGAAATTGAACGCCATCGCCCCGCTCAGGGCCATGAAGGCCGGCCGCACGAAGACGCTGCGGTAGGCGTGCAACAGCTCCAGCGCATGAATCGGCTGGCGCCGCTCCGGCGGCAGCGATTCCGGCAGCCAGCGCCAGCAGCTCAGGGCCAGCAAGACGCCCAGGCACGCGAGCAGGACGAAGATGGACCGCCAGCCGGCGACGCCGACCAGCAGCCCACCGATGATCGGCGCCACTGCCGGCGCCACGCCGAACACCATCGTCACGTGGGACATCAGCCGCTGGGCACGGGCGCCTTCGAGCACGTCGCGAACCACCGCCCGACCGACCACCATGCCGGCACCGGCGCACACACCCTGCAGGGCGCGCCCGAGCCACAATTCGTGGATGTCGGTCGCGAACGAGCAGGCCAGCGAGGCAGCCGCGTAGGCGGTCATCGCCACGATCAGTACCCGGCGCCGACCGAGGGCGTCGGACAGCGTGCCGTGCC
Organism: Rhodocyclaceae bacterium; assembly: GCA_020445785.1. Classification (GTDB taxonomy): domain Bacteria; phylum Pseudomonadota; class Gammaproteobacteria; order Burkholderiales; family Rhodocyclaceae; genus Cognatazoarcus. The sequence continues at coordinate 19,732 of JAGRFZ010000013.1, forward strand.
ACAACACCATCGTCGCGAACGGCACCATGTAGGCGGTCAGCGATTGTTGCACTTCGAGCGGGGTGGCGCCCAGTTCGGCGCCGATCATCGGAAAGGCCGGCAGATACGTGTCGATCGAGAACGGCCCGACTGCGGCGAGTGCAGCCAGCAGGCCGGTCAGCAACCGGTAAGGGATGGGCAGGGACATGGATTCGAACGGCCGGGCCCGGGGGTCCGGCCGGCGGGCGAGGCAACGCGGGTCGGGCGGGACGCCACCAGGGCCGTCATGGCTTCGTCGATCGTCATCTGCGGCCGGCCCCGATCTTCCGCTTCAGGCAGGGGACTTCTGGATGATCGTCAGGCCGCAGCCGTCCAGATACGGATAGTCGCCCGGCCGCCCACCGCCGACGAAGCCATTCACGTTCAAGGCCGCCACCCGGTTTGCCCCGATCCACTCTTCCAGCGCCTGCTTGACGCCCTGGCCGCCGGCCTTGTCGAATCCGCGGGCGAAATCCGAAGAGTCGTGCATCAGCAGGAAACCGCCCGCCACCAGCGCCGGAAACCACAGATCGAGCTCCCGTAGCGTGTGGGCGTATTGGTGGGACGAATCGATGAAGATGAGCTGCGGTGCGCCGCCCAGGTAGCCCGCGGCCTGCTTCGGCCGGTCCGGATCGGCCGAGTCACCGATCTCGAGATGGACCTCGGCGCCGAGGCCGGCGCGTTCGACCCAGCCGCGCGCATAGGCGCTCACCGCCGGATCGATATCCACCGAGTACAGCATGCGTCGCTTGTTCATGTGGCGGGCCATGAAGCCGATCATCAGGGTCGAATAACCGACGTAGTGACCGAGCTGGACGATGCGCGAGATGCCGTTGCCGGAGATCAGGCCGAGCAGCAACGACAGGGCCGGCACGCCGGCCTCGCCGGTGCTCGGGTAGCGCTGCTCGGTATCGTCGAACCACTGCTGCAGCAGCGACCACTCGTCCTCGTCGAGGAACTCGTAGAGCATCGGCACGTAGTCGGTCGACGGGACCCGGTGCCACCAGTAGCGATTGTGCGCCCTCTGCCTGAAGCCGAGCGATCTCATCCGACCTGCCTCCTGTTGTCCGCCATCCGCCGCGCCGCCGAACCGGCGCCGTTCGCAGCCAGGCATTATCCACTCCGGGCGGCGCACCAGCGGTTTCGGCGGCATTGGCGCCCGGCGCGGCCTCAGGCGCCGGTGGCCAGCAGCGCAACCCCGCCCAGCATGCACAGGGTACCGATCGCGCGTGCCGGTGTCAGCCGCTCACGCAGGACCCGGGCGCCGAGGGCGACGCCAAGCAACATCGACAGCTCCCGCGCCGGCGCGACATAGCTCAACGGCGCCCGTGTCATCGCCTCCAGGACCAGCCAGTAGGCGAGCGGCGAAAGCACGCCGACAACGAATACCGCGCCGCGATGGGTACGCCACTGGGCCACCAGTTCATGCCGACGAGCGAGCGCCGGCGGCGCCAGCAGCACCGTCCGCAGCAACAGTCCGAGCACGTAGTAGAGCACCGGAGCCAGGCCCAGCGAGGCCATCGCCCAGCCGTCGATGACCGTATAGGCGGCAATCGCGAGGCCGGTGGCGAGCCCCCAGCCGACGCCGGCACGCAGCGACGGCGCCGGTGATGTCCCGAGCCGACGCACCAGACCCGAAACCAGTGCGATGCCGGCGACGATCAGCGCGATCGCACCCCAGCCGGCCGACGACGGCCGCTCGCCCAGCAGCAGCACGGCGCCGAGCACCGCGAACAAGGGACCGGTACCCCGCGCCAATGGATAGACGACCGAAAAGTCGGCGACGAGGTAGCCCCGCTGCAGGGCCAGGGAGTAGGCGACGTGAACGACGGCACTGGCGACGATCGCCAGCCAAGCCGCGGCGCCGAGCGTCGCAGACTGCTGCACGGCGGCGACGATCCCGAACGGCGCGGCGAACGCGAGGCTGACCGCGCCGTACAGCCAGACGAAAGGCAGGCCGCCGGCGACCCGCTTTGCCTGCAGGTTCCACAGCGCATGCAGCAGCGCCCCGGCCAGCACCAGAGCCAGCGCCGACAGGCTCATGGCACCCGCCTGCGGCGACGCTGGAGCCGGCTCACGACGGCTGGCCGGGCAGCGGCCGCCGGTATTGGATGGCCTCGGCGACGTGGCCCGCACCGACCGCCTCGGCATCGGCGAGGTCGGCGATACTGCGCGCCACCCTCAGCACCCGGTGGTAGGCCCGTGCCGACAGGCCGAGCCGCGCCACGGCCGTGCGCAACAGGCTGCGGCCGGCCTCGTCGGGCGCGCAGCGCGCGTCCACCTCGGCGGCCGAGAGCCGGGCATTGGCGAGGCCCTGACGGCGCTGCTGGCTTGCCCAGGCGCGGTCGACACGCGCGCCGACATCGGCACTCGGTTCACCCACCGCCGAAGCCAGCAACTCGTCGTCGGCCAGCGCCGGCACCTCGACCACGAGATCGATGCGGTCGAGCAACGGTCCCGACAGCCTGCCTCGGTAGCGGGCGATCTGATCCGGCGTACAGCGACAGGCACGGCGGACATCACCCAGGTGCCCGCAGGGGCAGGGGTTCATCGCGGCGACGAACTGGAAGCGCGCAGGAAAAGTCGCTCGGCGGGCGGCCCGCGACACGGTCACCTCCCCGGTCTCGAGGGGCTCGCGCAAGGATTCGAGCACACGCCGATCGAACTCCGGCAATTCGTCGAGAAACAACACCCCTTCGTGGGCCAGCGAGATCTCGCCGGGCCGCGGATGGGCGCCGCCGCCCACCAGGGCCGCCGCGGACGCCGAGTGGTGGGGATGACGAAAGGGCCGCTGGCGCCAGCGGCGCGGATCGAAACCGCCCTCGATCGACTGGATCGCCGCGCTTTCGAGGGCCGCATCGCGATCCATCGCCGGCAGCAGCCCCGGCAGTCGCGCCGCCAGCATCGACTTGCCACTGCCGGGCGGCCCCACCAACAGCAGGGAATGCTGGCCGGCCGCGGCGATCTCGAGCGCACGCCGGGCCTGGGCCTGACCCTTGACGTCGGCCAGATCCGGATAATCCGGTGCGGGCGCGCCGACATCCGCCGCGGGCGGCGCCAGCGGCCCGCGGCCATTGAGATGCGCGCACACCGCCAGGAGATCGTCGGCCGCCAGCAGGCGGACGTGCTCGACCCGGGCCGCCTCGGCGGCGCTGGCGCGGGGCAACACCAGGGTGCGCCCGCTGTCGGCCGCATTCCAGGCCAGCGCCAAGGCGCCCCGCACCGGCCGCAGTGCACCCGACAGGGAGAGCTCGCCGGCGAATTCGTACTGCGCCAGGGTGGCGCCGTCGAGTTGACCGGATGCGGCGAGGATGCCGAGCGCGATCGGCAGGTCGAAGCAACCACCTTCCTTCGGCAGGTCCGCCGGGGCCAGGTTGACGGTGATGCGGCGCTGGGGAAAGTCGAAGCCGCAGGTCTGCAGGGCGGCCCGCACCCGATCGCGGGCCTCCCGCACCTCGGTGTCGGGCAGACCGACCAGCGAGAAAGCGGGCAGGCCGTTGGCGAGGTGGGTCTCGACGACGACTTCGGGGGCCGACATGCCGTCGAGCGCCCGTGTGTGGATCAAGGCGAGCGGCATGGCCGACTCCGTCACGGCGACCCGGCGAGTCTAGCGCATCGATCCCCATGTCATGGATTCGAAGCGATCGGACGCCCTATTTGCGTACCCAGCCACGGCGGCTCAGGCGCAGATGGCGCAGGTTGGCCGGTGCATGGGAGAACACCCCCGACCACAGCACGATCAGCCAGAACATCGGCAAGCGCAGGCTCTCGTCCACCGCCATCAGCGCAACCAGCAGCAATTTCACCAGGACCGCGATGCCCGACAGCTCGAAGACATGGCGCGGGAACTGCCACAGATCGAGCGCGAAGAGGGTGGCGCCGCTGGCCAGCACCAACAGTGTCGCGGTCGCCGACGGCGTGCCGTTGAGCAGCGCGGCGCCGAGCAGGATGACACAGGCGGTATGCACCGCACGCAGGACGATGCCGGTCCAACGGGTCAGGGGGGGTCGCTTCATCGCGTCATGCTCGGCCGGCCCGGCCAGCCCGGGCTTCGTCTGTCTGCCCGATGCTAGCAAATCGTCCGGCGCGATGGCGGCTCAGCGCATCCTCACGCCGCCTTCGGCGGCCCAGCGCGCGCGGAAATCGGGTGCGTTGGGCGCCTCGTCGAAGAGCGCCCGACGGCGCAGCCAGACGCGGAATTCCGCACCCTGGCCGAGTTCGCTGCTGACCGTGATGCGGCCGCCGTAACGTTCGACGATGGTATAGCTGATGGACAGGCCGAGGCCGGTGCCGCTGCCTTTCTTGGTGGTGAAGAACGGGTCGAAGATGCGATCGAGGTGCTCACGGGCAATGCCCTGGCCACTGTCGCACACACGGATCGACGCGCCCAGGATCTCGTCGCCTTCACGCCAGTCCTCGCTGGCCAGCAGCAGGCGGCCGCCATCGGGCATGGCCTGCACCGCATTGACGATCAGGTTGATCAGCACTTGTTGCAGTTCGCTGCGATTGATTTCGACCCGGACCCCTGCGTCGAAGCACTGCTCGAGTTCGATCAGGCGCTTTTCCATGTTGTGTCGGGTCAGCACCACGCAGTCGGCCAGCAAGGCGTTGACTTCGACCTCCTCGACATAGCCGGCGAATTCACCCGGTCGTGCGAACTGCAGCAGTTTGGTGACGATCTGCCGGATGCGGTCGGCCTGCTCGTGGATCAGCCGGATCTCTCGCCGGACCGGCGCAGCGGCGCCGCCGAGGACATCGTCGAGCACGTCCAGGTTGCCCTGGATCACCGCCACCGGGTTGTTGATCTCGTGGGCGACTCCTGCCGTCAGCTCACCGATCGCAGCCAGTTTCTCGCTCATCACCAGTTGCTGCTGGGCGCGGCGCAGGATGGCGTTGGCTTCGGCCAGTTCGGCGGTGCGATCGGCGACCTTGTTGTCGAGTTCGTCGGCCCAGCGCTGCAGCTCCTCCCGCTTCTGCGCCAGGGTGTCCAGCAGCCGGTCGAACTCCCCGGCCAGGCGCCCGAGTTCGTCGCGACTGCCGAGGGTGCCGACGCGGGCGCCGGCTTCACCCGCCGCGATGCGCTGGATCACCGCATTCATCCGCTCGACCGGCCTGAACACGGCGCGCGCGAAGCGCAGCGACAGTACCGCGCCGACCAGCGAGATCGCGACGAAGAGCGCGACCAGCACGCCCAGCGCCAGACTGCGGGCATCGCGGAACGGCGCTTCGAGGAAGCCGACGTAGAGCATGCCGATGCGGCGCCCGGCGCTGTCCTCGATCGGTTCGTAGCCGGAGACGTAGAAATCGTTTACGACGAACGCGGTGTCCTGCCAGATGCGGCCGCCCTCGAGCACGTGCTCGCGCACCGCGCGCGAGACGCGCGTACCGAGAGCCCGGGTGCCTTCGAACAGGCGCACGTTGGTGGCGATGCGGGTATCGCCGAGAAATATCGTCGCGGTGCCGGCCGAGCCCAGCGGCAAGGAACCTTCGCGATAGACGATCGTATTGATGCGGTCGACGATCGCCAGATTGCCGTTGAGCATGACGCCGCCTTCGAGCACGGCCACCAGCAGGCCATCGGCATCGAACACCGGTGCCGCCGAGTGGATCACCATGCCCCGGTCCTCGAACGTGCGTGGCTCCGGCACCGCCGCGGGCGTGTCCACCAACGGCAGGTGGGCCCGCCTTCGCAACGCCGGGTCGACGGCCGCGAGCGCGTCGGGCGAGAACAGTTCGATCGCGGTGCGGGGCGTGCCGGCCACCGCCGATCCGACCACTGCCCAGGCATCGCGTGGCTCCGCTGCCAGCCGGCGGCCGCCGGCGCTGGCCAACGGCAGGCCGTCGCGGTCGAGCAGGTGCAGGAAATCGAGCCCGCGTGCGACCAGCATCCCGTGCAACGCGTTCATCGTCGCAGGCGCGGTCGGCGCATCCAGCAATCGGCCCAGGGCGACCGACGACGCCAGCGCCTGCAGGTCGAGCCCGACCCCTTGCTGGACGCGGTCGAAGTACTCGTGGGCAGTCACCAGATCGGAGCCGATCTTGAACGACAGCAGGCGCTGGTAGGCTTGGTCGCCCCAGGCCCACGCCAGGCCGAGCAACAGTGGCAGTCCGACCAGCAATGGGGCCAACACCAGCACCAGCAGCTTGGCGCGTACCGAACGGTCGATCCGCTGCAGCAGGGACGGCATCCTCGTAGCGACTCGGGGCGATGGCAATGCCCGGATTCTATCCCGCCCGATCGGCGAATCGGCGCGGCTGCGGCGCGATCGGTGGCCTCCCGTCCCTGGCTGCCGCCGCCCACGAAAACGCCGCCCGAAGGCGGCGTCATCGTGCCGAGGGACGTCGGCGCTCAGGCCATCGCGCGCAAGCGGGCGATCCGTTCCTCGGTGGCGGGATGGGTCGAGAACAGCCCCTTCAGGCCGCCCCCCGAGAGCGGATTCATGATCATCATCTGCGCCGTCTCCGGGTGGCGCTCGGCCGTGTTCATCGGAATCCCCCGGGCGTAGGCATCGATCTTGGCGAGGGCATCGGCCAGCGCGTTCGGATCGCCCGAGATCTCCGCTCCCCCTCGATCCGCACCGAATTCGCGGGTCCGAGAGATGGCCATCTGAATCAGCATGCCGGCCAGCGGCGCGAGGATCATCAGGATGATGGAGACGATCGGATTGGGCCGATCCTCGTCGTTGCCGCCGAAGAACATGCCGAACTGGGCCAGCGACGAAATCGCACCCGCCACCGTCGCCGAGATCGTCGAGATCAGGATGTCGCGGTTCTTGACGTGGGCCAGTTCGTGCGCCATCACGCCGCGCAGCTCCCGTTCGGAAAGCATCTGCATGATACCGGTAGTCGCCGCCACCGCTGCGTGCTCCGGGTTGCGACCGGTGGCGAAGGCGTTGGGCTGGGCCTCGTCGATGACATACACCTTGGGCATCGGCAGACCGGCCCGCTGGGCCAGCTCGCGCACCATGTTGTAGAGGTAGGGCGACGAACTGGCATCGACTTCGCGGGCACGGTACATCTTCAGCACCATCTTGTCCGAGAACCAATAGGCCCAGACGTTCATCGCACCGGCGAACACCAGCGCGATCAGCATGCCCTGCTGTCCGCCGATCATGCCGCCGAGGGCGCCGAACAAGGCCACGATGCCTGCCATCAGGATCGAGGTCTTAATCCAATTGCCGAACATGGTCGTTGTCCCTATGGGTGATTGATTCCGAAGCATAAGATCGGGGCGGCGCGGAAAAATTCAATCGCCCCCCGAGGCCAGGTGATCGCCCGCTGCGAGCGGGAAGCCGCGCAGGAACTCCGCAGCCGGCAGCCGCCGGGAACCGGCCTTCTGCAGCACCGTGAAGCGCATCGCGCGATCGCCGCAGGCCACCACGACACCATCGCCGTCGGCAGCCAGCACCTCGCCGGGCGAGCCCGCGCCGGGATCGACGGTGCCTTCCCAGAACTTGACGAGCGCGCCGCCATGCGCCGACTGCAGACCGGGGAAGGGATTGAAGGCGCGCAACCGCCGTTCGATCGCCGCGGCGGGCTGTCGCCAGTCCACCCGGGCCTCGGCGCGCGAGACCTTGCTGGCGTAGGTGACCCCTTCGGCTGGCTGCGGCCGGGCCGCGAGGGCCCCCTTGGCGAGGGCCTGCAGCACGTCGACGACCAGCCGCCCGCCGAGCGCCGCCAGCCGATCGTGCAGCGTGCCGGTGGTGTCGGCGGGTGCGATCGGCTCGCGCGCGATCGCCAGCATCGCGCCGGTGTCGAGGCCTTCGTCCATCTGCATGATGGTGATGCCGGTCTCGACGTCGCCGGCTTCGATCGCGCGGTGGATCGGCGCCGCGCCACGCCAGCGTGGCAGCAGCGACGCGTGGATGTTGATGCATCCCAGGCGCGGCAGGGCCAGGACCTCCGGCGGCAGGATCAGGCCGTAGGCGGCGACCACCAGCAGGTCGGGCGCGCAGTCACGCAGCGCGGCGCGCTGCGCTTCGCTCCGCAGCCGTTCGGGCTGGTCCACCGGCAGGCCGTGGGCAAGCGCGCGCTGCTTGACCGCCGACGGGTTGCGCTTCATGCCTCGACCCGACGGCCGGTCCGGCTGGGTCAGCACCAGCGCCACCTCGAATCCGGCATCGATGATCGCGTCGAGTGCCGTCGCGGCGAATTCGGGCGTTCCGGCAAAGGCCAGTCGCAGCGAACGATCTGCCATCAGGCCGTGATCCGCGCCTTCTTGGCGAGCTTGGTCTTGATCCGGTTCTGTTTGAGCAGAGACAAGTACTCGACGAACACCTTGCCGTCGAGGTGATCGATCTCATGCTGGATGCACACGGCCAGCAGATCGTCGGCTTCGAGGCGCAACGGCTCGCCGTCCCGCCCCAAGGCCTCGACCGTGACGTGCTCGGCACGGCTGACCTTGTCGTAGACGCCCGGTACCGACAGGCAGCCTTCCTCGCACACTTGCTCGCCCGAACGGGCGACGATGCGCGGATTGACCAGCGCCAGGAGTTCGTTGCGCTCCTCGGAGACGTCGATGACGACGACCCGCTTGTGGACATCGACCTGGGTCGCGGCGAGTCCGATCCCCGGTGCTTCGTACATGGTCTCCGCCATGTCGTCGATCAACTGGCGAATCGTGTCATCGACCTCGGCGACCGGGGCAGCCACCTTGTGAAGTCGTGGATCGGGGTATCGGAGGATCGGGAGTAGCGCCATTTTGCTTGATGCGATAACGGTATGAATGCAGAATCTCACGCGATTTGCGAGGATCGGGCTGCGCCATGGCAAATGCCATGGTGCTCAAGTTGACCCGTCTTTCTGCCGATCTGATCAAAACGCGGAACGGGGGTTCCGCATTTGCCAAGAGCGAGCCAGATGACCCGCATTATATTCGCCCTGCTGACCGGATTGAGCGCGCTGCTGGCCGCCGCCCCGGTTGCCGCCCAATCACCGATCGCCGCCAATGCCCCGGACAGCCATGTCGTGGTCCCGGGAGACACCCTGTGGGGCATCTCCGGAAGATTTCTGAAGGAACCCTGGCGCTGGCCGGAAGTCTGGCGCATGAACCGCGAAGAGATCCGTAACCCCCACCTGATCTACCCCGGCCAGGTGGTCTATCTCGACCGCAGCGGCCCGTACCTGCGCCTCGGCAAGCCGATCGGCGATCCGCTCTATGAAAAGCGCTTTCCGCAAGCCTATTCCGAACCGCTCGACCGGCCCATCACGAGCATCAACCTCGACGCGATCCGCCCGTTCCTGACCCGGCCGCTGGTCGTGGACGAGGCGTCGTTGGCCGACTCCGCGACCGTCATCGCGGTCGACGACAATCAAGTGTTTGCCGGAAAGGGCGACACGATCTTCGCCAAGGACGTTCCGGCCGGCTCCCACGGCTGGCAGCTCTACCGGCCGGCTGCGCCGATCAAGGACCCGATCAGCGGCGAGGTACTGGCCTACGAGGCCTTCCACCTCGGCAGCGCCCAGGTCGTCGAAGACGGTGATCCGGCCACCCTGCGGGTGATCGAAGGATTGGAAGAGATCGGCAAGGGCGACCGCATGCTGCCGAGCCGAGGCGAAGAGTTCTTCAGCTATGTGCCGCATGCGCCGGAGGCCGAGATCACGGCCCGTATCGCCGGCATCTACGGCGGTGTCGACGTGGCCGGTCGCAACGACGTCATCTCGATCAGCCACGGCGAGGCCGATGGCGCGGCGCCGGGTCAGGTACTCGCCCTCTACCGCAATCGCGGCGTCGCCGAATACAACGGAGACGGCGTCAAGGAAACCTTCGTGCTGCCCGAGAAGCGCTACGGCCTGATTTTCGTGTTCCGCACCTTCAAGCGGGTTTCCTATGCACTGATCCTCGACAGCAACGGCCCGGCAACGGTAGGTGACTCGGTCCGCCAGCCCTGACACCACCGACGATCTCGCCGACTGGCTGCGCCTTGTCCTGACCCCCGGGCTCGGCGCAGCCGGCCAGCGCTCCCTGCTCGCCACTTTCGGCCTACCCGGCCACGTCTTTGCGGCGCCCCGTCGGCAACTCGCGGCAGTCGTCGGCGACGGGCTGGCCGACCGGCTGCGCAGCGACGACCAGCGCGACGCGGTCGATGCCCATCTGCGCTGGGCGCGAGAGCCGGGCAACCGCGTACTCTCGTTGGCCGACGCCGACTACCCCCGCACCCTGCTCGACACGGCCGATCCACCGACCCTGCTGTATGCCAAGGGACGCACCGAATTGCTCGCCCGCCCGTCGCTGGCCGTGGTCGGCGCCCGCAGCGCGACGCCGCAGGGGGTGGCCAATGCCGAGGCCTTCGCCCGCGCGCTGGCCCGCTCGGGTCTGGCCGTAATCAGCGGTCTGGCTCTGGGGATCGATGCCGCCGCCCATCGCGGCGCGCTCGACGAGCAGGGCGGCACGATCGCGGTGATCGGAACCGGCGCGGACCGCATCTATCCGGCCGGCAACCGGCAACTGGCGCACGGCATCGCCGACCGTGGGCTGATCCTCACGGAATTCCCGCTCGGCACCCCGGCCCGCCGCCACCACTTCCCGAAGCGCAACCGGCTGATCTCGGGCCTCGGGCGGGGCGTGCTGGTGGTCGAAGCCGCGGTCGGAAGCGGCTCCCTGATCACTGCGAGGCTCGCCGGCGAGCAGGGACGCGAGGTGTTCGCGATCCCCGGCTCGATCCACTCCCCCTTGTCGAAGGGCTGCCATCGACTGATCCGCGACGGCGCCAAGCTGGTCGAATCGGCGGCGGACATCCTCGAGGAACTGGGCCCGCTGTCGTGCGCGGTGCCGGCACCAGCGCCGTCGGCCCCTTCGTCGTCCGCGCCCGAAGAGGCTCGTGTGCTGTCGGCAATGGGCCACGATCCTGTGGACACCGACACGTTGCTGCAGCGCAGCGGGTTGACGACGGAAGTGCTGTCCGCCATGCTGCTGACGATGGAACTCGACGGACGGGTCGCCAGGCTTCCCGGCGGACGGTTCCAGCGCATCCTGTAGTCAACGGGCGCAGCCATGTTCGACATTCTCGTCTACCTGTTCGAAAACTACGTGCACGTCCGGGCCTGTCCCGAAGGCGACCAGTTGGCGCGCAAGCTGTCTGCGGCCGGCTTCGAGAACGAGGAGATCTCGGAGGCACTGGCTTGGCTCGAGGGTCTGCGACGCGAACCGGAGCTGCCCGAAATCTCGCCCGACAGTGATTCGGTGAGGATTTTCGCCAGCGAGGAATCCGGCCGTCTGGACGCCGATTGCCGGGGCTTTCTGGCGTTCCTGGAACACGCCGGCGTACTCGACGCACTGACCCGCGAAATGATCATCGAACGGGCCATGGCGCTGCCCGACCATCGCCTCTCCCGCTCGCGGCTGAAGGTGATCGTGTTGATGGTGCTGTGGCGCCAGGAGCAGTCGATCGATACCCTGATCCTCGACGAGTTGCTGACCGAAGAGGACGAGGATCCGGACCCGACCTTCCACTGACGGCGCAAGGCGCCGAACCCCTGCCCGGCGGGCCGACCACCACGCCGGCATTCCCCCGACGCCTTGCCAGTGCGTCGGCGGCATCCGTATCATGCGGCGCTTCGAACACCCCAACGGACTTCGATGACGAAGTCCCAAAGCCGGGAAGTCATGAGCAAGCAACTGATCATCGCCGAGAAGCCTTCGGTCGCGCAGGACATCGCGCGGTCACTGGGCGGATTCACCAAGCAGAAGGACTATTTCGAGTCCGACGACTACGTGCTCTCGTCCGCGGTCGGCCACCTGCTGGAACTGAGCGTCCCCGAGGAGTACGAGGTCAAGCGGGGCAAGTGGTCGTTCGCCCACCTGCCGGTGATCCCCCCCCACTTCGCACTGAATCCGATCAACAAGACCGCCGACCGACTCAAGCTGCTGACCCGCCTGATCAAGCGCAAGGACATCGAAGGCCTGATCAACGCGTGCGACGCGGGCCGCGAGGGCGAGCTGATCTTCAACTACGTGGCACAGCACGCCAAGACGGGCAAGCCGGTGCAGCGGCTGTGGCTGCAGTCGATGACGCGGCAGGCGATCCGTGACGGCTTCGACCAATTGCGCGCGGCGGAGGAAGTCGAGGGCCTGCGCCAGGCGGCCATTTCGCGGGCCGAGAGCGACTGGCTGATCGGCATCAACGGCACCCGCGCGATGACCGCATTCAATTCCAAGACGGGCGGGTTCCACCTGACCACCGTCGGCCGCGTGCAGACGCCGACGCTGGCCATCGTGATCGAACGGGAAGAGCGCATCCGCGCCTTCAAGCCGCGGGACTACTGGGAGATCGAGGCGGCCTTCGACGCCGCCGCGGGCGAATACGTCGGCCGCTGGTTCGACGAGCGCTTCAAGAAATCGCAGGGCGACGAGCATGCCTCGGCGACGCGGCTGTGGGACCGCGCCCGGGCCGAGGAGATCGCGCGGCGATGCGAGGGCCGGCCGGGCAGCGTCGAAGAGGAATCCAAGCCATCCACCCAGCTTTCGCCGCTGCTGTTCGACCTGACCTCGCTTCAGCGCGAAGCCAACGGCCGGTTCGGCTTCTCGGCGCGCAACACGTTGGCGATCGCCCAGGCCCTGTACGAACGCCACAAGGTGCTGACCTATCCGCGAACCGATTCGCGGGCGCTGCCGGAGGACTATCTGGCCACCGTCGGGGAGGTCATGGGCGGCCTGCCCGACGAATACCAGCCCCATGTGGCGAGCATCCAACGCAATCAGTGGATCAAGCCCAACAAGCGGATCTTCAACAACGCCAAGATTTCGGACCACTTCGCGATCATTCCGACCGGTTCGGCGCCGAAGTCCCTGAGCGAGCCCGAGCAGAAGATCTACGACCTGGTCACCCGCCGCTTCCTCGCAGTGTTCTTCCCGCCCGCCGAATATCGCGTCACGACCCGGATCACGCGGGTCGAGGGCGAAGCATTCAAGACCGAGGGCAAGGTGCTGGTCAAGCCCGGCTGGCTGGCGGTGTACGGCAAGGAGGCACAGGGTTCGGACGAGCAGGGCGGGCCGCAGCTGGTGCCGGTCGAGGCCGGCGAGCAGGTCGCGACCAACGAGGTGCTGGTCAAGGCCAACCAGACGCGACCGCCAGCCCGCTATTCCGAAGCGACACTGCTGTCGGCAATGGAAGGTGCCGGCAAGATGGTGGACGACGAGGAACTGCGCGCGGCAATGGCCGGCCGCGGGCTCGGCACACCGGCGACGCGGGCGCAGATCATCGAAAACCTGATCGGCGAGAACTACATCCACCGCGAGGGACGCGAACTGATCCCGAGCGCCAAGGCCTTCTCGCTGATCACGCTGCTGCGCGGTCTCGGCATCGACGAACTGGCCTCACCGGAACTGACCGGAGAATGGGAATACAAGCTGGCGCAGGTCGAGCAGGGCAAACTGTCGCGCGACGAATTCATGGCCCACATCCAGTCGATGACACGCGAGATCGTGGACCGGGCCAAGCAGTACGAGTCCGACACCGTACCGGGGAACTTCGCCACCCTGTCGACGCCCTGCCCCCGCTGCGGCGGCACGATCAAGGAGAATTACAAGAAGTTCGCGTGCCAGGCCTGCGACTGGGCCACCTGGAAGATCGTCGCCGGCCGCCAGTTCGAGATCGACGAGATCGAACAACTGTTGTCCACCGGCCGGGTCGGCCCACTGACCGGATTCCGCAACAAGATGGGGCGGCTGTTCAATGCCGAGGTGGCACTCAATGACGAGAAGATGCCGACTTTCGATTTCGGCCAGCCGAAGGAGGACGAACTCGCCGAACCGGTGGATTTCTCGGACCAGGAAAGCCTGGGTCGCTGTCCGAAATGTGGTGGCGGGGTGTTCGAGCACGGCACCTCCTACGTTTGCGAAAAATCGGTCGGCCCCGCACGGAGCTGCGATTTTCGCTCGGGCAAGGTCATCCTCCAGCAGCCGATCGAGCGCAGCCAGATGACCCGCCTGCTGAGCGAAGGCCGCACCGAACTGCTCAAGGGCTTCATTTCCAACAAGACGCGCCGCAAGTTCTCGGCCTTCCTCAAGTGGGACGAAAATTCCGGTCGGGTCGGATTCGAATTCGAGGCCAAGGCGCCGAAGGCCGGCAAGGCAGGCAAGGCCGCCGGCGGCGCACGCAAGAAGGCTGCGGGCTGAAGCCCGATGCATGAATCGTCGGCGTCGGTGCTCGCCTACTGGTTCGGTGACGCCTCCGAGCCACAGGCCCGCGCTTGGTGGTTTGCCAAGGATCCCCGCCGCGACCGGCGGATCGCCGAACGCTTCGCCGGGCTGCTGGAGCGCGCGCTGGCCGGCCGACTGTCGGCCTGGGGGGATTCGCCCGCCGCGCGTCTCGCCCGGATCCTCGTGCTCGATCAGTTTCCGCGCAACATCTACCGTGGCAGCGCCCGTGCCTTCGCCGGCGACCCGCTGGCGTTGGTCGACGCACTGGCCTTGATCGACAGCGGCACAGGGCGACTGGCGCCACTGCAGCGGGTCTTCGCTCTTCTGCCGCTCGAACACGCCGAGGATCTGGCACTTCAGCGACGCTCCGTGGCCCTGTTCGAGGCACTTGCGGCAGAACAGCCGGCGACACGGGATTTCCTGACCTACGCGCAGCGCCATCATGAGGTGATCTGCCGATTCGGGCGCTTTCCCCATCGCAATGTCGCGCTCGGCCGTGTCGACAGCCCGGCCGAATCGGCCTTCCTCGCCCGCCCTGGTTCCGGTTTCTAGCCGTCTGCCCGGTCGATCGCGGGACGCGATGGGGCGGGCTCTCCTGCCGCGGCGCGCGGGCCAGCGACGGCTGGGGCAATCGCGTCGAGGAACGCAACCGGGGCCGCGCCGGGCGAACATTCGTGCGCCCGCCCGCGCAAACCGGACTGCGGGCCATGCGCCCTGCGGCCGTGGGCACCGCTGGCGTCGCAAACCGCACGCGCCAACGCAGCACGCCGCCCGGCGAACCGGGCGGCGTGCGGGGCAGGGGTCCGACGCAGCTTACTTATAGACGCCGATTTCGACCGACTGCTTGGCGCGGGATCCGCGGTTGGTCTGCTCGACCTTGTTGTTGTTGGCATTGACCGTGGCGCTGCCGATCAGCGGGCCGTCCATGAAGCCGAT
>JAGRFZ010000013.1:34964-38639 GCA_020445785.1 Rhodocyclaceae bacterium
TTGAATCTCCTTGAAGGTCGGTTTGGGTCGCGGGAACCTTGCTTCCTCGTCCCGTCTGATCCTGTGTCGCAGGCCAGTGGCTACCTGGTTCAAGTCGATGCGATGCGTCGTCGGCCGCTGTGTGACGTATTTCCGGAAACGCGCCGATTCGAGCACCCAGCCGCCGCAGCGCAAAGCGGAGCGATGCCCACCGCCGGCGCGAGTCAGCGTGTCAGACGCGCCAGCCAGGCCTTGCGTCCATCCACTGCGCTGCCCGCCAGGGCGAAACCCCGCAGGCGACCGTCGCTGTCCACGAAGGCCGAACTGACCCCACCCGGCGTCGCCCGCTCCTGCCACTCGCCGGCCAGCGGCGGCGGCTCGAAGAACACGAACTCGGCATCCGGCGTATTGAGCCGGTACGCCTCGAGCCGGCTCTCCGGCTGCGTCGGCCGCCCGCACAGGGTCTCGGCGAGGGCATGGGCCTGTGCTTCGATACCGGCGTGGGCGATGGCTACTGGCAGGCGGGCGCAGGCGCCGACGGCGAACACGCCCTCGGCGCCGGCCAGCAGACGTCCGTCGACCGCGATGCCGCGCCGGTCGACGGGCAAGCCTGCGTCCCGCGCCAGTGAAACTCGGGGGCGCGGCTCCACCAGCGAGATCACCGCGTCGATATCGAGGCGATCGCTGCACGACGTGAAGGCACGATATCGGCCGGCAGCGATCGGATCCACCGCCAGCAAACGTTCCCCCAACCGAAACTGGACGCCGGCGCGCTCCAGGTCCGTTCGCAGGCGGCGCGCGGCGAGCACCGGCAGGCGCTCGCCAAGGGGGTGCCGGGCGCTGTCCAGCACGATCGCTTGGCGTCCGCTGCGGGCGAGTTCGTCGGCGAACTCGCAGGCAGCGGTACCAGCGCCGAGGATCAGCACGCGGCGCGCGCCCGCCATTTTCGTCTTGAGACGGCTGTAATCGGCGAGCCGGTTGATCGGGCACACCGCCGGATTGCCACGCAAGGCACCGGGTACGCCCACTTCCTCGCCGAGGGCGAGGACGACCCGCTCGAACGGAATGCTGCCGTGCTCCATGTCGACCGCGCGCTGCACCAGATCGATCGAGCGCGCCGGACTCTGCTCGATCAGGTGGAGATCCTCCCGCGCCGCGACCATGTCGGCACTCGCCTGGACCAGACGCACAGGGTCGCGCCCGGCCGCCAGCGCCGCCGCCAGCGCACTCTTGGGGTAGACCTCGCCGGAGTGGGCGGCGATCAGCGTGATCGTGCACAGCGGGTCACGCCGCCGCAGTGCGCGCGCCACCGCGTGACCGGCGCTACCGGCACCGATGATGACGACGTCGGCGTTGGCGGAGTGCATCTGTCTGACCCCCCTCGATCTGCGGTGTGCGGTCGAACGCCGGTAGGTCTGCGTGCTCCGAAAGCCCGCCGCGCGCTTGATTCCATTATGGACCAGCGCGGCTCGCCGCCGTGCTCAGTGCATCACGACTCCGGGCAGGGCCGTGTCGCGGATCGCGCGGCAGATGACATCGATGGCGCCGCCGCGCGGATAGGTCACGCGCCAGGCCAGCGCCACCTGGCGGGAAGGTTCCGGTTCGGCGAACGGGCGCACCGCGAGCAGCGAATTGTGGCCCGGCAGTTCGTCGGCGGCCGAACTCGGAAGAATGGTGACGCCGACGCCGGTCGCCACCATATGGCGGATGGTCTCGAGGGAGCTGCCCTCGAGCGTACGCTGCAGGCCACTGCCGGTGCGACAGTGCGGGCAGACCTCGAGCACCTGGTCGCGAAAGCAGTTGCCCGCGCCCAGCAGCAGCAACTGGTCCTCGGCCAGCATGTCCGGGCGAATGTCGGACGCGGACTCCCAGGGATGCCCACACGGCAGCAGCACCCGAAAGGGCTCGTCGTAGATCACGCGGGTGACGATGCCTTGTTCCTCGAACGGCAGCGAGATCACGATCACGTCGAGCTCGCCGCGCTTGAGCTGTTCGGTCAGCCGTGCGGTGTAGTTCTCCTGGATGAACAGCGGCATCTTGGGGGCCAGTTCATGCACCCGCGGAATCAGGCGCGGGAGCAGATAGGGGCCGATGGTGTAGATCACGCCGAGCCGCAGCGGCCCGGACAGCGGGTCCTTACCCGAAGCGGCGATTTCGCCGATCTGGGCCGCTTCCATCAATACCTTGCGCGCCTGCTCGACGATGCGCTGGCCGATCTCGGTGATCTTGACTTCGGTGGCGCTGCGCTCGAACAGCAGCACGCCGAGCTGATCCTCGAGCTTCTTGATCGCCACCGACAGGGTCGGTTGGCTGACGTGGCACTTTTCGGCGGCACGTCCAAAGTGGCGCTCCCGCGCCAGCGCCACCAGATAACGTAGATCGGTCAAGGTCATTTCGGGGCTCCAGCGACAGCGCCTAGTCTTTCATCATAATCGTTCCGCCGACCCGGATGCACACCGGCGGGTCCGCATCCGGGCCGGCATCTATCTTTCCCGCAGTTTGGCGCTTAAGCTATTGCATTCTCAAGAATAAACCCGCGCAGTGCGCGACTGGTCGCCAACCCTCGGGGTTCCTTGCGGTGCGGCAGCGGCCGGAGTTCGACGGCAAGCATGAAGATTCCCGGAACGAAAACCATTCGCGGCGTGCTGCTGATCGCCGCCGTGCTGTTCTCCAGCGTGATCGTCGCGACCACGCATTTCGCCGTGTCCTACCTGTTCGAACGCTCGCTGCGCCGCGAGGCACTGGCCGACGCCGCGAGCTTCGCCGAGATCACCTTCAAGTCGATGTTCCAATTGATGCGGACCGGCTGGAGCCGACAACAGTTGGAAGGTTTCACCGAGGCAGTGCAATCCTCGGTGCACGAAACCCGGCGCCAGATCGACATCTACCGGGGCAACCGCGTGTCGGTGCTGTTCGGCGAGATTCCGCAGCGCGAGCCGGACGAGGCGATCGAGCAGGTGTTTCGGGAGGGGCGATCGCACAGCTTCGAACAGGACGGCAGGGTCCGCTATCTCTATGCGCTGAAGGCGCAGGAAGTTTGCCAGGGCTGCCATACCAACGTCGAGATCGGCGACGTTCTCGGCGTCATCGATGTCCGCCAGAACATCGCGCCGGTGCTCGAGGCGCACAAGCGCACCTTCGCCATCGCGATGATCCCATTGGCGCCGGTGGCGGTGCTGGCGACCATGCTGATGGTGGCCTTCATCCGCCGCCGCTTCGACGGCGCCATCGTCGAACTGGCCGGCAGCATCCGCTCGGTCAATCGGCTGGCGGACCTGCGCAAACTCGAAGACAGCCCGCCCAGCCTGGGCTTCACCGAATTCGACACCGTCTCGCGGGAGATCGGCGAACTGACCAGCCGGGTGCGCAGCATCGCGGTGGACAAGGACATGCTCGAGTTCGAGATCCGCCTGCTCGAGAAATTCGTTCTCACCTCCGATGTCATCCGCGACTGGCGCGACTACGTGATCCGCCTGCTGCTCGACATCGACGGCGTGATGCCGGCCTACGCGCTGTTCTCGATCTTCAAGACCGGCGACGACGCCTTCGACCTGGAAGTGTTCTGGCGTTA
Organism: Rhodocyclaceae bacterium; assembly: GCA_020445785.1. Taxonomy (GTDB): domain Bacteria; phylum Pseudomonadota; class Gammaproteobacteria; order Burkholderiales; family Rhodocyclaceae; genus Cognatazoarcus. The sequence continues at coordinate 38,515 of JAGRFZ010000013.1, forward strand.
TGCCCCGAGCGACGGGATGAAGGAGGACTTCGAGCGCCGCCTGCGCGACGAACTCAAGCGCACCGACTACTTCGACGCCGGCTACGCGATGCGGGTCAACCATCACGTCGCGGACCACGGCCAGC
>JAGRFZ010000013.1:38681-42498 GCA_020445785.1 Rhodocyclaceae bacterium
GCATCGGCGGCATCGTCGGCATCGGAATGGAAGCTCAGGGCGATGTCGAACCGACCCACGTGCTGGTCATCGAGAGCGTGCTGTCCACGTTGCTCAACGTGGTCGGATCGGTCAAGGCCATCGACCGCTATACCAAGGATCTGGAGTACTACGCGACCCGTGATCCGCTGACCAATTTCTACAACCAGCGGGTGTTCTGGGAGGTGCTGGAAAACGAGATTCACCGCTCGGCCCGCCACAATTACGCGTTTTCCCTGCTGGTGGTCGACGTGGACGGCTTCAAGGCGATCAACGATCGCTACGGCCATGGCTTCGGCGACACCTTCCTCCAATGCCTCGCCGACACCTTGCGCGAGGCGATCCGCGACGACGACATGCCGGCCCGCTACGGCGGCGACGAGTTCGTCGTGATCCTGCCGGAGACCGATCTCGCGGGTGCCGAAGAAGTGGCCCGCCGGGTGAATGCCAAGGTTTCGTCCCTGTCGGTGGATACGCCGGATGGCGAGCCGCTGCGCTGCACGGCATCGCTCGGCATCGGCTGCTATCCGGCCCACGCCACCGTGGCCAAGGATCTGTTCATGTTTGCCGACAGCATGATGGTCCGTGCCAAGAGCGACGGCGGCTCGCGCATCGCCGTGCCGACCGAGCAGGATGTCGTCGAGATCTTCAAGAAGCTCGGCGAGAAGAGCATGATGATTCTGCAGGCGGTGGACGGCCGCGCGGTGGTGCCGTACTTCCAGCCGATCGTCAGCACCCGGGACGGCTCGGTCGAGGCCCTGGAGGTACTGTCACGCATCTCTCTGGCGGACGGTGAGCACGTGCTCGCCGAGGAGTACGTCGCCGCGGCAGAGCGCATGGGCGTGATGCACAAGCTCGACTACATGCTGATGGAGCAGGCGCTCGACGCCCTCGACGGCAGCGGTTACGGCGGCGTGATCTTCCTCAACCTGTCGCCACGGGCGCTGCAGCTCGAGGATTTCGTCACCGAGATCCGCAGCATCGCGGACGATTTCCAGGTGGATCCGGCGCGCATCGTGCTCGAGATCGCGGAGCGCGAGACGATGCGCAACATGTCGGTGCTGGAACGCTTCGTCGCGCGCCTGCACGGCGAAGGCTTCAAGCTCGCGATCGACCACTTCGGCTCCGGATTCTCCTCCTTTCACTATGTCAAGCGCCTGCCGATCGACTACCTCAAGATCGAAGGCGGCTATATCCTCGGCATGCGCGCGAACGAGAAGGATCGGGCGCTGGTGCGCAGCATTGCCGCGCTCGCCAGCGATCTCGGCATCCGCACCATTGCCGAACACGTCGAGGACGAGTTGGTGATGGCCCAGGTCGTCGCCCAAGGCATCGATCTGGCGCAGGGCTACCACATCATGCGGCCATCGGCCGACATCACGGCCGCCCTCAATCCGGGCACCCGCTGAGTCGCCGGCGAGCGGCTCGCACCATCCCCGGCGCTGTGGCAGAGTAGCGGCCTTTGGCGGGATCGGAGCGATGCAAGCGGGGCTTCCCTTCTACGATGTCGACCGGCTGGGGCAGGTATTCACGCCGACAGCGGTCGTGGATGCGATGCTGGCACTGCGGCGCAATCGCGGACGCGTACTCGAGCCCGCCTGCGGCGATGGCGCGTTTCTCGATCGTCTGCCGGGCGCCACCGGTATCGAACTCGATCCTGCCCACTGCCCGGCGTCGGCACGATGCATGGACTTCTTCGCCTATCCCGTGCGCGAGAAGTTCGACACGATCATCGGCAATCCACCCTACGTGCGCTTCCAGGACATCCCGCCGTCCACCCGCCGGCTGTTGGCATCGGCGCATTTCGACGGCCGCTCGAACCTCTACCTGTTCTTCATCGAGAAGTGCTTGCGCCATCTCGCGCCCGGCGGCGAGCTGATCTTCATCACCCCACGGGACTTCCTCAAGGTGACTTCGGCGGTTCGCCTCAACCGGCTGCTGTGGGCAGCCGGCTCGATTACCGACGCGATCGAGTTGGGCGATGCCCGGATCTTCGACGGAGCACTGCCCAACTGCCTGATCTGGCGTTTCGAGAAGGACCGCAGCGAACGCAGCATGCGATTGGCGGTGCTCGGACAGGGCGACGATCTGGCCAGTGGCCTGGCCGCTCCCGCCTGGCAGCCGCGCACCCTCCTGGAATGCGCGGGTCATCTGATGTTCGTGCGCGGCGAACATCCGCTGCGGCTGTCCGAAATCGCCTTCGTCAAGGTCGGTGCGGTATCCGGCGCCGACGCCTTGTACGCGGACGAGCAGCATGGAAACCGCGACTTCGTCTGCGCCGCGACCGGGCGCAGCGGCAAGACGCGAAAGATGATCTGGTGCGAACCGGGCGAGCCGCCGCCGACGGCGCTGCTGCCGCATCGCGCCCGCCTGCTCGCGCGCCGTATCCGGCGCTTCGGCGACCACGACTGGTGGCAGTGGGGACGGGGCTACTACCAGAGCGAGCGGGCGCGGATCTATGTCAATGGCAGGACCCGCAGCGCCAAGCCCTTCTTCGTGCACGACTGCACCCACTACGACGGTGCCGTGCTGGCGCTGTTTCCCCATCGGGCAGACGTGGACCGCGATGTGCTGCGCGACGCCCTCAATCAGGTGGACTGGGGGGAACTCGGCTTCGTCTGCGATGGTCGCTACCTATTCACCCAGCGCAGCCTGGAGAATGCGCCGCTTCCGGCCGCCTTCAGGCGCTTCCTGCCAAGGACCGCTTCCGCTGAGGAAGGGCGCCGGCAGGTGCCGGGCGGGGCGGCAGACCTGGTGTAAGATCTGCCGCAGGCAAACCGAAGCGGTGCGTCCGGGTCCCGTCGACGAGGGCCTGCCGCGTCGTCGCGACCCGGGTCGCGAAAACTGCGAGAACTTGCATGGTCCCTCATCTCACCACCGCCCTCACCGGCCCGCTGCTGGAACTGGAAACCCATTTCCTCGACCAGGCGACCGAGATCGAACGCTGGATGCGGGTCCAGTGGCACGATCACCTGCCACCGTTCTACGCGTCCACCGACCTGCGAAATTCCGGTTTCAAGCTGGCTCCGGTCGACCTCAATCTGTTTCCGGGCGGCTTCAACAATCTCAACGACGCCTTCCTTCCGCTGTGCATCCAGGCCGCCCAGGCGGCCGTGGAGCGGATCTGTCCGGATGCGCGCCAGCTATTGCTGATCCCCGAGAACCACACCCGCAATCAGTTCTACCTGCAGAACGTCGCCAAGCTGGTGTCCATCCTGCGGCTGACCGGACTCACGGTGCGCCTCGGTTCGCTGCTGCCCGACATCACCGAACCGACCACGATCGACATTGCGGGCGGCTCGAGCCTGACCCTGGAACCCCTGGTGCGCAGTGGCGACCGCCTCGGCCTGGCCGACTTCGACCCCTGTGCGGTGCTGCTCAACAACGACCTGTCCGCCGGCGTCCCCGCCTGCCTCGAGGACCTCGACGGACAGTGGGTGATCCCGCCGATCCATGCCGGCTGGCACAGCCGGCGCAAGTCGCACCATGCCGCCGCCTACGATCGGGTGGCTCGTGACTTCGCCGCGCGCGTCGGCATCGATCCGTGGCGCATCAGCCCCGCCTACGATACCTGCGGCGGCATCGACTTCCATGCCCGTGCCGGCGAGCAGGAGCTGGCCGACAAGGTCGCCGACATGCTCGCCAGCATCCGCGCCAAGTACCGCGAGTACGGTGTCTCGGACGAAGCCTTCGTCGTCGTCAAGGCGGACGCGGGAACCTATGGCATGGGCGTCATGATGGTCAAGGACGCCGCCCAAGTGGTCGGCCTGAACCGCAAGCAGCGCAACAAGATGAGCGT
>JAGRFZ010000013.1:42632-163940 GCA_020445785.1 Rhodocyclaceae bacterium
GCGGGCGCGACGAGAACCTCAACGCACCGGGCATGCATTTCGAGCCGTTGGCATTCGAAACCTGCTGCTCGCTGCCCGACTGCGATCAGGCGCCCGATGCGCCGCCCAACCGCTTCTACGCCTACGGCGTCGTCGCCCGGCTGGCGCTTCTGGCGGCCTCGCTCGAAATCGAGGAACAGGCGCCGAGCGAACTGGTGGAGGCGGTCGCCTGAAGCGATGGATCTGGCACTGATTCTCGATCCGCTGGACAGTCTGAAGGCCTACAAGGACTCGTCGATCGCCATCATGCGGGCCGCTGCGGCTCGCGGCCACCGCGTCTGGTGCATCCAGCGCGAGCACCTGGGCTGGCGTGAAGGCCGCAGCCACGCCCGGGCCTTGCCGATCGAGCTGCTGCCGGGCGATGCGCCGTGGCTTCGCGGCGGAGACCCGACCAACCGCGCGCTCGCCGAGTTCGACGCGGTGCTGATGCGCCAGGACCCACCCTTCGATTTCGAGTACGTAGCCGCCACCTGGATGCTCGAGCGGGCGGCCGGCGAAGGGGCGCGCGTGTTCAACGACCCACGCGCGATCCGCGATCATTCGGAAAAGCTGGCGATCGCCGAGTTTCCGCAGTTCACGGCGACCACGCTGGTGACGCGGGACGGCGACGCCCTGCAGGCTTTCATCGACGAACTCGGCGACGTCATCCTGAAGCCGCTCGACGGCATGGGCGGCAGCGGTATCTTTCGGGTTCGCCGCGACGATCCCAACCGCAATGCGATCGTCGAGACCCTGGCCGGCCCCGACCGGCATACCGTAATGGCCCAGCGCTACCTGCCGATGATCCGCGAAGGCGACAAGCGCGTACTGATCATCGGTGGCGAAGTCGTGCCCTTCGCGCTGGCTCGGATTCCCCGGGATGGGGAGACCCGCGGAAATCTGGCTGCCGGCGGTCGCGGCGTGGCCATGCCGCTCACGCCGCGCGAACGCGAGATCGCCGAGACCCTCGCACCGCTGCTGTGGTCGCGAGGGCTGCTGATCGTCGGCCTCGACATGATCGGCGGCCACCTCACCGAAATCAACGTGACCAGCCCGACCTGCATGGTCGAAATCCGCGAACAGGCCGGATTCGACGTCGCCGGCCTCGTCGTCGAACGGCTCGAGCGCTGCCTCTGAACCGGCGCGCACGCGCCGCGAACGTCCCACCGACCCACCCCTTGGACCATCGCCCGCAGCGGCCTGCGGCGCGTCCCGGCACGGCCGACGCCAGCAAGGCCGTCTGATCCTAAAGCAGCTTCCGCTCGAGGCCGATAAATTCCTCAGGATCTCGAGCCCGCACGGCGACCGCCGGCACGGGACTGCAAGGAAGCCATGTCCGACTCCGCACCCCAAACCGGCCAGCTCCGCCTGATCGGTCGCATCTCACTGCTGTTCGCCCTGCTCGCGATGGCCGGCCTGGCCATGGTGCTTCTTCTTGCGCGACCCGTGGACGGCGGCTACCTCGATGTGATCCGCAACCTCAGTGCCAGCCGCGCCCAGTTGCCCGGTCTGATGGCGGTCGGCGGGTTGCTGCTGGTGGTCGGCACCGCGCTGACGACCTGGCTGATCGCGCTCTACAGCAGCTTCCGCGTGGCCGGACCGCTGCATCGCTTCTGCATCGACCTCGAACGGGGCGTGCGCGACGGCCAGGTGCCGCGGGTACGAGTGCGCGCCAACGACGCCGCCCAGCAGGAGGCCCGCTATCTGGAGGAGACGGTCGCCGATCTCTATCGGCAGCAGGACGAGATCGGCAGCTTGCTGGACGATGGCATGGCGCTGCTGCGTGCCGGCAAACCCGAGGCCGCGGCCGCCGCGGGCGAGGAACTGGTGCGCCGGATGGACACCTTCGCGCTATGACCGGATTGCGCCAATTCGCCGCGGCCGGTCTGCTCGCCACCCTGGCGCTGATGGTTTCGGCCGACCGCCAACCTGCGGATCCGCTTGCTGCGGCGGCTTGCGATGGTTGCCACGTCAGCTCCGGCGCGGTCGAAGCCGCCACCGCGCGGGTCCTGCATGCCAGCCAGGAAAAACTGTGCAGCGACTGCCACCCTCGCGCCGCAGTCGCCAGTCACCCCACCGGGGTACGCCCGAGCATGCAGGCGGTGGCCGATTACCCGCTCGACTGGAAGGGCGAACTCACCTGCAGCTCCTGCCACGACATCCACGCCCAGCGACACGGCCAGCTCCGCGGCGACAAGCGCCGACGCGAGTTCTGCCTCGCCTGTCATGACGCGACCTTCTTCCAACAGATGGCCGACGGCGGCCGGTCGCTGGCGGTCTCGGGCCACCTCGAAACGATCGGCCTCGACGGCGGGTCCGCACTGCTCGACCCCTACACCGCGCAATGCATGGACTGCCACGGCGAACGCGGCGACGGCACGGTCGAAGTCACGAGCAGCGCCAACAGCCGCCACAGCGGCAGTGGCGTCAATCACCCGGTCGGCGTCGAATACGCCAAGGCCAGTGTCTTCGGCGGTTTCCGCGATCGCACCGCCCTCGACCGTGCGATCGAGTTGCCCGGCGGGCTGGTCAGCTGCATCTCCTGCCACAGCGGCTACAGCGGGCGCCATGGCGCGGTCCGACGCACCTCGCGCGGCGGCGGCCTCTGTCTGGAGTGCCACGACCTATGAGTACGATGACGCCCCAGACCCACCGACGCCGCCAGGTGTTCGTCGACGCCCAGCTTCAAGGACGGCTGGCCCTCGCGCTCGTCGTGCTCGAAGCGGGATTGCTGGTACTTGCATGCGCCTACCTCTACCACGCCTTCGGCGAGATCATCGACGAATCCCTTTACGTGATCCACGCCGCCGAGCGTTCGCCGCTCCTGCCCCGCCTGGCGACCGCCCTCGGCCAGACCATCGTGGTCTGTGCGCTCGCCAATACGGCCGCGCTGATGCTGGCCGATGCAATCTGGGGACGCCACGTGCGCAAGGTCCTGGCCGCATTCCGGAAGCGCCTCGCGCGGGTTCGCGAGCGCGACCTGCGCCCGGACGAGCCCTGCGCTGCAGCACCTCCCCGCCATCGACTGCTGGGCCTGACCGAGCGCTGGATCGACAGCGAACGCCAGCGACTGATCGCGGCGCGCGAGGCCGCCCGGCTACTGGCGACGGCGCCGACGCCCGCCAGCGACGCCCTGGAGCGCCTCGAAGCCGCGCGCCGCGCTTTGCCGCGGGCCCCGCGGGGCGACCGAAACTGAGCAGGAAGACACGAACATGCTGATCATGGAATGGAATCCGGCCCTCGAAGTGGGCATCGACGAGATGGACAAGGATCACCGCATCTTGTTCGAACTGCTGATCCGCACGCAGGACGCCAGCGACGCCGGCGATCGTGGCGAAGCCATGGCGGTGCTGAAGGAACTGGCTGGTTACACCGAATGGCACTTCGCCCGCGAAGAGGCGTTGATGGAACGCCATGGCTACGAATTCGCCGCCGAACACCGCGAGGAACACCAGCGCCTCGCACGCCAGGTGGGGCACATGATGACCGATCTCGATCACGGCCACATCGTGCCGCACGACATCGCCACCTTTCTGCAGCGCTGGCTGATCGGCCACATTGCCGGGGCCGACCGCCACGTCGGCGAAGCGATCGCCCGCTCCCGTCAAAAGGCCGCGTTGCGCTGAGTCGCCGCCCCAGGCGGGCTAGAATATCGGCCTGACGCACTCGCCTGGAGCAGGCCATGAGCCACAAGATTTTCATCGACGGCCGTCACGGCACCACCGGACTCAAGATCGACGAACGACTGGCGCGACGCGACGACATCGAGATCCTCGGCATCGCCGAGGCGGAACGCAAGAATCCCGCCGCCAAGGCCGAGGTCATCAATCGCGCCGACATCGTCTTCCTGTGCCTGCCGGACGCAGCCTCCCGCGAGTCGGTGGCGCTGCTCGCCGCCGACAACGGCCATACCCGCTTCCTCGACGCCAGCACCGCCCACCGAACGCACCCGGACTGGGTCTACGGCTTGCCCGAGCTCTCGCCGGCACACCACGAACGCGTCCGCAGCGCACGCCGGGTTGCGGTGCCGGGCTGCCACGCGAGCGGCTTCATCATGCTCATGCAGCCGCTGGTCGCTGCCGGTCTGGTTCCGCCGGACTATCCGGCGACGACCTATTCCATCACCGGTTACAGCGGCGGGGGCAACGAGATGATCGCCAGCTACGAAGAGCCCGCCACGCTGCCTCCGTCGATGACCAGTCCCCGCTTCTACGCCCTCGGCCTCGGCCACAAGCACCTGCCCGAGATGCAGACCGTGAGCGGCCTCGCCGCGCCGCCGCTGTTCACGCCGATCGTCGGCAATTTCGCCCAAGGGATGGTGGTCGCGGTGCCGCTGTTGCCCCGACTGCTGCCGCGCACGTCGGGTCCGGATGAACTCCACCGCTTCCTTGCCGAGCACTACAAGGACCAGATCTTCGTGCGCGTGATGCCGCGCGACACCACCGCGACGCTCGACAATGGCTTCCTGCCTGCCACCGCGTGCAACGACACCAATCGCGCCGAGATCTTCGTGTTCGGGCACGACGACCAGATCCTGCTTGCGGCCCGCTTCGACAACCTTGGCAAGGGCGCTTCCGGCGCCGCCATCCAATGCATGAACGTCATGCTGGGCGTCGCGGAAGATACCGGGCTGACCCGCTGAGCGATTCCGGCGCCTGGCGAGGTGACGCGATCGCCGATGACTGAACTGCCCCTCGTCCTGGCGGGTCCGCAGTTGCGCAGGCTCGAGGCGCGACGCTTGGTGATGTGGCTGGCCAGTTCGTGCGAGATTCGCCTGCGGATTCGCCTCGGCGACGCCGGTCGGACCCTTCTCGCCCACGACGCTGCCACTGCAGGCGGCGCCCTGCGGCATCTCTCCGCCGGATCGAACCTGCACTACTACCTGCTGGATCTGGCACTCGATCAGGACCTGCCCGAGGGTCGCTGGATCGACTACGAGCTGGAACTCGCGCCGCTCGCCGAGGCGCCGCCCCGCTGGCAAGGATGGCGCGACTGGGCGCCGGATCTGTGCTACCCGGGCAAAGACGGTCCGGGCTTCGTTCGCCAGGCGCGCATCGACGCCCTGCTGCACGGCTCGTGCCGCAAGCCCCATCATGCCGGCGGCGACGGTCTTGCCGAAGCCGACCGCCTGCTCGAGCGTTGCCTGGCGCCGACCGCCACAGAAGGCGACGCGGACGCCGAGGCCGCTCCGCGCTGGCCGGCGCTGTTGCTGCTGACCGGCGACCAGGTCTATGTGGACGATGTCGCCGGACCGATGCTGGGCGCCATTCACGATCTGCTCGGGCGGCTGCAGTTGCCCAACGAGGCCCTCGCGGGCAGCAGGACCGCTGAAGTGGAAGATGCCCGCTCGCTGTATGCGCACCCCTGCTGCTACTACCATCGCGAGCGCCTGCTGCCGCGGCGCAGACGCAACCTGGCGGTACTCGAGATTCTCTTCGGCGGCGTCGAGAAGCCGGTATTCACCTCCGACAATGCCCACAACCACCTGATCACCCTCGCCGAGATGCTGGCGATGTACCTGCTGGTCTGGTCACCGGCGGCATGGCCGGTGAGCACGCCCGAGCCCCCTCGCACCCTGGCGCCGGAGGACCGCGAGCGCTATCTGGGCGAAGCATCCACGCTCGACGACTTCGTCGCGGATCTGGGCCGCGTGCGCCGACTCATGGCACACCTGCCGGTGGCGATGATCTTCGACGATCACGACGTCACCGACGACTGGAACCTCAGCCGCGAGTGGGAGGAGGTGGCCTACGGTCATCCGTTCTCGCGGCGCGTCGTCGGCAACGCCATCGTCGCCTACCTGGTCAATCAGGCCTGGGGAAACCGGCCGGAGGCCTTCGACGAGGAATTGTTGGCACGCGCCGGCACGTGCCTGTCGTCGCCGGGCGGCCCTCGGCACGACGAATTCATCGACGAGCTCCTGCGCTTTGGCGAGTGGCACTTCTCCTGGCCCACCACGCCCCCCCTGCTGGTGCTCGACACGCGCACCCATCGCTGGCGCTCGGAACTGTCGGCGCGCCGGCCGTCGGGCCTGATGGACTGGGAGTCACTGACCGACCTGCAGCAGACCCTGAAGGATCATCACGCGGTCCTGATGGTCTCCGCCGCACCGATCTTCGGGGTCAAGCTGATCGAGGTCATCCAGCGCGTATTCACCTGGTTGGGGCGCCCGCTGCTGGTCGACGCGGAAAACTGGATGGCCCATGCGGGCGGCGCAAGGACCATGCTCAACATCTTCCGCCATCCGCGGACGCCGCAGGTTTTCGTCGTGCTCTCGGGTGACGTGCATTACTCCTTCGTCTATGACGTCGAATTGCGGGGCCGCGCGCTCGGGCCGGACATCTGGCAGATCTGCAGCAGTGGTGTCCGCAACGAGTTTCCGCCGAAGCTGCTCGACGTGCTCGACCGCGCCAATCGCTGGCTGTTTTCACCGCGATCGCCGTTCAACCTGCTGACCCGCCGCCGCCGCACCCGCGTCATTCCGCGCAAGCCCGAAGGCACGCCCCATGGCCGCAGGCTGCTCAACGGCAGCGGCATCGGATTGGTCGAGCTCGACGCCGAGGGACGCCCTTGGCGAATCCGCGAATTGCTCGCGGACGGACGCCAGTGCGAATTCACCCGGCGTGAGGACGAATCCCGCTGGGATTGAACGGGGCGCCGATCGGGATGGTCGCTGGCGGCGAGTCGTGCGACAATTGCTGCATTGCAATAGACACCGGGGGAAGCCCATGCTCTCGATCACCGACCTCCTCGACTTCATCGATCTCGACCCGGAGACGGTCCGCATCGTGGGCCGCGCGACCGGTCTCGGCGACGACGATTCGGTCGCCCTCGCGCGCCAGTTGCTGGCCAGCGAAGACGGCATTGCACTGATCCATCACATGTACCGGGATCACCCCGACATCCGCCAGGACGCCACGATGGACCGCGACTACCACCGCTTTGCACGCAAGTACCCGCTCCCCGGCGCCTTTCCGCAGCCTTGACCAGCGCGCGCCGAAGCTGGAATCGGGTTGCGCCGCCGGGCGGCTTTCGCAGGCATCGTGACCGACCAAGCACGATCGGTGAGGTTCGTTGTCGAAGGGTCAGTCCGGAGAACCCTGCCCATGCAAAAACTGTTCGCGCTGTTTCGCCTGGTCCGCAAGGACGTACGCATACTGCTGTTCGCGCTGCGCCACCCGCGACGTCCGGCCTGGCTGCTGCCTGCGGTGGCCGGCCTGCTGATCTACCTGATCTCGCCGGTGGACCTCATTCCCGAGACGCTGCCGGTCATCGGCGTCGTCGACGATCTCGTCCTCATCCCGCTGGTGATCGGCTGGATCGTGAACCGCCTGCCGCCGGAGTTACGAGCCGACGCGAGCGAGGAAACCGACTGAGCGGGCGGACGACGACCGCCGCTGGAGCTGCGGCCGGACCCGCGGCTTCGATGCGCCCGAAGCGACGTGCCGTGCTCCTCCTGCTGCGCGCGATCCTTCTCGTGCTGACCAGCGTCGTGCTCATCGGCTGCGCCCGCGACGAACTGTTCCGGCAGGAATCCTACGTCTTCGGCACCCGCGTCGAGGTCGTCGTCTATGGCAACGATCCGACCCTGGCGAACGATGCGCTGGCCGAGGTGCTGCGCGAGTTCGACCGGCTGCACCGCGCCTTCCACGCGTGGGAGCCGTCGGAGCTGACCGCCCTCAACGATGCCCTCGAGGCGGCGCGCCACCATCAGGTTTCGGCGGAGTTGGCGACCATGCTGGCCGATGCCAAACGCCTCTCGGCCCTCGGCGACGGCCTGTTCGAACCGGCCATCGGCCGCCTCATCGCGCTATGGGGCTTCCATTCCGACACCTTCCGGCCGAAACTGCCCGCGGAAAGTGCGGTGCGCGCGCTCGTCGCCCATGAGCCGCGGGTACTCGACCTGACCATCAATGGTCATGCCGTCAGCAGCAGCAACCGATTCGTCCGCCTCGATCTGGGCGGATACGCCAAGGGCTACGCGCTCGACCGCGCGGCCCGCATCCTGCGGGAGCGGGGCATCGAGAATGCGCTGGTGAACATCGGCGGCAATGTCCTGGCCCTCGGCGCCAAGGGCGATCGGCCGTGGCGCATCGGCATTCAGGATCCGCGCGACGCCGGCGTGCTGGCCTCGTTGCCGCTCTACGACGGCGAGGCGGTCGGCACCTCCGGTGACTACCAGCGCTACTTCGAAGTCGATGGGGTGCGCTACAGCCACCTGCTGGACCCGCGCAATGGCCATCCTGCCCGCGGCACGCGCTCACTGACCGTACTGGTCACCAAGCGACCCGGTGCGGGCACCCTGTCCGACGCCGCCAGCAAGCCGCTGTTCATCGCCAACGAAGATTGGCCGCGCTTGTCCGCACGGTACGACATTGCCCACGTACTGCGCGTCGACGACCAGGGCAGGGTCGAGGCCAGCAGCGAGATGCACCGCCGGCTCGAATATCACGGCGACGCTCGCCCGGCCCGGGTCGTGGAGTAGGCATTCGGCGTGGCGGCGGGCGGCCGCGCGGCATGCAGAGCCACCACTTGCCCGAGCACCACGCCGCGCCGGCTCACGGCATGGATCACCTCGCCGGCGCCCCGCTCGCGGCAGCCGGGACGGCCGGCCGCGATCAGAAAATCGGCACGGCTGGCGTCTCGAGTCGCTTCGAGGGGGGACGGCAACCACGCCCGCACCAGATCCGGGTCACCGCACACCAGCACCGCCACCCGCGCACCGTCGGCTTCGAAACCGTAATGCTGCTCGAGATAGGCCACGTTTTCCCGCAGGGAACTCGCGTTGTAGTCGAGCACCCAGCCTTGGGCAGCGCCCCGCAGACCGCCGGCGAGGCTGTTGTAGAAGACATGGCCGTACGGCTGCAGGTGCATCAGCGTAGCCATGTGGATCGCCACCAGGAGGCCGGCAACGGCGGCGACGGACCACGCCGCCACCGCATTGCCACGCAAGGCCTGCCAGAACAGCCGCCAACCCAGCGCTGCCGCGACCGCCAGCGGGGGCAGCAGGAACAGAAACTGGCGCAGGCCGTCGGCCAGCGCCGGCCGCAGCAACCAGGCGTAGGCCATCGGCAGGGTAATGGCGAGGGCCAGTGGCAGGTGTACGGGCTGCCCGCCGTGCGGTGCCACCATCGGGCGCTCACGGGCTGCCGCAGCCGGGTCATCCGTGCGCCACGGCCGACCACCGAGGGCCAGGGCGAGACCGATCAACATCAGCTCCGGCAGCTTGACCACCAGATAATCGTGCAAGTAGCTGCGCGGTACTTCGCTGCTCAACAACAGCCTGCCATCCACCAGGGTCGGGACGACGGCGCTGACTTCGGCGGCGGCGAGACCCGGCCACAGCACCGGGCGACCCAGCGCCACCAGCACCAGGCCGGCAACCAGGCCGGGCGCCAGGACCCGCAGCACGCGACGCTGCCCGGGCGCAGCCACCGATCGGGCGCGCCGCGAAGTGACCAGCAGGGACAGCACCAGGCAGACCGGCATCGACCAGGCACCGTTACCGATTGCCAGCGCAGCGCCGGCGCTGGCGCCGAAACCGAACGCGTGCAATGGGTCGAGACGAGGCCAGCCGGCGACCAGCCGGGTCAGGAAATACAGGGCCCAACTCATGCTCGCGGCCAGGGGAATTTCGCGGGTGTGGGTGAATAAGGCGCCCGTCCACGCGCCGGTCAGCGCCAGGATCACGACCGCCAGCAGCGCTGCGGTTTCACCGCCGAGCAGCTTTGCCAACCGCCACACCGCGAGCATCCCGGCCAGCCCCCAGACGCCGCTCAGGAGGTGGCGCAGATCCCACACCGGACCGTGCCAGAGCGCTTCCAGCGTTGCCGCCAGCAGGTCGAAGAGTCCGCCACCGGTGATTTGCGCGGCCTGCAGCAGCAACCCGGTGTCGCTGAAGCCGGAGCGCAGGAAATCGAGCAGCAAGCGGCCGTAGCGTTGGCGTTCGGGCTCGTCCGCGGCAACACCGTAACCACTCCAGGTACCCGCCAGATAGACCAGCAGGCCCAATGCCAAGACCACCGCCGCCGGGCGGGCCAGGCGGCGAAGGTCGGCATCGCCGATCGACAGGATCGGCGCGGCGACCGGCCGCGTCGCAACGATCAGGCCTTCGTTCCTACGGTCGGATGTCAGCTCCTGCACCCGCACGGCCCTCGCATCAGTTCATCGCCGGCCGTAGCGCCACGGCCGGCGGCGCCACCGACGGAACCGACACGCCGTCGTGGCGATCGGGCAGATAGGCTGCGAACTGACACAACACCGCACCGACGTAGGGCATTGTCTGCATCAGCAGGATGCCGATCCAGATGCGCGACTCCATGGCCTGGACATCCTGCGTCCAGAATAGCGCTGCGGCAGCCAGCAGCAGCGCGACGAGCAGCCCGATTTCCTCCCGGATGGGGGAGAAGAAGGCCAGGCGACCCTTGGCCTTCCAGCTCTTGGGGGTACGCACGAATTCGCCCCGGCGCTTGAACATGCCGGCAAAGATGCCGCGCGCGATGGCATGGGAAAGGCCGACCGAGAGCAGCGACGCACCGAGGATGTCGACCCACGGACAGGCCATCGTGCGGCGATACAGAATGGGCCCGAGGGCGGCCTTGAAGACCATGAAGCCGAGCACCGGCAAGGCCAGGGTAACCACCGGCAGACCGAAGGCTGCCGGCTTCGCGAGGATGCCCAGGGTCCAGGCCAGGCTGGCGAAGACGAAGACGAGCTGCAATGCTTCACCGAGCCACTGGAACCAACCGGTCAGGAAATGGTAGCGCTGGGCAAGGGTCATGCGGCCGCGGCCGAGCAAGGCGGGCAGGTGGCGCTTGAGGATCTGCATCGCGCCGAAGGCCCAGCGGAAGCGCTGCGACTTGATCGCCGCGAAATCGGACGGGGTCAGGCCACGTCCGAGAACGTGATCGACATAGCGGGTATCGAGCCCTTGCTCGATCAGGCGCAGGCCCAATTCGGTATCCTCGCAGATGCACCACTCCGACCAGGCGCCATGGCGCTCGAGCTGGCTGCGCCGGACCAGAGTCATGGTGCCGTGCTGAATCAAGGCATTGCGCTCGTTGCGATGATGCATACCGATGCGGAAGAAGCCGTCGAACTCCCAATTGCACATCCGCCGGAAGGCCTGGCCAGCCCAGTCCCGATGGGCCTGGGGCGCCTGTACCACGGCAACCTCCGGTGAATCGAGGAAATGCGGTACCAGCGCCGAGAGCCAGTCGGGTTCGACCACGTAGTCGGCGTCGACGACGCCGACCACCTCGGCCCGGGCGTCGGTCTGGCCGAGCGCAAAGTTCAGCGCACCCGCCTTGAATCCCGGCCACTTGGGCAGGTGGAAGAAGCGGAAGCGGCTGCCCAGGGTCGCGACATGCGCCTCCACCGGCAACCACAAGGCGGGATCGGTAGTGTTGTTATCCACCACCAGCACCTCGAAGTTGCGGTAGTCCAGACGGGCCAGGCTGTCGATCGTCGCGATCACCATCTCCGGCGGCTCATTGCAGCACGCCAGGTGAATCGAGACGAACGGTTCGCGATCGGCCGGCAGCGGCGGACGTGGGCCGAATCTCCGGCGCCAGCGTCCCTTGAACATCAACTCCCCGAACTCGAAGCCGTGGGCCAGCAACACCGCCGCGGTCAGGCCGGCGGCGCAGATCAGCAATGCCAGGCCGATCTGGTCGTTGTCGGTCAGATAATAGTCCTGGGGCACATTGATGCTGACCACGAAGACGGAGACACAGGCCTGGATCAGGGCGGCCAGCCAAAGGCGTCCGCGTGCGCCCCAGCCCCGCAGCAGCAGGGCCACGAGGAACATCGGCACGAAGGCGATCTTGGCCGCGGTGAGCGCCTTCTCGTGCCAGCGGATGTCGTTCAGAATCAGTCCGTCGAGCGGGAACTTGGCGGTGCGGTCGGCCTTGAACAGACCCCAGTACGGACCGGCCCACCCTTCGAGCTCGACCTTCCAGGGCTGATCGAAGGCTTCCATCAGGTAGTAATCGAGTCCGCGCGCGCGCGCCAGCGGCAGGAACTCGCGAATGAAGCGCGCCTCCGCCGCGACGCTGGCCTCGGCCTGCTGGATCTCGGGACCACGGCTCGGCCAGCCGATCTCACCGATGACCAGCGGCTTGCCGGGAAAGGCCCGGGCCAGTTCGTCGTAGCGCTGCATGGCATAGGCGACGGCCTGCTCGGCCGGCACGCCTTCGTGGAAGGGCAACAGATGGACGGTGATGAAATCGACGTGCTCGGCCAGCTCCGGATACTTCAGCCAGACATGCCACGGCTCCGCCGTCGATACCGCTTTCGAGGTGCCGGCGAGCTGCTTGCGGGCCACATCGAGATACACACTCAGCTGCGCAACGCTGAGGTCGTTGCGCAGCAGCACCTCGTTGCCGACGATCAGCCGGTCCACGTGTCGATAGTCGCGCGCCGAAGCGATGGCTGCACCGAGTTCGCGCACGTTGTTGGCATGGTCACCCGACAGCCACGCGCCGGCGGTGACCTTCAGATCGTGCAGTTCGGCGAGCGGAACGATCGCCGGATTGTCGAGCGCACCGTAGGTCCGGATACGGGTGGTGCTGCGCGAAAGCAGCAGCAGATCCGTGCTGATCTGCTCGAGGCTCGGAAATTCCCCCCGCGAGGGCCATTGGTCACGCTGGAAGGGGCTGTAAGCATAGCCGCCGATATCGCCGGCGGCGTCGCCGAAGGCCACCCCCCGGTTGCTCCACCCCCAGATCAGGTACTGCAGGTACGCGACCAGGCCGGCTACCAGCAATGCGGTCAGCAACCGCCAGGTCCAGTGCATGGCTATCTTCATGGCTCCCTCGTGTCGGACTGCCGATCACGCTTGCGCTGCATGCCGGCACGCTGGAGAATGGGGATGTTCAACGCGCCGTGCGAGGGGGCGCGACGAATCCGGCCGTCGGCGAGCAGCGTTACGTGTCGATGTCGGATTCGATTCTAAGTGGGGCGACAGACCCCGGCGGCGCCGAATTGGTAACAATTTTTGCGCCGCACAATAGGGCAAGGAGGGCGCATGAACGCCGATGCCAGGAACATGCTCTGGATCATGCTGGTGGCCGCACTGGTATTCATCCTGGCGCTGGCCGCACGACTCGGGCTGGTGGAGAACGAGAGCCTGCTGGTGGCCTGCAGCGGCCTCGCAGACGCCGCCTGCGACACCGCAATCGTTGCCCGCGAAGCCGTCGTCCACAGTTTCGTCGGCGGCCATCTGGGCTGGACCGCGGTGTTCGCCGCGGGCATCGGCCTGGTCGCTCACTGGCGGCCGGCTGCCTGGTCGGCCTGGATTCTCGGCATCGCCGGCATGGTGCTCTACAACGTCGAGCCGGCTTCCGCCGCGGCGCTACTGGCGCTGCTGCTGCTGGCCCGCAAACCATCCGCCCGCCGCCAGCACCAGGCACAGCAATGACCAGGCGACGGCCTCGCGGTTGTCCGGTTCCGGCAACAAGCGCGCGAGGCCGGCGAGCGCCACCACGATCGCACAGATCCTGATCGCCTCGCGCTGCCTTGGACCGGTCGCTTCGCCGATCAGCAGCAAGGCCGGCGCCACGCCGGCATACATCCACAACGGAAAGTCCCGATAGCGTGGATCGACCGCAAGCCACAGCGCGGCGAGGGCGGCACAGAAGATGATCGCCAGGTGCAGCCATCCGCACAGCCGGCGCGCGTCGCCGACGAGTCGCGGCACCAGAACACGCAGACCCAGCCAACACGGCCCGAGCGCCGAAACCGCGCCGAGAACCCACCATTCGGTGGCGTCTCGCCATGCCAGCCACGCGTGTTCCAGCAGCATCGCGCCGGCCATGCCCGACCACAGGCCGGTCGCCGCGAAGGCCGCGACCTGCAGCGACGAACGACCGATGCTCGCAGCCAGGAGGCCGATGAGCAGCGCCGCCGCGAGCGCGGTCGCTGGCGCGGCGCCGACGGCTGGACGCGGTGCCACCGCCCCGGTCAGCGGAAAGTGCAGGCGATCGGCACCATCGAAGATGCCCCAGAAGCCGCCGACGGTCCCCTCGAGTCGGCGCTTCCACGGCTGGTCGAAGGCTTCGATCAGGTTGTAGCGCCACTCTTCGCGCGCCGCGGCCGCGAGAAACTCCCGTACGAAGCGCGCCTGCTCGATCCTGCCCGGTACGGCCGGACCACGTTGCCGGCCGGCCGAAGGCCACCCGCTCTCTCCGATAAGCACAGGTTTGTCGAAGACGGCCGCCACCCGACGATGTACTGCCACGACATGGGCCACGGCATGCTCCGCGGCCACCGGATGATCCTCCCAGAACGGCAGGATATGCACCGTCACGAAGTCCACCGCGGCAGCCAGCTCGGGGTGACGCAGCCAGAACTCCCAGACGTCGGCATAACTCACCGGAACCGACACCTGGCGGCGGACCTCGTCCAGCATCGCCGCCAACTGCCCGGCGGTCTGCTCCCGCCGCAGCAGCACTTCATTGCCGATCATCAGGGCGCGGACGCTGCGCGGATGCGCCCGGGCAAGCGCGACCGCAGCCTCGACCTGGCGCCGGTTGGCCGCCCCATCGCGGCCGATCCAGGCGCCGACGATCACGGCCATGCCGAGTTCCTCGGCCACTGCGGGCACCGCATCGAGGCCCAGGTCCACCGCGTAGATGCGGACACAGCCGGAGACCGCGGCAATTGCGGCCAGGTCGTGTCGAATCCGTTCGACCTCGACCGGCGCCCCGGCCACCAAGGGTGATCGATCCGGTCCGCGAAACGGGCTGTACGACAGGCACTGGATGCGCGCGCCCGGCGCCTCGGGCAGAGCCACCGGCCGCGTTTTCCAGAGCAGCCAGGCCCCGAGTGCGAGGGCCAGGCCGAGATGCAAGCACAGCATCGCGTGCCAGCGTCGGTCGGCGATCGGATCGGCGGTCATCGGACTCTCGGTTTCGGCAGCCGACCACTATGCCGTGCTGCGCCGCCACATGGTGCGTCCACTTGTAAGCACGGCCGACGGCCGCGGATACTGCGCCGATGCGCCTGCCTCCCGTCGCCGTCATCGTCGTCAGCGAATTGTTCGGAACCGCCCTGTGGTTCTCCGCCAACGGGGTTGCCGACGCCCTCGCCGAGCAGTGGCGGATCGGCACCGTCGAACTCGGCTGGCTGACCAACGCGGTGCAATTCGGCTTCATCTGCGGCACGCTGGTATTCGCCCTGACCGGACTCGCCGACCGCTTCGCGGCAAGCCGCATCTTTGCCCTGTGTGCGCTGCTCGGCAGCGCCTTCAATGCCGCCTTCGCGCTCTTTGCGGGCGGCATCGAGGCGGCACTGCCGCTGCGCTTCGCGGTCGGGTTCTGTCTCGCCGGCGTCTATCCGTTGGGCATGAAGCTGGTCGTCGGCTGGGTACCGGAACGCGCCGGCGAAGCGCTGGCGCTGCTGGTCGGCATGCTCGTGCTGGGTACTGCCCTACCCCACGGCGTGCGCTGGGCCGGCGCCAGTTGGCCGTGGCAGGCGCCGATCCTGGTGGCTTCGATGCTGGCGCTGGTGGCGGCCGCCATGATCCTGATGCTGGGCGACGGGCCCCATCTCAGGCGTCGCGCGAATGCGCCGCCGATGCGGCTCGGACGGGTCCTGATCGCCTTCTCGCAACCCGATTTCCGGGCCTCCGCGCTGGGCTATTTCGGCCACCAGTGGGAACTGTATGCGATGTGGACGCTGGTCCCGGTGCTGGCCCGGATCGAGGGCGTCGACGGGCATTTCGGCGGCGCTTCGGCGGTCGCCTTCGCCGTCATGGCGGTCGGTGCCGCGTGCTGCGTCGCCGGTGGACGTCTGTCTGCCAGCATCGGCAGCGCGCGGGTGGCCGCCCTGGCGCTGGCGACATCCACGGCGTGCTGCGCGCTGTTCCCGCTGGCCGGAGCATGGCAGCCCGCCGCCGTGTTCGGGCTGCTGCTGCTCTGGGGTGCCTCAGCGGTCGCCGATTCGCCCCATTTCTCGGCCCTCTCGGCGCGGGCCTGCCCACCCGAGATCGTCGGCAGCGCGCTCGCTCTGCAGAACGCCCTGGGCTTCGCCATCACGATGATCTCGATCGCCATCGGCACCCACTTGGTCGAAACCTGGGGCAGTCGCGTGGCCTGGTTGCTGCTGCCCGGACCGTTGCTCGGCCTGATCGCGTTGCGACCGCTGGTGTCGCGCGGCGCATGAACCCGTCGTCGCGGTTGCGCTCCAACCCATGCGTGGGGACGTGCGGCCCATGTAAGCCCCGGCTGCCTGCACCGGTCAGATGGTGTGACGCGGCCGCCACGGCCCCGGCTCGATGGAGATCTGACGATGAAAAGACGTGACATGCTCGGAGGCCTGCTTGCGCTCGCGGCCGGGCACACCTTCCCGGCGCTCGCCGCGAAAGGAGGTGGCAGCATGCAACTGGACAAGTCCAAGCAGGAGTGGGCGGCCTTGCTGTCCGACGCAGCCTACGCGGTTCTGTTCGAGGAGGCCACGGAACGGCCCGGCAGCAGTCCCCTGAATCACGAGAAGCGCAAGGGCACCTATGTCTGCGCCGCCTGCTTCCAGCCGCTGTTCAGCAGCGAGACCAAATACGAAAGCGGCACCGGCTGGCCCAGCTTCTTCCGGCCGCTGCCGGATGCGATCGGCACCAAGACCGACTGGAAGCTGATCGTGCCCCGCACCGAATACCATTGCGACCGCTGCGGCGGCCACCAGGGCCATGTCTTCGACGACGGCCCCCGGCCGACCGGCAAGCGCTACTGCAACAACGGCGTCGCGCTGCGCTTCGTACCGGAAGAAGAAGGTCTGCCCGAGCTGCGCAGCTGACCGACCGTCGCGGGTACCGCACTTGGGTATACGGCCCGGGCTCGGGTATGTTCGGCGGACCTGGGTCGAGAACCTGCCGTGCCGCACTCGCCATCGCTGCGATCGCTTTCCGACCGGATCCGCCAGATCCTGCTCTTCGAGCTGGGAGGCCTGCTGCTGATCACACCACCGTTCATGTGGCTGTCCGGCGTCGGACCGGGCGAGTCGTTCGGTCTGCTGGCGACCGTCGCAGCGATCGCCGCCGTATGGAACGGCCTCTACAACACCGGCTTCGATCTCGTCGAGGGCCGCATCACCGGTCGCGCCGCGGACCGACGCCCACTCCCGCTGCGCTGCGCCCAGGCGGTCGGCTTCGAGTTCGGACTGTTGCTGCTGTCGCTGCCGGTGGTCATGGCCTGGACCGGAATGGACTGGCAGACGGCACTGATCACGGACATCGGCCTGGCCCTGGCCTATGTCGCCTACGCTTTCGTCTTCAACCTGGCGTACGATCGCGCCTTTCCGATCGAGCCGATCGCGCGCAGCGACTCGTTCGCCTCCCACTGACGCACTTCCCGCCGCCCGCCATGGCCGACCCGCCCAAGATCGACACCGACGTTGCCCTCGGCCCGCTCAATACCTTCGGCCTGCCGGCACGGGCGCACCGCCTTGCTCGGATCGAAGCCCTGGCAGAGGCCCGCGCTCTGCTGGACGCCGGTGCACTGGCCGACGGCGGCGTGATTCTCGGCGGCGGCAGCAACACCATTTTCGAGGGCGACATCGATACGCTGGTGCTGCGGGTCGCGATCGGCGGCCGCCGGCTGGTCGCGGAGGACACCAGGGGCTGGCTGGTGGAAGCGGGTGGCGGCGAAGATTGGCACGGTTTCGTCCGCTGGACGGTCGAGCAGGGGTGGCCGGGTCTCGAAAACCTGTCGCTGATCCCGGGAACGGTCGGCGCCGCGCCGATCCAGAACATCGGCGCCTACGGGCTAGAGATGGCGGAGCGCTTCGATTCGCTCGAGGCGCTCGACCTTCGCACCGGCGAACGTCGGCGATTCGACCGCGATGCCTGCGGTTTCGGCTACCGCGACAGCATTTTCAAAGGTTTCGAACGCGGCCGTTGGCTGATCGGCTCGGTGCGCTTCCGGTTGCCGCGCGCCTGGCGGCCCAGCCTCGGCTACGGTGAACTCGCCGCCGAGCTGCAGGCCCTCGGAATCGCGTCTCCGGACCCGCGGCAGGTCTCGGATGCGGTCGTCGCGATCCGCCGTCGCAAGCTGCCCGATCCTGCCGCGCTGGGCAATGCCGGCAGCTTCTTCAAGAATCCGGTGCTCGACGCCGGCGCCTTCGCCCGCTTCCGCGAACACTGGCCGGACGCGCCGGCCTTCCCCCAAGCCGATGGCGCGGGCAAGATCGCGGCCGGCTGGTTGATCGAGCGCTGCGGCTGGAAAGGTCGCAATCTCGGCCCGGTCGGCGCGTACGAGAAGCAGGCGCTGGTACTCGTCAATCGGGGCGGCGCCTGTGGCGACGACGTACGGCGGACGGCCGAAGCCATCCGAGGCGACGTCCAGGCCCGCTTCGGCGTCATGCTCGAAATCGAACCCGTCTTCGTCGGCGGGACGTCGCACTGAGGGACGCGGGCGAACGGCTCGCGGAACGGACGCCGTCGCGCCATGGCCGCCCGGTGGCGGCAGCGGCGCGATCGAGCGCGGGTCAAGTCCTGCCCGGAACTGCCGAAAAGACAGGGGCCGAACCATTCCCAAGAGCAAGGATCATGATTGAGACCGACCTGCAACAGGGCACACGGGCCACCGCACCGGACCTCGACTGGAGCCAGGTGCGCGAGACCGTATTGATGCTGCAACTCGCCGCGGCGCAGATCGAAGCCGCAATGCGCGAGGGCAACAGCTCGGTGGACGTGCTGACCAACAGCTTCACGACACTGGCCGGCAACATGCGCAAGATCGGCTGTACCGCCGCGGAACTGCCCGACACGCCGGCCACCGGACCGATCAAGGCCCAACTCACGGCCCAGGCCGAAGAAGCGGGGCAGATGGTGCATTCCTCGATCGTCGCGTTCCAGTTCTACGACAAGCTCGCGCAGCGGCTTGCCCATGTCTGCCACAGCCTCGAAGCGCTCGGCGGCCTGGTCGCCGACAAGAGCCGCCTCTTCAATCCGTCCGAATGGGTCGGGCTGCAGGAGAAGATCCGCTCGCGCTACTCGACCGCCGAAGAGCACGACATGTTCCAGGCTGTGATGCGCGGGGTCGGGGTTCAGCAGGCGCTCGAAGAGTATCTCGCGAGTGCCGACAACAGCGGCGAGAGCGTCGAACTCTTCTAGGTGCCTGTCGGGCTCGCGCGCCCTGATGGCGCCGGCGGCCGCCCCGTGAGACGATGCGGAGGTCGCGTCCGAATCGAGGCATCCCATGAAATTGTGCAGCCTGGACCGGGGAGGTCGTGACGGCCGCCTCGCGGTCGTCAGCCGCGATCTCACGACATGCCAGACCGTCGACGGTATCGCGCCGACGATGCAGTCGGCCCTCGACGACTGGACACGCTGCGAGCCGCAGCTGCGCGAAGTCGCCGCAGCCCTGGAAAATGCGCATGCCCGCCATGCCGAACCTTTCGATCCGCGCGCCTGCCTCGCGCCCTTGCCCCGCGCATTCCAATGGGCCGACGGCTCGTCCTATCTGAGCCACGTCAGACTCGCCCGTCAGGCACGTGGTGCGGCACCGCCGGACGACCTGGAAACGGTGCCGTTGATGTACCAGGGTGGCTCCGACGATCTCTTGCCCAGCCACGCCGAGGTCGCGGCGGACCCGGCCTGGGGCGCGGATTTCGAGGCGGAACTCGCAGTCATCCTCGACGACGTGCCCGCAGCGACCGGCGAGGCCGGCGCCGCATCGCGGATTCGCCTGCTGACCCTGGTCAATGATGTCTCGCTGCGCGCGCTGATCCCGGCCGAGCTGGCCCGCGGATTCGGCTTCTTCCAATCGAAGCCGGCCAGCAGCTTTGCGCCGGTGGCGGCCACGCCGGACGAGCTGGGACCGGCCTGGCAGGCATGCCGGGTTCATCTTCAGATGCGGGTGGATCTCAACGGCCGTCCGTTCGGGCGCGTCGACGCCGGGCCGACCATGCATTTTTCGTTTGCCCGGCTGATCGCCCATGCCGCCCGCACGCGACGTCTGGCCGCCGGCACCATCATCGGCTCCGGCACCGTGTCGGCACCGCAGGCCGATCTGGCCTCCTCGTTGGTCGAAAACGGCGGCAGCGGTTGCTGCTGCCTGCTCGAGCGGCGCCTCATGGAAACGATCGAAGCGGGCGCGGCAAGTACGCCGCTGATGTGTCCCGGCGACCGGGTTCGGATCGAGATGCTCGATCGCGACGGCGCCAGCGTGTTCGGCGCCATCGACAATCGCTATGTCGCTCCGATCGGAGCGCCGGTGGGCAACGACAAGACTGCTCAGGCCCCCAGGTGATAGCGCAGCAGGCCGCGACGTCCGCTGCCGAGGCGCAGGGCATGCTCCTCGGCGAACGAGCCGGCCTGCAACTGGACCAGATACTCGCCGGCCGGCAGCGGCCCGACCGTGCACTTGCCGTGGGTACGTGCGTTGAGCACACAGCGACCTGCGGCATCGAGCACGCGCACGCTGATCGGCTCGGCCACGTCCTCTTCGGTACTGCCGATCTTGGGCGCGAGCTTCAGTGGAAACAGCGGCGTCGCGTCGGTGGCCTCCTGCCTGCCCGCCGTTGCCGCCGCCGAGCTGGCAGCCGTCGGAAGGGCGATGGCAAAGGCGGCGGTACGCAGGATCTGGCGCACCGTGGTGTCGGTCTGGCGATTCATCAAAGGCTCCGGTCGCGCCGCCGCTCGTGGACGGCAGGCATGCATCAAGTTACGAAATCTGGGGGTGACTTGTCCGCGGGACAAGGGGCAAAACAAAAAAAATCGGTGGCCCGCAGCCGGCATCGGTACGGTTCGTGTCATCGACGCTCGCGCGAAACGCCATGTGGACTCCGGGGAATCCGATATTCTCTCTCGGAATCGATGCCCGACGCCAGTGCCAGTGACGAATTTCCACCGCCCGGCGGCGTCGATGCTGTCCGCATGACTTCCATCGTGCCCGCCTGGGCCGCCTCGTTGCCGAGCGCCAGGGCGACCGCCGCAGTTCGTAGAAACTGCCGGATCGTGGTTTGCGAGATATTCTTCATGTCCACCTCCTCTCGGGGCGGACGGGCGGCATCGTCCGCCCGTCGCCCGCTCATCCGATTTCCACCGGAACGAAAATCCGCGCGTCATTGCGCTGGACCAACAGCGCCACGTGCTTGCCTGCCCCGTCCAGCAGTTTTTTCAGGGCAGCGACGCCGTCCACCGCACGGCCGTTGAGCGCGAGTACCACGTCGCCGGGCCGGATGCCGGCCCGCGATGCCGGGCCGGCGACCTCGAGCACCAGCAGCCCTTCCTCGACGCCGCTGCGACGTCGTTCGTCGTCGGTAAGCGGTCGCAGCGCGAGGCCCAGGCGACCCTGGTCGGCATCGCCCGGCGTGGCTCCGGCGATCGCAGGGCTCTCGAGACGCCCGACCTCGACCTCGAGCCGGATGCGCTTTCCGTCTCGCCACACCGTCAGTACGGCGTCGCTGCCGGGCGTCATGGCCGCGACCTTGGGCGGCAGCTCGGCCGATCGCGCGACCGGACTGCCGTCGAGTTCGAGGATGACATCGCCCGAGCGCAGGCCGGCACGGTCGGCCGGACTGTCCTTTTCGACCTGGGTCACCAGCGCGCCGCGGGCGGAATCCAGGCCGAAGGATTCGGCCAGTCCCTGGTTCACGTCCTGGATGCCGACGCCCATCCGGCCACGGGTGACGCGGCCATCGGCCACCAACTGGTTCTTGATTCCCGCCGCGACGTCGATCGGTATCGCGAAGGACAGGCCCTGATAGCCGCCCGAGCGGGAGTAGATCTGCGAATTGATGCCGATCACTTCGCCCGCCATGTTGATCAACGGCCCACCGGAGTTGCCCGGATTGATCGCAACGTCGGTCTGAATGAACGGCACATAGCCTTCGTCCGGCAGCGACCGGGACTTGGCCGAGACAATGCCGGCCGTGACACTGTTTTCGAAGCCGAACGGCGATCCGATCGCCAGCACCCAGTCGCCGACGCGGGCGCTGTCGGGGTCGCCGAGCGGCACCGTAGGCAGGTTCTCGGCGTCGATCTGCAGCACGGCGACGTCGCTGGGCTTGTCGATGCCGATCACGCGCGCGGTGAATTCCCGCCGGTCGGTGAGGCGTACGGTGACCGAGGTGGCGTTGTCCACGACGTGGGCGTTGGTGAGGATCACGCCATCGCCGCTGACGATGAAGCCCGAGCCCTGCCCACGGACGGTACGCTCGGCGCCGTGGGGCTGGGACGGCCCGAAACGCTTGAAGAAGTCCGGCAGTTCGAGACCGGGTGGAAGCTGGGGCAGATGGGAACGCGCGGCGGTACGCACCGTGCCTTCGACCGAAATATTCACGACGGCCGGGCCCAGACGCTCGGCGATCGCGCGAAAGTCGGGCAGCGCCGCGACGCTGGTCGCGACCGGCGCCACGTTCGCCGCTGCCGCGTGGGCGTCGCCGATTGCGCTCCGGCCCAGATAATAGCTGCCGCCGACGGCCAGCGTGACGGCGAGCGCCGTCGCACTGCGTCGCAGTCGAATGGAATGCATGGCTGTTCTCCTTTTGTCGATCTCGTTGGTCGCGCGTCGTCGCGCTGTGGCATCGACTATCGGAGAAGTGGACTTAAACCAGACTTAAGGCGGCGGCGAAGGCCTGTAACAGAAGCTTGCGGGGAGGACGCGCGGGGCGCTCATCGGGTATTGAATCCGGCCTCCTCGACCGCGGCGCGGATTTCCCCCTCGCTGAGCATGTCGGTGTGCTCGATCGTGGCCCGTCCGGTGGCGACGTCCACCTCGGAATGGGAAATGCACGGCAGATCCTGGATGGCGTTCATGACGGCACGCAGGTCTTCGTCGGTGCGCAGCCCCTCGATCTCGAATTCGGTGGTCGACATGGTCTCGGCTCCTGACGTGGGAAGGGTCGCCCGCCCGAGAATCCAGGAGAATCGCCCACCGTGTCAAGCGCCGCCGCGGGATCGCTGCGCGCGCTCCGTGGCGCTTCCCGGTCAGCGCAGAAGCCCTCGCAGGCGCGTCCAAAGGCCCGGCACGGCGCGCAAGGCAGCGGGCCGCTCGATCTCGCCGGCCAGCAACAGGGCGCCGACGTCCTGCTCCGGAGGCACCGACACCTCGACTCGCACCGGACCCCGGCCGCGACCGATCCGGTGCCGGAACTCCCATCCCGAAAGCGCCATCGCCGGGTCGTCGAACCAGCGTGCCACATCTTCCCGCGGACGCCCCGTCGGACACCGCATCCGCTGCCCGTCGACGGCGACGTCCACTGCGTCGAGCGGGGCCTGATCGAACGACGCCGCCCAGCCGCGCAGATAGAGTTCGCCATCGCCCGACAGGCGGCGCTCGTCGACCCATCCCCATCCGCCGTAGCGAAAGCCGTCCAGGCCACCCAGATCCTTGCCCGCACGCGCGGCCAGCACATAGACATCCTGCTCGTGGGCCAGCAGGCGAGGGAGGCGGACGTAGCCATGGCCGTCGCCGCAAAGCCGGGCGATCGTAGCCGACACGTAGGCCTCGCTGACGTAAGTCGTACCGTAGATGGCAGTTTCGAGATCGGCGTTCTCACTATGCGGCTGGAACAGAATTCCGCTGGCTTCGGGAAATGCCTGGCCGGCAGGGAGCAATCGACGATCGTGCACGCTGAAGCACAGCACGCCGTCCGGCGCCAGACATGCCGTGAGCCGTGCCAGCCAGGCTTCGAAGAGATGGCCCGGCAGGTGGGAAAACAGCGAAGCGACCCAGATGACATCGAACTGGCGATCGGGTGAGAAACGCCCGGGGTCGGCAAAGGACGACAGCGTCGCTACGCCGAACCGCTCGCCGACGAAGGCGAGGCACTCGTCCTGGATCTCCGACGCCAGAATCTGCCCGGGACGCAGGCCGAGGGTCAGGAAGCGCAGCAGGCGTCCGTAGCCGCAAGCGAAATCCAGCACCCGGAGCTCGTCGAGTCGATCGGGAAACAGGCGTTGAAGAATCTGCCAGACCACCCCGTACTGCTGGAGCGCCACGTTGAAGTACTGGCTGACGGCTGCATTCGGATCTCGCAGGTGGGCGAGGGAGTGCAGCAGCATCTGGTCCTTAGGATGGATCGACGCGTGTGACCGCGGCAGGACGGAATGCGGCACCCGTGGCGGCATCACGCGACCCAGCGCGGCCCGGAAGTGGTCGCTGGTGCTGAGCGCGTGGGCGCGGTCCAGCAGTGACGGTTCGATCATTCTGAGCGGTCCTGTCGGCGTTTCGTCGGAAACGAGCCTGGGCATCGATCCGAAGGCGGGTGCCGCGCCGGAGGCGCGCCAACCCTTTGCGGTGCGTGCGGCTATTTCGCGAACAGCCGCCCGATGTCGGCGAAGGCCTTGAACTCGAGCGCATTGCCCGATGGATCGAGCAGGAACATCGTCGCCTGCTCACCGACCTGCCCGGCGAAACGGACGTGCGGTTCGATCACGAATTCGGTGTTTGCCGCCCGCAAGCGGGCGGCGAGTGCGTCGAACTGCGCCAACGTCAGGACCACACCGAAGTGCGGCACGGGCACCTCGTCGCCATCGACCGGATTGGTCGCGCGGCGTCCCACATCGCCCGGCGCGAGGTGCGCGACGATCTGATGGCCGTAGAGGTCGAAGTCGACCCAGTGGCTGTCGCTGCGCCCTTCCGGACAGCCGAGCAACCCCCCGTAGAAGCGCCGCGCGGCGCCGAGGTCGTCGACCGGAAAAGCGAGGTGGAAGGGTTGGGCAGGCATGGGCGGCTCCGTCGCGGGAGCAACGATGATCGCAGGCTCCCGGTTGCCGCGCCAGAGAATTCGTAGCCGGGCCCGAAATCCCGTCGAATACCTTCGGCTCAACCGTAGCCGGGATCGGAACGGGGCTCGACGGTCGGCCCATCGCCGACCGACGTCTGCGCTGCCGGGCACAGTACCTCGCGCACCCGCGCGAGCAACACCGCAGGTTTGAACGGCTTGAGGATGTAGCCCTGAATGCCGAGCTCGATCAGCTTGCCGATGACGTCCCGGTCGCCCTCCGCCGTCAGCATGATCACCGGCGTGCGGTCGCCCGTCTGGCGCAGGCGCGCGACGAACTCGGGTCCATCCATGCCGTGCATATTGACGTCGCACAGAATCAGATCGACCGTTGCGACCGCCAGTTGCTCCAAGGCCTGCTGTCCGCCGCCGGCCTCGCTGAGCTGCAGCGGTTCCTCCTTCAACACGGCCTTGACGAAGGCGCGGATGCTGGAGACGTCGTCGATGATGAGAATTCGCTTTTGCACGATCGTGGCAGGCATCGACCCGCGGTCGTTTTCGATACCGTGCGATCACGGCATTCGCGCGCGCTTCTTGAGCCGCCGACGACGTGCTCAGGCTTTGCTCGGCGGGAATTCGACGCGTACCAGCAGGCCCCCGGCCTCGGCGACACCCAGTTCGATCGCAGCGCCGTGGCGCTCGACGATGGCCTGCACGATGGCCAGTCCGAGGCCGCTGCCGGTCTGGCTCTGGCCGCTGCGGCGATAAAAGCGGTCGAACACCCGCTCGCGCTCTGCCGGGGGAATGCCCGGTCCGCTGTCGGCGATCTCGAGCACGACCCGGCCGCCGTCGGCGCGCACGCTCAGATCGACGCGGCCACCGGCCGGCGTGTAGCGGATCGCGTTGTCGAGCAGGCTGCCGATCAGGGTGCGCAGCGCGGCGGCGTCACCGATGACGATCGAACTCGGATCGCGACGATCGGCGCCGAGGTCGATGCCTTTGGCCAGTGCCAGCGGCGAATGATCGGTCATCGCCAGGGTCGCCAGCTCGACCAGATCGACACGCTCCTGGGTCGACCGGGCATCGCTGTCGGGCTCCTGGCGGGCCAGCGTCAGCAACTGCCCCACCAGGTGGATCGCCCGCTGCAGGCCCAGTTTCAACTCACCCAGTGCCTCGGCCCGCTCGGCATCGTCGGCCGCTCGCTCGGTGAGCTGGAGCTGGAGCTGGAGCGCCGTGAGCGGCGTGCGCAGTTCGTGGGCGGCATCGGCGACGAAGGCACGCTGCGTGGCGAGCGCCCGTTCGAGGCGGCCGAGCAGCTCGTTGAGGGCGTCGACCAGCGGCCTCGCCTCGGCCGGCACACCGCCGGCCGCCAGTGGCGCCAGCGCGTCCGGGCGGCGCGCGGCAACGCCGCGGGCAAGCCGATCGAGGGGGCGCAGTCCGCGTCCGACCATGTACCAGATCATGCCGCCCAGCAGCGGCAGCATCAGAAACAGCGGCAGCAGGGTGCGGATCGCGGCGGACGCGGCGACCCGGCTGCGCACCCGCATCGGTTGTGCCACCTGCACCACCCGGTCGCGCATCGCCACCGTGAACATCCGCCAGCGCCCCTCGTCGGTGCGCGCATTGGAATAGCCGAGCTGCGCGGTGGAAGGAAGCTGGCTGTGGGGATTCGACAGATAAAGCTTGAGGCCGCGCGGGTCCCAGATCTGGATGACGATGTCGAGCGCCTCCTCGGGTACGCCGGCCGGCGGCGTGATCGGCTGGCCGAAGCGTTGGTCGCGCAATGACAGCGCGAACTGGCGCAGATGATAGTCCATCACCTCGTCCACCTCGGCCCGCGCCATGTAGTAGGTAGCGGCCCCGCCGAGCAGGAATGCGGCAACGACCGAGCCGAGCACGTAGACCAGCAGGTCCCTGCGCAGACTCCTCACGGATTCTCCGGTACGTACCAACCGACGCCACGCAGATTCAGGATCCAGCCGGCACCCAACTTGCGCCGCAGACCATGGATGTAGACTTCGATGGCGTTGCTCTCGACTTCCTCGCCCCAGCCGTACAGGCGATCTTCGAGCTGGCTCCGCGACAGCGGCCGGCCGGGCTGTTCGAGCAGCGACTGCAACAGCGCGAACTCCCGTGCCGACAAGCGTACCGGCCGATCATCGAGGGACACCGCATGGGCCGCCGGATCGAGTGTCAGCGCACCGTGGCTGACCACCGGTTCGGCCTGGCCACGTTGCCGGCGGCCGAGGGCGCGGACCCGGGCGGCCAATTCGTCCAGATCGAAGGGTTTGACGAGGTAGTCGTCGGCACCCGCGTCGAGACCCGCGATGCGATCGGCGATCGAATCCCTCGCGGTCAGGATCAGCACCGGTACCGGATTGCCCTCGGTGCGTATCCCTCGCAGCAGACTCAGGCCGTCCTGCCGCGGCAGGCCGAGATCGAGCAGCACGAGTTCGAACGGGTGGTCACGCAGCGCCAGCGCGGCGGCAACACCGTCCTCGACCCAGTCCACCGCGTGCCCTTCCTGGCGCAGGCCCCGCTGCACGGCGGCGCCGACCATGGGATCGTCTTCGACCAGCAACAGTCTCATCGGCCGACCCGTTCCGCCTCAGACTCCCCAGGTGACCGGCTTTTCGTCGTCGAGGGCGTACTGCATCAGTTCCAGGAAGGGGATCGCCCGCTGGGCGAGATGGATCATCGGCTGGCCGGTTCCCTGGTCCACCGGATCGGGATCGCCGGAGTCGCGCTCGGCGCGGCTGGCCTTGTCGTCGTCGACGGCCGCCCGCAGCCGCGCGATCGCCTCCGGCAATTGCTCGACGGTAATGACGCCCTGGCTCGCATCGGGATCCTTGCCGATGATTCTCAGCAGTTCCCGGGCATTCTTCGCGAACATCATGACGTCGCCGCTGGCCTGGGACTTGAACGTGATCATCGCTGTGCCTCCGTTGATCGGGCTTGCCCGCCCATCGCGGCATTGTAGCGGGGCAGCGCGCAGCGACGCCTGCGAGTGGCCGTTCAGCCCGGCCGGGCAAGCCGCCGGCCGAGGCGCTCGGCACGCCGCAGCACGCTCGGCGAGAGCGGCATGGGATCGCGATTGACCAGTCCCTGCCAGACGAAACCGAGGGGTCGGAATCCGAGCATCGTCGCCAACTGGTCCAGCGCGGAGGCGGCGCCGGCGAACCAGTGCCCCATCCACGCCGGTGCCGCGCTGGCGCTGATCAGCACCGCGGGCCGGCGCGGCTTCGGCCGGCGCATCCGCGGTGCAGGCGTCCCCCACGGCCACCATGCCGCGCCGACACAGCGCTCCATCAGGATTCGCGTCACTGCCGTGACATTGCCCAGATTCACCGGCGCCGCGAGAACGATGCCGTCGGCGCGATCGAGGCGTGACAACAGGGCCGGAACGCCATCGTGGATGACGCATTCGCCACGCGCCTCGCCGGGCTGCTGCATGCACAGCCGGCAATTGGCGCAGTGGCGCATGTCCAGGTCGCGCAATCGCACCACCTCGGTGACTGCGCCCTCGGCGCGGGCCGCGGCCAATGTGGCCTCGACCAGGCGCTCGGTAACGCCACCGGCGCGGTAACTGCCCACCACCGCAACGATATCCCGCCGGTCCATGACCACCTCCCGATCCGATCGTCGATGCTGCCTCTAATTCGTTCTATGTCGTGCGCGGGCGACCGTCCACGATCAAGCGATCGATGGACCGGCGGACCGGCGGATTTTCGCCGATCGACGCATCCCGAGCGGCGGATTGCCGCCGCAACCGCCGGCGCTCGGGGTGAGGCAGAGACGCGGATGGCCCGATCGATGCACGGATTCCGATCGCAACACGAATTGGCCCGATTGATGCTTCACCTTGACCGAGGCCGAGCCCGGACCCTTTCCGCATACCCCCTCCCCCTCTTGCGATGGACCGGGCTCGTACCTCGCCACAACAAACCGAGGAGACAATCTTGAAACTGATCAAGTCGCTGCTGGTCGGCGTCATGGCGCTGGCCGCGCTGCCCGCGATCGCCGAGCAAAAGTTCGTCACCGTCCTTACCGGAGGCACGAGCGGGGTCTATTACCCGATGGGCGTCGCCATGTCCCAACTGTTCGGCAACGCGCTACCGACCGCCAAGGTCAGCGTCCAATCGACCAAGGCGAGCGCCGAAAACGTCAACCTGCTCCAGTCCAGTCGTGGCGAAGTGGCCTTCGCCCTCGGCGACACCGTGTCCTACGCCTGGAACGGCAATGCCGAAGTCGGCTTCAAGAAGCCCCTCGACAAGCTCCGCGCCATGGCCGCGATCTATCCCAATTTCGTCCAGATCGTGGCATCCAAGGAATCCGGCATCCGTAGTCTGGCCGACCTCAAGGGCAAGCGCGTCTCGGTGGGCGCGCCCAAGTCGGGCACGGAATTGAACGCACGCGCGGTGTTCGCGGCGGCCGGCATCCGTTACGACGACCTCGGCAAGGTCGAGTACCTGCCCTTCGGCGAGTCGGTCGAGCTCATCAAGAACCGCCAACTCGACGCCACCCTGCAATCGGCCGGGCTCGGCGTCGCGTCGATCCGCGACCTGTCCACTTCGGTGGATATCGTTCTCGTGCCGATTCCCGACGACATCGTCTCGGCCATCGGCGATTCGGCCTACCAGGCCGGCGTGGTTCCGGCCGGCACCTACAACGGCCAGGACGCCGACGTACCGACCGCGGCGATCCGCAACATCCTGGTCACCCACGAAGGCGTCGAAGAGGCCGCCGTCTACGAGATGACCAAGTCCATCTTCACCAACCTCGACGCCCTCGTCGCGGCCCACTCCGCAGCCAAGGGCATCAAGGCCGACAGCGCCGCCCGCGGGCTCCCGATTCCGTTGCACCCGGGCGCCGAGCGCTACTACCGCGAAGCCGGGCTGCTGCAGTAGGCATCGCCCCTCCGCCCGCGCCGGCGCGGCGCGGGTTTCCGCCCCCTGGCTCACCGGGGGGCGGTCTTTAGCCCCCTGTTTCACCGTGCAGGCGCATCCCGTTCGCGGATGCGGGAGGCGAGCATGTCAGACATCGAACCGCGGGTGCGCGAATACGGATGGCAGGCCGGTGCGGCAGGCCGCCTGTTGTTCGTGGTCGGCATCCTATTTTCCGTTTTCCAGATCGTCACCGCGTCGTACAGCCCGCTGTCGTCGAGCATCGTGCGCGCGGACCACGACGGATTCCTGCTGCTGCTCGGCTACGGTCTCTTCCGCGGCCGAGCCGACCAGCCGCTGAGGAGCACGATCTCCTGGCTGTTCGGCATCACCGGATTCGTCCTCGCCTTCTATCACTGGGTGTTCGAGGAGGACCTGATCCTTCGCGCCGGCGACCCCAGCGACATGGACCTGATCGTCGGCGGCATCACCCTGGTGCTGGTGTTCGAGGCCGCCCGGCGGGTGATCGGCATCGCGCTGCCGGTGATCTGCGGTCTGTTCCTGGCCTACGCGCTGTTCGGCGAGCACCTGCCCGGCGATCTCGCCCACCGCGGCTACGCGCTGTCGCAGGTGATCGACCAGCTCGCCTTCGGCACCGAGGGCATCTACGGCATCCCGACCTACGTGTCGTCGAGCTACATCTTCCTGTTCATCCTGTTCGGCACCTTTCTCGAGCAGGCCGGCATGATCCGGCTGTTTACCGATTTCGCCCTCGGCACCGTCGGCCACACGCGCGGCGGCCCCGCCAAGGTGTCGGTGGTGTCGTCGGGCCTGATGGGCACGATCAGCGGCTCCGGGGTGGCCAACGTGGTCACCACCGGCCAGTTCACGATCCCGCTGATGAAACGCTTCGGCTATCGCGCGGAGTTCGCCGGCGGGGTCGAGGCGACCAGTTCGATGGGCGGACAGATCATGCCCCCGGTGATGGGCGCAGTGGCCTTCATCATGGCCGAGACGATCGGCGTCGCCTACGTCGAGGTCTGCCTCGCGGCAGCGATACCCGCCGCGCTGTATTTCTTTACCGCGTTCTTCATGGTCCATCTCGAAGCCGGTCGCGCCCGTCTGCTGGGGCTGCCCAAGGACGAGTGCCCCAACCCGTGGGCGGCGGTGCGCCGCGACTGGCATCTGCTGCTGCCGCTGATCGTGCTGGTGTGGCTGTTGTTCGCCGGCTTCACCCCGCTGTTCTCGGGCACCGTCGGCCTGGCCCTGACCGCCATCCTGATCTTCGCCAGCGCGCTGGCGCTGCGGATTCCGGCGCGCGGCCTGCGCATCGCCTTCTGGATCGCGCTAGGAATCGCCTGCAGCGCCTTCGCGCAGTGGGGCATCACGGTGTTCTTCGTGCTGATCGGCGCTCTGGTGGCCGCCTGCCTGATGCAGTCGGGCGGCCGCCAGACCGCCCGTGTCGCGGTCGAGGCGCTGGCCGAGGGTGCCCGCCACGCGCTGCCGGTGGGCGTGGCCTGCGCGCTGGTGGGCGTGATCATCGGCAGCCTGACGCTGACCGGCGCGGCCACCAGCTTCGCCAACGTGATCATTACGCTGGGGCGCGACAGCCTGTTCCTGTCGCTGGTGCTGACCATGCTGGTGTGCCTGATGCTGGGCATGGGCATCCCCACCATCCCGAACTACATCATCACCTCGTCGCTGGCGGCGCCGGCACTGCTCGAACTCGGCGTGCCGCTGGTGGTCAGCCACATGTTCGTCTTCTACTTCGGCATCATGGCCGACCTGACCCCACCGGTGGCGCTGGCGGCCTTTGCCGCGGCACCGATCGCCCGTGCCAGCGGGCTCGCGATCGGCGTCCAGGCCGTGCGCATCGCGATCGCGGGCTTCATCGTGCCCTACATGGCGGTGTATGCGCCCGAATTGATGCTGCAGGGGGACTGGACGATCCTCTCGGTGTTGTTCATCGTCTTCAAGGCACTGGTCGCGATCGTGCTGTGGGGCGCGACCTCGATCGGCTTCCTCGGCAGCCCACTGGCCTGGCCCGCGCGGCTGTTTGCCTTCGTCGCGGCGGCCACCCTGGTCGCGGCGCAGCCGCTGACCGACGAGATCGGCCTGGCGATGGCGGCCGCGTTCTTCGCCTGGGTCGTGGTGACGGAACGGCGCAGCCGGACCGCGGCGGCGCAGGGCTGAGCGCGCGGACGGCGCGAACGTCGTGGCGGCCGGGTTTTCGCTCGGGAGCGCGGGCCGTATGCTTGTCGGCACCGCACCCGGCCTCGCCGACGCGATGACCCCCGCCCGCCAATTGCAGAGCTTCGCTCTTCGCCTGCTGCTGATCCTACTGCCCGGCCTGCTGGCCGGCGGTCTGGCCTATCGTCACTTCCTCGATAGCGAACTGGCGCAGCTGGCGCGCGCCAATGAAGCCCGCCTCGAGTTCTACCGCAGCAGCTTGATCCAGACCCTCGAGGAATTCCGCCTGCTGCCCGGCGTAATCGGACTCGACAGTCGCGTCCGGAGCCTGCTCGAACAACCCGGCCAAGATGGCTTGGCCGAGGCCGTCAATCACTATCTCGAGCAGGTCGGTGCCGACCCGGCCATCCAGTTCGTGTTCGTGCTGGATCCCGAGGGAACCGCACTGGCCGCCAGCAACTGGCGTGACGAGTTCAGCCTGGTCGGCAGCAACTATGGTTTCCGGCCCTATTTCGAGGAGGCCATGGCGGGCGGCGCCGGGCGCTTCTACGGCATTGGCGTCACCACCCAGTTGGCCGGTTTCTTCCTGTCGGCTCCGGTGACCATCGACGGACGTATCGCCGGCGTCACGGTAGTCAAGATCAGCCTCGATCGTTTCGAGGACGCTTGGCGCCGTTCCGGCGACCTGCTGATGCTGACCGACCGGCTGGGCGTCGCCCTGATGGCGTCGTCGCCCGGCTGGAAGTTTCGCAGCTTGCGACCGATCGGCCGCGAGGAAGCGGAGACCCTGGCCCACACCCAGCAGTATCTCTACGAGGAACTGCCGCCGCTGCGTGCGGCCGACGGCGGCGCGCTGGTGCCCCGCGCCGGTGAGACCCGCGTGGTCTCGCTGGCACGGGATGCCCAGCCCTTCGTCAGCGGTGCCCGCGGCAGCCGCGACTACCTGCTGCAGGCGGCGGCGCTGCCGGAGTACGGATGGCAACTGCTGTTCTTTTCCGAACTCACCGACGTGCGGGTGCTGGCCCTGACCGGCGCGATCGCGGTCGGCCTGGCCACGCTGCTGCTGCTGACCGCCGGCATGTTGATGGAATTGCGGCGCCGCCGCCTGCTGGAGCGGCAGGCGGCGCGGGTGGCCCTCGAACAGATCCAGGCCGACCTCGAGGCGCGCATTGCCGAGCGTACCGAGGCGTTGACCGAAGCCAACCGTCGCCTCGAGCAACGGGTGACCGCGCTCAAGGAGGCGGAACAGATTCTGACCCGGACCCGCGACAGCGCGGTGCAGGCCGGCAAGCTCGCTGTGCTGGGCCAGATGGCGGCCGGCATCACCCACGAGATCAACCAGCCCCTGGCGGCGTTGACCACCTTGGCCGACAACGCCGCGACCCTGGTGAGCCGCGGCCGCAGCGACGAGGCGCGCCAGAATCTGGGCTACATCAGCGAGCTTGCCCAGCGCATGGGTCGCATCGTCGGCCAGCTCAAGACCTTCGCCCGGCGCGGCGAAGAGCACCTGTCCGCCGTGCCGGTATCGGACGCCATGAACAACGTGCTGCGCCTGTTCGAAACGCGCGGCCAGCGCTCGGGGCTCGACATCCGCGTCACCTGCCGAGTCCCGGGGCTATGCGCCCGTGCCGACCCGGTGCGCCTCGAGCAAGTGCTGCTGAACCTCGTGAGCAACGCCGTCGACGCGATGGAGCAGCAGAACGAAGGTGCGCTCGACATCGAATGCGATCGCGCGGGAGATGCCGTCGAGATCACCCTGCGGGACAATGGCCCGGGGATATCCGCCGAGGCCTTGCCCCACCTGTTCGAGCCATTCTTCACGACCAAGCCGGCAGGCAAGGGGCTGGGCTTGGGGCTGGCGATTTCGCGCCTCATCGTCGAGAGCCTGGACGGGCGGCTGTCGGCGGGGAACAATGCGGACGGTGGCGCTTGGTTCCGGGTGTCGTTTCCCGTGGCGGAGTGAGCTTGGGGATGGCGGTCGATCGGCCATGATGGCGACCGCGGCTGCGCAACGAACACGGGCAAGCGCAAAAGGAAGCATGACCGGCGACACCGGATCCGATACGAACCAGCGCGAGGCAGCCGCGTCGGCGACCGGCGAGTGCCCGCGCGCCGTCGGCACAAGAAGCGCCGGCGTGCCACGCCGAAGCCGTCTGGCGCTGGTGATTCTCGCTTCCCTGCTGATCCCGATCCTGCCGTTTCTCGCAGTCGGCGAACTGCCCGGCGAACGATGGCTCTCGGCGCTCGACGCCAACGCGCTGCAGTTCGGCATGGCCGCCGCCGCGCTGCTCGCATCGGATGTCTGGATACCCGTGCCGTCGAGCATCGTCGGTACGCTGGCCGGCGCGCGGCTGGGCTGGTGGGGTGGCTTTCTCTGGGTATGGACCGGGCTGATGGGCGGCAATCTGCTGGGCTACGTCTCCGGCCGCTGGTTGTTTGCGCGCTTCGGTCCGCAGATCGGGGAGGCACCGACCCTCGCCGG
Source organism: Rhodocyclaceae bacterium (assembly GCA_020445785.1). Lineage (GTDB taxonomy): Bacteria > Pseudomonadota > Gammaproteobacteria > Burkholderiales > Rhodocyclaceae > Cognatazoarcus. The sequence goes on from JAGRFZ010000013.1 coordinate 76,872, forward strand.
CCTGCTGGTCAGCCGCCCCGTGCCGGTGCTCGCCGAGGCCACGACCTTCCTCGCCGGGGCCACGCGCGTGCGCATAGTGCCGTTCGTGCTCGCCTGCGGCGTCGGCAACGCCATCTACGCGATGACGCTGACGGTCAGCGGGGCAGAACTGATGCCGTCCGGATGGCTGGGGCCGGGACTCGCCGTGCCCCTGCTGCTTCCGGTGGCAGGCTGGGTGATCTGGCGTGCCGCGCGCAAGCGGGGCTGAGCGCCGACGTGTCTTCGTGGAAGCTCAGTCGTCGGCGGCCGCCGCAGGCGGGCGCGCGATCTCCAGCACGATCGGCGAACCCGGCGGCGGCAGGACTTCGTCATTGCCGATGACGCTGCCGTAGCCGCCGACCCCGAGGCCGCCACGGTGGTGGATGACGCTGCTGACGTCGTGCACGAATCCGATCAGGGTTCCCGCCACGTCGGCCAGATACTCGCCCCTCGGATTCATCAAGGAGCCCGTGTATACCCACTCGTGCCGGTCGCTCGGCTGGCCCCGCTGGGTGAGCGCTTCTTCGGCACGAATTCTTCGCACCTCGCCGCCCTCGGTCCAACTCAGATGCACCGTCACCGGGTCACCGGGCACCGGCTGGGGGTCGAAGTGCGTCGCCGGTTGGCGACCATTGGCCGGATCCAGTCCGATGAACAGACAGGCCAGATTGAAGCGAATGGCATCGGTGTCGAGTTCGACGATGCTCTCGTAGTTCTTGTAGCCGCCCTTGGTTCCCGCGAGAAACTCCATCGGCATGTCGGGACGGTCGTGTCCGAGCACCCGCCCGGGCACGACGAAGGATCGGGCGGTCCTGTCGATCTCGATGCTGCCGAGGCGATAGCGGCCGCCCCCCAGTTCCTGGAGCTCCGAGGCGAGGTCGGCGCCCGCCTGCGCCCATGCCGGCGCAGCGCCGGCCGGCAGCACGGCCAGCGCAGTCGCCAAGCGCAAGAGCAGTCGCCGGCAGCCCCGCTTGGCGAGTGCGCCGCTCGGGCACGTCATGCCGGTTTGACGCCCTGCACCAGCCGATGGGGCATCGGCGGCGGAAACGATCGGCACGTGACGTCGCCAAAGCCGGCTTCGGCCATCCAGTCGGCAACCGCGGCGTCGGCGTGGATGCCCCCATCCGGCGCCGTCAGCATCATGTTCAGCCCGAACAGGGTGGCGAGCAGCGGGCCGGTGCCCGATCGGTCGGTGAAGACATCGCTGACGATCATCAGGCCGCCCGGCTGCAGGCAGCGGTAGGCACGGGCGATCAGTTCGCGGCAGGATGCCTCGGATTCGCGGTGGAACACACCGGAGATCAGGACCACGTCCCGCCCGTCCGGAAACGGAGTCTGCTTGAAATCGCCGGGAAGCAGTTCGACGCGCTCGCCGACGCCCATGCCGGCCACGATGTCGGCGGCATGCCGAGCGATGCCCGGCAGGTCGATGACTGTGGCGGACAAGGCAGGATGAGCCTGGGCGAACAGGGCCGCATAGGTCCCCGGGCCGCCACCGATGTCGAGCAGGCGTTGCCGACCGCCGAGATCCACCAGTCCGACCAACGCCCGTCCAGCGCCGATGGCGCGTTCGTGCATCGCATAAACGAAGTCACGGGTCATGCCTTGATCGCCACCCAGGTACGCTTCGGTGGCCAGCGGCGGCCGGTTCTCGCGCAGTGCCGACTCGAGCTGCCCCCAGGTATCGTAAAGATTGTCGCTGTACCGGAAGGCACTGCCCATGAAGCCCGGCTTGCCGGGCACCAGAAAGGCATCGGCGGCCGGCGCGTTTCCGTATTGCCCGCCTTCCAGGGTGAGCAGTTCCAGCGCGACGCAGGCCTTCAGCAGCAGCTCGGTCGGACGCGGGTGGGTACCGAGCCCGCCGGCGATCTCGCCGACCGGCCGGGGACCATCCGCCAACAGGGCGAACAGTCCGATCCGATTCGCCGTCAGGAATACCTGGGATTCCCAGAAGGCGGTGGACAAACGCATCAGGTGCGTGGGGTCGGGACGACTCCCGGGATGAGCGGCCATGGCTGCGGACTCCAGGTTGAATCAGGCTTGTTGCGGTGCGAGGCGGTCCATGTCGCATTCCAACTGCATGAAGGCGCAACGATGACACATGAAGGCGTCCGAAACACGCAGGCCATGGCGTCGGCGAATCTCGGCGTAACCGCTTACCACGCGTTCGAAATAGGATCGCAGACGACCGAGGTACTGGGGATGATCCCGCCCGCCGACCGGCCAGTACAGTGAATAGATCGGAATGATGCCACGCGAACAGAGATCCTCGGCGCCCTGCAGGGCGAGCGCGGCGGCGGCCTCCCAATCGAGTTCGTGCTCCGGTTCGAGTTCGATCCCGGCCACCATCGCCGAATAGACTTTTCCCCGACCCCACAGGGAAACGGCCGCTTCGAGCGCTTCGATCCATCGATGGTAGCCGACGTACTGGTGCTTGCCGGGGCAGACCTTCGAAAAGAGCCCTTCGGACCAGACCTCGAGATTGAAACAGACCGACTGGGCGAGCCCCTCCGCGTGCAACACCGCCAGGGCGTCGGACGGCAGGGCACCGGAGCCGCAGCACACGGGGATCCGGTCGGGGTTGACGGCCTGTACCTCGCGGGCGAGTTCGATGAAGCGCTTGCCTTCCTCGGCCCAGTCGGTCAGCGAGCCGCCGACCAGATAGATATGCCGGATCGGCGATTCGGCGAGCGCTGCCTGTAGCGCCTCCTGCAGGTGCTGGACGGTCAGCCGGGGCAGCGCGGTCTTGCCCGGCTGCTGGCCCAGATGCGCGACGCGTTCATCGGGCGCACCGTAGGCGCAGAAGCCACAGCGCATGGATTTGCCGTCGACCTTGTGCAGAAAATAATCGCAGCCGGGCGCGACGTTGACCACCGCCATGTCGCCGTGCAGGCTTACCCCCGCCCTCGCCATCGGGAAGCCGTCGCTCGTGTTCTCACCCATCCAGCGGGGCAGCGGCTCGAATTGGATGGGGATGGCCTGGTCCGGCGCTTCGTCGTGCCGCAGCAGGTAGCCGGACGCCGCTGAACCGCTGACCACCCAGGGCGAATGGGCGTTGCCCTTGATGCGGGCGAGCGTGCCGTCCTCGCTGGTCAGCAGGTAGGGGATCGTCACGCTCTTGCGTCCGGTCGGATTCGCTTCGCCGTCGGCGAAGCGATACGGATAGAAATTCGGGAATGCGTGCTCCGCCGCGGCGCCGAGGGCTTCGCTGTAGCGAATCCCGTCGAAGAGCATGTCGAGCTTGAATCGGATCGGGTCGGAAAGGGCACGGACGGTCATGCGAGAATCCTCGGCGAAGGGGGTTCAGCGAGCGTTGACGAAGGGTCGGCGGATCGATCGCCGCGAGCCTGGCTCGAGTGCAGCGCCGCTACCCTCAGGCGGTGGAAGCCGCGCCGGGAAACCAGTTGGTGTCCTGCGGCTCGGTCACCTGATTGAGTTCGACCCAGAGATTGTCCGGACCGACCATGATCGCCACATCGATCCGATAGTCGCCACGCTTGATGCGCTCGGCGTCGAGCGGTGGCGCGATGAATTCGGTCTCGAAATAAGGGCGGGCGTCTTCCGACTTCTGCAGGCGCTGCAGTTCACGCACCTTCTCCGGCGTCAGCACGAACTGTGCACCGCGTGCCTCGAGGTCGGCGATCGCCGACGCCAGGTCGGCCACCCGCAGCCCGAGGTGGTTGCGGAACTCCCACTCCTTGCCGGGCCCCGGCGGGGCGACGAAGTCCGGATCCTGGCGGAACACGAAGGTGATGCCACAGGCGACGATCCGGCTGAACGGCTGACCCGCCATGCGGCCCCGGAAGATCACGGTCGCGTCGAACATGCGAACCCAGAACGCCTCCATCTCGGCCACATTGCTGCAGGCGAGGGAGACTTCCATGAACGGAAAGGCGGTCACCGGACTCGGCTCCATCGATCATTCGTTACGATCGGCATGGGGAAGGACATATACCATCGAAGAACCGTCCGCGCCATCGAGCATCGCACGCAGCGGATGACCCTGGTCGAGCAGGCGTTTCAATGCGGGCAGATCCTGGCCGGATTTCCCGGCCGAGGCACTGCCGATGTCCACGATGCGGGTCGACGTCGGCAGGTCGAGGATGGCGTGCATCGACCAGGCGAAGTCCGACTGGTCGGAGCCGTTGTCGGCCAGGGTGCTCAGCGCGCGATAGATGTCGCCATAGGATTCCCGGAGCCGGGCCTGGGAAACTCCGTTGGGGCTGTCCGGCGGACTAGCCGGGAGCTCGGCGGCGGCGACCGTCGCGCCTCCGACCGAAAGGTCCCCGCTCTCGAGGGCGATTTCCTGCACTCGCCCGTCCGGGCGCCTGACCCGGATGGCGCCCGCATCGCCGCCGACGAGCACGCCAATCCCCGGAATCGCCTGCCCCGGTCGAAAGCTGCCGCCGCTTCCGTCGGAGAACTTCACCAGCGCGAGCTGCACGCCGGCCTTGCCGATCACGATGCCGGTCAACCGCTCCGGCTCGCGCTCGCTCGCCGCAGCGCTACCCGCCGAGCCAAGCACCAGCGCCGCAGCGAGCCGGACCACCGATCGGCGTGCCGGCATCGCCGAAGCAAGGTATTTCATTCGGTGCGGCGCGAACAAGGCCATCGGTGCCGTCTCGGGAATCCGCTCACTGCGAATCGGCGCGGCGACGGGTGCGCCACAGGCCGAGCAGGCCGATGCCGAGCAAGGACAGCGCGGCCGGCTCGGGCACGCCGACGATCCGTTGCTGCTGCGAGAACTGCTGCGTGAAGTTGGACAGGTTGGCCGATTCGCCGAAATCCGAGGCCCACACCAGGATGTTCTTCTCGACCCACAGGGACGACAAAAGCGGCAATCCGACGTCGCTCAGGGTATCGTCGGTCGTCGGATCGGCGCTGAACAGCGCGCTGAATTCCGCGGTATTGCCGCTACCGATGGTCGCGCCGCCCGGGCTGTCGAAGAACGTATCCTGGACGAACAGGCCGGCATCGAGGAATTCGTCTGCGGATCTGCCGATCGAGCCGGCGAGGCTCAGTCGGTTGCCGTCGATCGACATCGTCGGGTCGGTGACCGACACGTTGAAGCCGAAACTGAAGTCGATGTAGGCGAAGACACCATCGCCCTCGATCCCCAGCGCACTGTTCGAAACCGAAAAATTGAGCCCGGGCCCCGGCGACAGCGAGCCGTCGTCGATCGGCGTCACGTCGATGCTGGACAGGATCGCGGCATCGGTGATGCTCGGATCGGTCGAGTCCAGGAAAATGAACTCGAACCCCGAGAACAGTTTGTCCCCGGCCTGGATGGTCGCGCCGGCGGTCAGATCGCTCAGCAGCACCGCATGCGCGCTGCCGATGATTCCTGCGCCCAGCAGCAGCCCGGCCAAAGTCTTCTTGATTGTCTTCATCGTTCAACTCCTCATCATTCGCTCACCGCGGTCCCCGGCGACCATCGCCGGGGACCTTGGCTGGCTTACTGGGTCGCGCAGCTTGCCCGCGTGCACATCGGGATGCAGACCTTGACGTCAGCGACCGTGATCATGCCGTCCCCGTTGGCGTCGCGCGGATCGTCCGGCCCCGATGCCGGCTGGTTGCGGGCGCGGCTGATCATCGAGAGATCGGCCCGGTCGATGTCGCCGTCGTCGTCGACGTCGCAGCGGGTGGGCGCCTGCTCGCAGGCATCGCCGATGCCGTTGTTGTCGGCATCCTCCTGGCCGGGATTCGCGGTGGTCGGGCAGTTGTCGCAAATGTCGCCAACGCCGTCGTTGTCCGCGTCTTCCTGGTTCGGATTGAAGTTATTCACGCAGTTGTCGCAGGCGTCGCCGACACCATCCCCATCGCTGTCTTCCTGGCCCGGGTTGGCGTTGTTCGCGCAGTTGTCGCACGCATCGCCGATGCCGTCACCGTCGGCATCTTCCTGGCCCGGATTCGGCGTGGCGGGGCAGTTGTCCTCGTCGTCGCAGACGCCGTCACCGTCCGAATCCACGCACGAACCACCGGTGGCGCGTTGCAGCACCAGGATTGCGTAGGATTGCCGTGCGGTGTTGTCCCAGATGCCCGGCGCGCTGTTGCACGCGTACTGGCCGTCGCTACCGGAAATCGGCGCGCTGCCGTCGTAGCACTGGTTCTCCAGGATCTCGTAGGCGTAGTCGAAATACTGATCCTGCGGCTCACCGGTATAGAAGCCGACGCCACCGGCGCCGAAGCTGGTCACCCGCGGCAGCGCATCCGGATCCTGGTGCAATTGCCGCCCGGGGCAGGTCGCGATCGGCGCCATCGTCCCCAGGTCGTTCGGGCCGAGGTTGCCCGGCGCGATCGCGATGCCGGAATTGCGGATGAATTCCATGCCCTTGAACGAACTCCACAGGAAATACCAGTAGCTGGCACCCCAGTTGGCGTCCATCCCCGACGGATCGTCCCAGCGATAGTGGTTGCGGATCCAGCGCAGGTAACCCTGGACCGAAGGATCATTCACCGTCGCGCCACCGAGCAATTGCACCCAGGTGCCCGACGAAGTCTGCTGGATCGAGGCCTGGTTGCCCCGGTTGTAGCCGTGACCCCGCTCGAGGGGATCGCCCGAGTTGCAGTTGCCCGGGTTCTGGCTGCCGGTACCGCCGTTATCGACATAAGCCTGGCGCGCCTCGGCGAGGGCGGCATTGATGCTTGCCAGACGGGCCGGATCGGCAAAGGCGGCGTCGGAATACACGGCCTTGGCGGCCGCCAGACCGGCGACCGCGAACTGGGTCGTCGAGGAATCGGGGCAGGTCGCGAAACTCGGCCCGTAGCACCAGTACCCGTTGTTGCTGCCGACCCCGGGCGCTGCGGAGATCTGATAGGACAGCAGCGTGTCGGTCATGTTGTTGATCGCGCCGAGCAGATCCAGCGGCAGGGCTGCCGGCAGATCCGGATGGGCGCCGCGGTCGGGGCCACCGGTGCGCAGGTAGAGGGCCAGACCCATCATGTAGTTGCCGTTGCGGTACGAAGTGCCGAACGGAGTCGGCGTGCTGTTCACCTGGGTCAGCATGCAGCTCACGGCGATGCGCATGCGCTCCTGGTCGGTCGCGCTGGCATTTTCGTAACCCTGCGGCGGATCGTTGGGATCACCGCTCGCGCGCTTCTCCAGCAGCGCCAGCAGCGCGAGGCCGCGCGCTTCCTGATTCGAATTCGTGAAGCACGATCCGAAACCGTTGCCCGGCACCGGGCCGAAGGCGCCGATGTTGTTCAGATACTCGAGGCCACGATCGATCGAAGTGCTGACATCTTGCTCGAACGGTGTGACGGCGAAGCTGGTACTCGCGGCCGCGCACAGCGCGCCTGCCGCAATCACCTTGGCTAGTCTTGGTAGCATGGTCGAATTCCTCTCGAAAACACACACACGAAGCGGATCTCTCGGCGCCGCCCGATCCCTGGACCGGGCCGCAGGTCGCGGCCCCCCGGCCGCATCCGACACAGGCGCTGCAATTTCCGGGCCAAACACCCTAAGCCGCTGATGTGCAAAATTTTCGAATGTCCACCCCGGGCGGCAGTCGTGGCCAAGTGTTAAATTCTCCGACGCGCCGACGGCGGTAGTGCCGAATGCGCTGGACCGCCCTGCAGGCGGTGCCACGTCGGCAATCCACAAGGAATGGGCGTGATGGATGGATCGCGACTTGCCGGTGCCCTCGACGGGATCTATCCGAGGGTGTTCGTCCCCTTTTTGCTCGCGCTGGCGGGCGTGACCGCCACGGCCTGGTGGGTGGCTACGTCACTGATCGGCCATGCGCTGGAGGATCGGCAGGCCGCGCAACTGACCCACGCGGCGCAGATGCTGGCCGCCGGTTCGATCCCATTGACCGACGAGGTCCTGGGCCGCTTCGTCTCCCTGCAGGAGGCCGATTTCGCGGTGGTGGATCATGAAGGCACCGTCACCCTGTCCACCTGGCACATCGAAATGCGCGCTGCGTTCGAGGCCCTCGTCGGCGGCCTGCCTGCGGCACACGCCGATGGCGCTTTCGCGGTGGTGACGACCGACGCCGGCGAGCCGTTCATGGTGGTTCGCAAGGCCCTGGACTTCCCGGCCGGTGGGTCCGGCGCAGCGGTATTCGCGTTCGGCTCGCTCACTTCCGTACGCGCGGCAGAGTCGGAAGCGGCCCGCTGGATGAGCCTGGTCGCCGTGGTCCTCGGCGTGCTCCTCGCAGTCGCCGGCCATCGTCTGGCAAAGGGCATCACGCGACCGATCGACAGCCTGGCGCGCATGGCCCAGCGCATCGCCGCCGGCGATCGGGCGGTCCGGGCCGACGTGACGCGGCCCAGAGAGCTGGCGCTACTGGGAGAATCCCTCAATGACATGACCCAGCGGCTGGCCGAGTACGAGCACCGCAGTGCCGAGCAGAACCGACTCGCCGCTCTCGGCGAGCTGGCCGCCCGGGTCGCCCACGAGATCCGAAATCCGCTGACCGCGATCAAGATGCAGGTGGCGATGATGAGCGAGTGGGCGCCGGGATCGGCAACAGCCAGCCGTTGCGAGCGACTGCTGGACGAAATCCGCCGGCTGGAGTTGATCGTCACGGGGACCCTGCAACTCAGCCGCACCCAGCAACTCGACCGGCGGAACACCGATCTGGACCAACTCGTGCGCGAGGTCTGCCTCCTGTTGACGCCGCAATTCGCCCACCGCAAGGTCGTGCTCGAGACCGCGCTGGCCTCGCCGCCCGAGCTTGCGGTGGATGCGGATCGGATCAAACAGGTCGTATTCAATCTGCTGATCAATGCGGCGGAGGCATTGCCCGACGGCGGCCGTGTCGTCGTACGATCACGATGCGGGACCGACTTCGTCGAGCTGTCGGTCGAAGACGACGGACCCGGCATCCCGCCCGAGATGCGACAGAACTTGTTTCGACACGCCGTGCGCGGCAAGAATCACGGCCTCGGCATCGGCCTGATGCTGTGCCGGGAGATCGTCGATCTTCACGGTGGCAGCATCACGGCGGGCGACAGCGGGTCATTGGGCGGAGGCAGCGTCGTCGTTCGCTTGCCGCTGGCGCCGATCGGATCACCACAGTAGGCGGAAGTACGGAACATGGCACGGATCCTGATCGCCGACGACGAACGTTCGATTTGCGATGCATTCGCCGAGTTGTTTCGACGCGAAGGCCACACGCCGGTGATTGCGGCTTCGGCGACGCAGGCGCTGGCGCGCTGCGGCGAAGACGAATTGCCCGCTCTGGCCTTCGTCGACGTACAGATGCCCGGCAACGAGAATCTGGCGCTGCTGCGCACGCTGCGTGACCGCCACCCCGACCTGCCGGTCGTCGTCATGACCGCGTACGGCAGCATGCAGACGGCCCTGCAGGCCATCGAACTCGGTGCATTCGACTATCTCGGCAAGCCCCTGGAAATCGGACGGATCCGCGATCTGGTCAAGCGGGCATTGCACCGCCCAGGCACCGCGGCGGAGATCCCCGGACCGCCGCCGGCAAGCGATGCAGGCGAGAACGTCCTGGTCGGTCGCAGTTCTTCGATGCAGGAAATCTTCAAGTTGATGGGGTTGCTGACCAACAACGATTTCACGGTGCTGATCACCGGCGAGAGCGGTGTCGGCAAGGAACTCGTGGCGCGCGGGATCCACGGTCACGGCCGACGCAGGAACGAACCTTTCGTCGCCGTCAACTGCGCCGCGATCCCGGAAAATCTGCTCGAATCGGAACTCTTCGGCCACGAGAAGGGCGCCTTCACGGGGGCCGGCGAGCGCAGGACCGGCCGCTGCGAGGCGGCGGGCGAAGGCACCCTCTTTCTCGACGAGATCTCCGAGATGCCGGTGGCACTGCAAGGCAAGCTGCTGCGCGTCCTGCAGGAACGCAGCTTCGAACGGATCGGCAACCACCGGCCGATACCGCTTCGAGCACGCGTGGTCGCGGCCACGAACCGGGATCTGGCGCGTCCGGACCCGGACCGACCGTTCCGCAGCGACCTCTACCACCGGCTCAACCTGGTCACGCTCAACATCCCGCCCTTGCGCCAACGCAAGGAAGACATCGCCGCGCTCGCCACCCATTTCCTGGCCCAGGCCAATACGGAACTCGGCAAGTCCCTGCAAGGCTTCGAGCCGGAGACGCTGACCCGGCTGGTCTCCCACGCCTGGCCCGGCAACGTACGCGAGTTGGGACACACCATCCGTCGTTCCGCCCTGACCGCGCATGGACCGCTGCTGGCGCCCCACGACCTCGCCCTGACGTCGGCGCCGACGGCGGCGCCCGCCGCTGTCGACGACGCGAATGGAATCGACGACTTGACGGCGGCGGCGCGCCAGGCCCTGCGGGCACTGGTGGCCGAATCCGGCGAAGCGCCACCCGGTGCGGATGCGCCCTTTCAGACGCTGGTGGGCGACGTGGAAACCGCGCTCGTCGCCGAGGCGCTGGCGTTGTGCGCGGGCAATCAGGTCGCCGCCGCCCGCCTCCTCGGCATCAACCGCACGACCCTGCGCAAGCGCATGGATCCGTCCGCCGACGGCGACAAGCGCTGAGCACTGCGCGACGGGCGCCCGCCGCCACTCGCATGGCATCGCGGCCGATCGCCGACGACACGATCGTGCGCAAAATCACGGCGATGATCGCTTAGGTGCTGCGGCGCACGCCGCCCGCAATGATAATTTTTGTGCGTCACATCAAAAATAGTCGTCAAGAATTCTATCGGAGGTCGTTTCCCATGCGTCGTACCCTCGCGCTTCTGCTGACCGCGGCGAGTCTGCTCGCCGGTGCCGTCCAAGCAGCGGAACCCGTCGTCAAAGTACTTTCGGACCGGACGGAGTCCCACCTCAAGCCGCTCTTTGCAGCGTTTACGGCAGAAACCGGCGTGGCGATCGAAGCGGTCTTCATGGACCAGGGCCTGGTCGATCGGGTCGCCGGAAATCCGTCCGAAGCCGACGTGCTCATCACCAAGGACGCCGAACTGCTCGAGATCGCCCGCCAGCGGGGCCTGCTGCAGCCGTTCCGGTCCCAGGCCATCCGGGAGGGAATCGGCGCCGATTTCATCGGTCCGGAGTCCGCCTATTTCGTCGACGCCTATCGGGCCCGCGTCATCTTCTATTCGAAGGCGCGTGTCGACCCGGCGCAATTGTCGACCTATGCCGACCTGGCCGCGCCGAAATGGAAGGGCCGACTGTGCATCCGCTCCGGCTACCACGACTACAACATCGCGCTGTTCAGCCAGATGAGCAGCGCGTACGGTCGCCCGGCGGCTGCCGCGACCATCGCCGGCATGCACGACAACCTCGCCCGCGAGCCGAAGGGCAACGATCGCGCCCAGGCACGCGCCATCTACGAAGGCCAGTGCGACGTCGCATTGATGAACACCTACTACCACCCGATCATGATGGACAATCCGGAGCAGCGTCCGTGGGGTGAGGCCGTACGCGTGTTCTTCCCGGATCAACAAGCGGACGGCGCCTTTGCCATGCGCAGCGCGATCGGTCTGACCAAGGCGAACCGCAATCCTGCCGACGCCACCCGCCTGCTGGAATACTTCGCCGGCGCTGCCGGCCAAAGCCTGATGGGCCGGATCACCTATCAGCACCCGACCAATGTCCACGTCGCACCGGATCCGAAGCTCGCCACGCTCGGCGCCGAGCAGCCCGGCATCTCCGATGGCCGCTTCAAGATCAATTTCGTGCCGCTCGACGCTGCCAGCAAGGAGCGCGAAGCCGTGGTGCAGATGCTCAACGAAGTGAAGTTCGACCTGAAATGAACGTCTCGGAGGCGCGCCGGGCGAGCCCGGCGCCACCGACCGCAGTGCCCGACATCACCGCCTTGCCGCCCCATCTCGCCAGGCGTGCCTTGCTGGTGGCGTTGGTGGCGTCGGTCAGTGCCCCGGCCCTGTATGCGCTGGGCCGGGGCATCCTCGACTTTTCGCTGCCGTGGTGGTCGCACCTGTGGGCGACCGTGCTGCCGGGCTACCTGTGGAACTCGCTGGCGACGGGCCTGGTGGCGGTCGCGTGCGCGGTGGTGCTGGGGGGCATGCCGGCCTGGCTCACCGTGCGCTACCGCTTCGTCGGCCGGCAATGGGGCATCTTCACCCAGTTGCTGCCGCTGACGATTCCCGCCTACGTCGCTGCCGGGCTGTTCCAGGAGGCATGGCGCAGCCCCTTCTTCGAGAGCCGGATGGCCCTGTCGGTCGAAATCGGCGCGGCTGCCGCCCCCTTGGTCTTTCTCTATCTGCGGGTTGCGCTGGCCAGGCTCCCGGCCAGCCTCTTCGAAGTGTCGGCGTCACTCGGTTGCGGTCCGCTGCAACGCCTCGGCCGGATCGCCCTTCCGCTGCTCGGGGCTCCGCTCGCGGCGGCCGCCTGCCTGGTCGCGGCCGAGGCCCTCGGCGAATTCGGCGCCGCCAGCCGGGTCGGCATCGCCACCCTCAGCGTGGGTCTGCACCAACAATGGCACGGCCTGCAGCGGCCCGAACTGGCCCACATGCTGGCGCTGCTGCTGTTCGTCGTGGCGGCCCTGCTGGCGACCCCGCTGATCCGCGCCGGGCTACGCTACCAGCGGGAGAATTCCGCCGCCGAGCAACGCCTGCTGCAAGCGCGACCGCTCGGTCCCGGCTGGACCGTACTGGCCCACGCCGCCTGCCTGCTGGCGGTCGTACCCGGATTCGTCGCGCCGGTCGGGCTGGCGCTGCATTGGGCACTGGCGCGCCGCGCACCGGCCGACGCGCTGATGCTGGCGCGCGACGGCGGCACCACCCTGGCCGTGGCCCTCGCCTGTGCCGGCGCCTGCCTCGCCCTGACCGTGGCCTTCGCCCTGCTGTTCCGGGCCGACCGGCGAGGTCGTACGGCGGACCGTGGGGTCTGGTTGGTGGCGCTGAACTATCTCACCCCATCGTCGGTGCTGGCGCTGGCCTGGCTCGGCGGCGCCCTGAGCGGCGTCGCCGTGATCGTCGCCGCCACCACGCTCAAGCTGCTGCCCTTGATGCTGTTGCCGGTCGCGGACGCGATGAGCCGCCTGCCGAGCGCCCAGACCGAATCGGCCCGCGCACTCGGCTGCAGCCCGCTGCAGGCCGTCTGGCGAACCGTGCTGCCGCAGCTCGCGCCGGTCCTCGCAGGCGGTGCCCTGCTGGTCTTCGTGCTGGCGGCGACCGAACTGACGCTGTCGCTCGCCTTGCAGCCCTTCGGCTACAGCTCCCTTTCCCTCCGGGTCTTCGCCTACGCCGGCCTCCACATGACGCAATTGTCTTCCTTCTGGATCCTCAGCCTGGTGTTGCTGTGCATCTACCCGATCTGGCGTCTGGCGACGCTGATGGCGCCCTCGGAGGCCCGCCATGCTTGAGGCGGATGCACTGACGCTGCGACACGGACCACACACGCTGCTGGACGGGGCCTCGTTCCGCCTGCGCGCGGGTGGGCGACTGGCCCTGGTGGGCCCGAGTGGCGGCGGCAAGACGACGCTTCTCCGCCTGCTGATGGGCTTCGATCCGCCCACCGCCGGTGCCTTGCGGTGGAGAGGCGAGCTGCTGTCGGCCGCCGGACGCATCCACGTACCGGTCGAACGCCGCCGCTTCGGCATGGTTTTCCAGGAAGCAGCGCTGTTCCCGCATCTGAACGTCGTGCGCAACGTCGCCTTCGGCCTGCGGCCCGCAGAGCCGGCGACACGGCGGGAACGGCTCGACCACTGGATCGAGCGATTCGGCCTGGGGCCACTGCGCAACCGTGCCGTCCAATCTCTTTCGGGCGGCGAGCGACAGCGTGTGGCGCTGGCTCGCGCGTTGGCGGCCGAACCGGTCCTGCTGCTGCTCGACGAGCCCTTCAGCAACCTCGATCGACCGGTGCGCGTCGATCTGATGGGACGACTCACGGACGCCATGGATGCCCAGACGGCATGCATCCTGGTCACCCACGACTTCCGCGATGCGCTCGACTTCGGCAACGAACTGATGCTGCTCGCGGATGGACGGATTCAGCAATCCGGTGCGGCCGAAGGCGTCGTCACGGCGCCTGCCAGCGACTGGGTGCGCGGATTCATCGCGTCCAGCCTCGGTCGGCCAGCCGGTGGAGGCCAAGCATGAAGATCATCAAGGTCCGACGCGGGTACACGACGAATTCGTCCGCCGCCAGCGAGTTCGTGCCACCCGAATCCTGGAACAACCAGGCGGCGCCGGTGCCGCCGGTAGCGGGCTCTGCGCCGGGCACGTCGCCGGCGCCGCCATCGCCGGCGAGCGGCACGGCGATCAAGCCCTTCCCGATCCCGGTGCGCCCGGAGACGGCTGCCGGTCAGGCCGCGAGCCCGGTCGCCGGTGCGCCGATCGGTCAGGTCGTACAGCAACCCCAGGCCGCGGCACCGCAGGCACCCGGCAACCTGGGCAGCCCCGGCCTGCTCGGCGGGCTTGCCGCAATGGTCGGCCTTGCGTTCGTCGCCGAGCGGGGGATACGGGCCATCATCCGACGGCGGAGGAAGGACGACGATGCGTGAAACGCAAGTGCTGCTGCGACGCGAGCCCGGCTACGGCGGCTTCGTCTTCCATCCGGAGGACGCGACCTTCGTCCATCTCGACCACGAAGCCTTCGCAACCGCCAAGCGGGTGTGGTGCGACGGCGGATCGCCGGAATCCGAAGACGCCCGGACGATGATGCGGCAGCTGACGGAGGCCCTGCCGCCGATGGGCGGACCCGTACGCTACGTCGATCACGGGCCCGGCACGGCCACGATCGTCTCCAACCAATTCGCCGCACCGACCCTGATCGACTTTCAGATCACCGACTACTGTGAGCTGGCATGCCCCCAGTGCTACGCCTCGTCGGTGGCCGGCGGTCGTCATGTGGACTGGGACGACGCCTGCCTGGCCTTCGCCCGCATGCGGGAAGCCGGCGTCTGCCAGGTGGCGATCGGCGGCGGCGAGCCGTTGCGCCATCCGCTGCTGGCGGAAATCCTCGCCGAAGTGCGCGCCAACGGCATGGTGCCCAATCTCACCACCACCGGCATCGGCATGAGTGACGCCCAGCTCGATGCGATCACCACCCATTGCGGTGCCGTCGCCCTGAGCCTGGAAGGCGTCGGCGAGCGCTTCTCGATCCGTCGGCGCCAGGGTTGGGATACCTTCCGCGAACAGGTGGCGCGGTTCATGGGCGCGGGCCTGAACCTGGTGCTGCAAATCACGTTGAGCGCCGAGAACTGCGACGAGTTGCACGAGATCGCCGAATACGCAGCGGGCATCGACGGGCTCTACGGCGTGATCTTCCTCGCCCACAAGCCCGCCGGGCGCGCCACCCTGTTCGATTCACCGCTCGCGGCGCGACCCTTCGCCGAGGTCTATCCGCAGGTCATCGCAGCCGTGCGCCGGCTGCGCAAGAACACCCGGGTCGGCTTCGACTGCTGCCTCAGCCCGCTGATCACGTCGGTCGAAAGCGATCTCGGGTTCGCGCCGACCGAGATCGTCGAGGGCTGCTCCGCCGTGCGCGGTTCGATCGGCCTGACCATCGATCTCGACTGCGTTCCCTGCACCTTCCTGCCGGCGCGCAAGCTCGGCAACCTGCGCGAGGCCTCGGTGGTGGACATCTGGCGCAATCTCCACGCGGATGCCTTTCGGGATCTGCAGGCGGCATTTCTCGACCGGGGGCCCGGCTGCGCGGGCTGCCGCGTGAATGGATCCTGCCTCGGCGGCTGCCCGGTCTGGGATCTCGTCGGTTGCGCCCACACCGAAGGAGCCGCCCCGTGAACAGATCATGGACAGCCGGCCACGGGCCCCAAACAGCACTGCAATGCTTTGAAAGTTCTGCGCTTTTCTCGCCATTCCGGCCTGCAACCCAGCCCAGCCTGTCTATTTCCTGTACAGACCGCTGCTCGTCGGCATTCGCTGTATGGACGCAAGAATCGCCTAACCGAATGTATTTTCTGAATTTTTTTGGAGACGGCCAGACGCGGAAGACTGGCCCGGATCATGCTATGAATGACTCAGGTACTTCTCGGGTTCCTCGAATCCGCGGGATCCTCTCGCCCA
This sequence comes from Rhodocyclaceae bacterium, assembly GCA_020445785.1. Lineage (GTDB taxonomy): Bacteria > Pseudomonadota > Gammaproteobacteria > Burkholderiales > Rhodocyclaceae > Cognatazoarcus. The sequence continues at coordinate 92,829 of JAGRFZ010000013.1, forward strand.
AGGTCGCGCGCCTGTCCCCCCAAGTTCGTATGCAGGCCGGACCACAAGACGACGCGAACGGCACATCGCTCGGTGTGCCGTTCGCCGACGTCGCCGAAATCGTCGCGCCCAGGCCGGGGTCTGCGTGCCAATCGCGCCGCGCCGACGTGATTTCGCGATTCACTGCTCGGACGAAGGTTCGGCATATCCAGCGCGGGGGGCTTCTTCATGCTTGATCTCGTACATCGTCCTGGCGCCAGGACCGGCCTGTGGATTCTCGGTGCACTCGGCGATATCGCCACGACCCTGATCGTCGGCGGCCTTGCCATCCGCAGGGGCCTTCGACCGCCCACCGGCATGGTGACCGCACTGCCGCCCTTCAACGCCTTACCGCTGACACGTCTCGACGATCTGGTGATCGGTGGTGTCGACATCCGCGAGGGGAGCGTGTCGGCCAGCGCCCGCCAGGTCGGTGCCTCATCCGGAACCTTCGATGCGACGCTGCTCGACGCGTTGGCGAAGGATCTCGCGGCGGTGGATGCCAACCTGGTGGCGGCACCGCCGCTGGCGTGGGATGCGCAGGCTCCCGAGCAGGCGCGGCCGGCCCTGAGCGACGTCGTCGCCGAACTGCGCACGCGCATCGCGGCGTTCCGGACCCGTCATCGGCTCGATCACGTGGTGGTGGTGAATCTGGTTTCGGCGGAGCCCGAGCCCCCCGCGCTGCCGACCACTGCCGCGCTGGCAGCGCTCGAAGCGGCCATCGCGCAGGACCGGCGCGACCAGGTGACGCCGAGCATGTGCAGCGCCTACGCATGCCTGCAGGAGTCCTGCTCCTTCATCAACTTCACACCGAACGCCTACGCGACCTGTCCCGCCCTGCAACAGCTCGCCCAGCGGATGCGGGTGCCGATTGCGGGCAACGACGGCAAGACCGGCGAGACGCTGGTGAAGACCGCGCTGGCGCCGATGTTTGCAGCGCGCAACCTCCGGGTATTGAGCTGGGAGGGCTTCAATATGCTCGGCAACGGCGACGGTGCGACGCTGGAAAACCCGGCGAACCGCGCCTCGAAGATCCGCAACAAGAGCGGGGTGTTGTCGCAGATGCTCGGCTACGAACCCCACGCCGGCGTGCACATCAACTACGTGCCCTCGCTCGGCGACTGGAAGACCGCCTGGGACCTGATTCATTTCGAGGGCTTCCTCGGCGTGCGCATGAGCATGCAATTCACCTGGCAGGGATGCGATTCGATTCTGGCCGCGCCGCTCGTGCTCGACATGGCCCGGCTCGCCGATTTCGCGTTCCGCCAGAACGAATACGGGCCGATGGCGCATCTGGCGTGCTTTTTCAAGAATCCCCTCGATGTCGAGGAGATGGCGCTGGCACCGCAATTCGAGATGCTGGTCGCCTATGCGGCAGACCATCTCGAGCGCATCGGCCGGTGCGACCCGATCCGGGATCACACCACCACGCAGGCGGGCTGACCGCGCGCGATGAGCCGCCCATGAAACCACTCGCGACGATGGGATGCGCCCTGCTCCTAGCGGCGGTCGCGGCTGCGAGCTTCGGCCCGACGGCCGCCGGCGCGGCCCCGGCCGAACGCGGCTTTGCAATCTGCCTCTGTCTCGTCGTCGTCCTCCTCCTGCTCGGTTCGCCGTCGGCGCATGCCGACCGGGGCAGGCTGGCCGGGCCCGCCGCCAGGCTGGGCTGGTCTTTCGTCGGCGCCTTCGCCGCGCTGATCTGGCTGACCCTGTTCGCCGGCCTGTCGTGGCCCCTCGGCGCCGCCGCCGCGACGGGTGTCTTCTGCTGCCTGCTGCTCGCCGGCGGCAGCGAGGCCTTGCTGGTCGCCGTCGGCGTCCGCCGTGACCATGCCCGCATCGCCGTGGCCCTGGTGGCGCTGCTGAACCTCACCGCCCCTTTGTGGCTCGGCCCGCTGGCGACGCGCTGGCCGCACATCGCCGAGGCCACGCTGCGCTATGGCATGGCCGGTTACTTCGCCGCCCTGCTCGAATTCGACGTCGCACGCAGTTCGTGGCTCTACCGCCAGGCCTCCCTCGCCGGCACCGGAGACAGCTACCCCGACCCCACCATCGCCACGCTGGTGCTGCTCGCCGCCGGCGCGGCAGCAGTCGCCATTGCAGCCCGGATCAGGCAGCCGACGGCGGCTGCCCGCAGCACCCCGTTTACGCCATCTCACCCCGTACCAGGAAACTGACCGATGAAGCGAAACTCCCTGTTCGGCCTGTTGGCCGCCTCGCTGTTCCTTGCCTCCAGTCTGCTGCCGGTGGGCGCACGAGCCGCCGAGGCCAAGATGGACCCCGAACTGCGCACCGCGGCGCGCAAGGCCGTCGACGCCGGCATCCACTACCTGCGCGGCACGCAGGCGGAGGACGGCTCGTGGTCCAAGTCGGTCGGCATCACCGCACTGGCGCTTCGCGCCATGCTGGAGAGCTATCAGCGCTACGGCACCTACGATGGCGCCTTCGTCACGCGCCCGGTCGAGTTCATCCTCTCCAAGGTGCGCGAGGACGGCGCCATCAGCGAAGGCGCGCAAAATTCCAGCTACAACACCTCGGCGGCCATTTCCGCACTGGTCGCGACGCGAAGGCCGGAATACGGCGAAGTGATCGCCAAGGCGAGAACCTTCCTGACCGGACATCAGATCGACGATGGCGAAGGCTATTCGCCCGATCATCGCTACTACGGCGGCATCGGCTACGGTACCGACGAGCGTCCGGACCTGTCGAACCTCTATCTCGCGGTCGAAGCCTTGAATGCGTCCGGCCTGCCGGCCGACGATCCGGCCTGGGCGAAGGCCATGACCTTCCTGCAACGTTGCCAGAACCGCAGCGAGAGCAACGACGAGCAGTGGGCGGCCAACGACGGCGGATTTACCTACATGCCCGGCTGGAGCCCCAACGGAGGCACCGGATCCTACGGCGGCATGACCCACGCCGGACTCTTCGCACTGCTGATGGCCCATGTGGACAAGTCCGATCCGCGGGTCCAGGCCGCATTCGACTGGATCCGCGCCAACTACACCGTGGAGGAAAATCCGGGCGCCAAGGAAAACGCCGGGCTGTTCTACTACTACGTGGCCTTCGCCAAGAGCCTGGCCGCCTACGGCGAAGACGAGATTCGCGACACCAATGGAACGGCCCACAACTGGCGCGACGATCTCGCCCGCAAGATCCTGTCGATGCAGGCCGAAGACGGCTCCTGGATCAACCCGCACAACAAGCTGTGGGGCGAGGGCGTCAAGGATCTGGTCACCGCCTGGGCAGTCATTGCACTGAATATCGCCACCCGCTGACGGAGTTTGCTGGTGTTCGTCCGGCTCGCCCTTCTGCTCGCGATTCCCCTGCACTGCGCGGCGGCGCCCGAACCGTTGTCGCTGCGGGCATCGCTCGCCTGGGGCGGCGTCGCGCGGGCCGACGCGCCCAACGAGTTGCGGATCGAGCTGCTTTCCGCGGTCGCCGGGCAAGCCGAGATCGCGCTCGACGACCACCGGCCGCCGCTGCACGTCCGCGTCGCCCTCGCGCCCGACCGCGGCGAGCGCGTGGTGGTGCCGGTCCGTCCGGACCCCTATCGCCCGCTGGCGGTCACGGTCCGCATCGGCGACGAGCCGCCGCGCCGGCTCGAGATCCCGGTGCGCCCACGCGCCGATCACGCGGTCGTGGCAGACGTCCGTGCGCGGGGCCCGGCGTCGGCGGGCATCGCCACCATCCACCCGCCCCTGAGCGCGCTGCCCGAGACCGCGGCAGCCTACGCCACCATCGACGCGCTGATTCTCGACGGCGAGGCCCTCGACGCGATGGGTGGGCCGCGCCGCGCCGCGCTCGGCGGTCATCTGGCCGCCTGCGGCCGGGTCGCGGCGGTGGCCGTCGACCCCGCCCTGGCTGCCGGGCTGCGGGCGAATGCGGGTTGCGCCGGCCGCTTCCTCGCGATCGTGAGCGCACCTTCCGAACTCGATGCCGCCCTCGCAGGCCTGGTGGCGCGGCAGGCGCCGAGCGGACCTTCCACGAGCGCGTTGTCGGCGCTCGGCGCGAGCACGCCCGCCGCCCAGGACGACCCGGTGCTGCCGGTGGTGGCGTTCGCATTCGTCTACCTGCTGGCGGCACCGCTGCTGGTGCGCAGGACGTCGAGCCCGCTCGCGCTCCTGTCGATTCCGCTCGGGGCCACGGCGCTGGCCGTGGTGGCGTGGTCGGGAACCCCGCCGAGGATGTCGGTGACGAGTTGGAGCGAGGCCTACAGCGGCGATCGAACCGCGCGCACCTTCGCTCTGATGCAATTCGAAGGTCGGGGCCGGACCGACGCGCTCGCCCCATTGCCGGGCGCCTTCGGCCAGCCCACGATCGATGCCGACGCCGGCGCGCTGGCCCTCATCTACCGCGACGATCGCCCCGGCGTGGCCTACCTCACCGCGCCGACCCGTCTGTTCTCGCGGCAACGCCTGCATCTCGCGCCCTCCAGCGGTTCGGCGTTGCCACTGACGATCTCGCTGGAGGGACCGGTACCGACTGTGCGCAATCACGGCAGCGACCCCTCGCCGGCGGCCCTTCTCGGCTGGCGGGGAAGGCGGTACAGCGTGCCGCCGCTGCCCCCCGGAGCGTCCTGGCAGGCCGCCGCCGAGGCCGAAGCGTGGCACGTGGACGACGCCGCCGAGCGGGCCTTGCGCAGCGCCAGCGTAGTCGGACCACCGGCGCTGCTGCTCCCGTTCACACCGGCATCGATGGCCGAGCTGCCGGAACAAGTCGAGCACACCGGATGGTTGCTGATCAGACCGAGTTGAGCCGGCGCCCCCCGCAGCGGCTTGTCGGCGCACTGCTCGGCCTTTGCTACAGCCTGCCGCTGGCGGTATGGCTGGCCGGCCGGCTGATGCTGACGCCGGCGGGCGCGGCTGCTTCGTTCGAGATCGAAGTGGCGGTCGCGGTCCAGGCACTGGCCGTGGCGCTGGTGCTGCCCTGGCTGGCCGCGCACCGATCGCTGCGTACCGCCCTGTCCCAGATCGGGCTGGTCACCGCCTACGTGTGGCCGGTGCTCGCACTCGCCTGGTTGGCCGCCCACGTGTCGGCCGTCCACCTGGTGGCGGCGGAAGCCGCATTGCTGGCCGCGGCGCTGGTGGTGGGGGTGGTTGTCCACCGCCTGCTGCGGGCGGTGGGCGATGAGCGCATCGACATCGCCAAGCTGTCCCTGCAGGTGCCGATGCTGCTGGCCCTCTGGTACGGCCTGAACGGCGTCGCCGGGTGGCTTCGATGAGCGCCGTCGCCCCCCTCCCCGATCTGGTCCACCGCTACCGCCGCCGCCTGTGGTGGCTCGAAGCCCGCGAGCGATTGCTGTTTTCACTGCCCTGGTCGGGCGCACTGCTGTTGCCGCTGGCATTGGCGCACCGCTTCGCCATGACGGTACCGATCGGCATCGCCCTGGCATTGGCGGCGATGCCGCCGCTGGTCGCCGCACTGCGCTCGCTGGCCGGGCGCAGACCCTCGCTGGCGCAGGCGGCGCGGGCAGCCGACGATCATTTCTCGGCCCGATCGCTGCTGCTCGCGGCCAGCGAAGCGGACGCAACAGACACCCCACGCACCCTTGCCGGACTGCTGTTGCGGGAGCGCGCGAATCGCGCGGCGACCCAGTGGATCGGGCAATTGCGCACCGAGCCCCTGCCGCAGACGCGACGGCCGGTGCTGTTTCCAACGGTCGGCGTGCTCGCGTGCCTGCTGATCATCCAGTTGCCGGGGGCACCCGCGTCGCCCAGGGCTGCGCCGGCCGCCGCCGCCGCGCCCGAGTCTGCGCTGGTCGGAACGCGGCCCGAGCGTCGCGCGGAAATGCTCGCGGGGATTCCGTCCGAGGCGGCCGACGACGGCGGATTCGCCGCGCCGCGGCGGGCCTTCGCCGAGGCGGACCGGGACGCCGGCGGGCCTGCCGGCCGATCGGCAAGGTCGGACCACCCGCCCGACGACCAGGGACCGGCCCGCCTTCGCGGGCCCGGCAAGCGAGAGCCTGCGGCCGCGGGCGGTGCCGCCGGGAGTCTGGCTGCCGACCCGGACGCGACGCCGTCGGCCACGCCCGATCCCACCCTCGCGGCCACCTACCGGACGATCGCGCGCGGGGGCGAGGGTGCGCAATCGCGTGCCAGCGGCCGCGCGCGCGCGCTGCAGGCAGCGCCGCCGCCGGCGCCGATGGCCGGCCGGCCAGGGCCGGTGGCGACGCCACCCGCCGGGCCGTCCCAGCCCTACCTGACACGCCTCGAGCGCCGGCACGTGGCGCGCTACTTCGAACGCATCGCCGGGGACCGAGATGATCGATGAACAACCCTTGGAGGCCAGCTTCACGACCTTGCTGGCCGACATCCAGGCGCTGCGCCAGACCCTCAACCGAACCATCGTCGGCCAGGCCGACTTCATCGACGAGGTCGTGATCACGCTGCTGGCGGGCGGCCACTGCCTGATCGAGGGCCTACCCGGACTCGGCAAGACCCAACTGGCGAAGGCCATCGCCGGGCGTGCCGGCCTCGGCTTCAAGCGAATTCAGTGCACGCCCGACCTCATGCCCTCGGACATCACCGGCAGCGAGATCCTGATCAACACGCCGGAGCGGCGCGAACTGGAGTTCCATCCGGGACCGATCTTCTCGCCGATGGTGCTGGTGGACGAGATCAACCGCGCGACGCCACGAACCCAGGCGGCGCTGCTCGAAGCGATGCAGGAGGGCCAGGTAACCCAGGGCGGCACCAGCTATCCGCTGCCGCAGCCGTTCTGGGTCATCGCCACCCAGAATCCGATCGACCTGGAAGGCACCTATCCTCTACCGGAGGCCCAGCTCGATCGCTTCCTCGCCAAGATCCGCGTCGGCTACCCATCCGCCGAGGCGATGCTGGAGATGCTGACCGTGTCCCTCGACGGCGACCCTGCCTCGGCCGCGATGACGCCGGTCCTCGATCCGTCGCGGCTCGCGCGCATCATGGCCTGCGCCCGCGAGTCCGTCATCGCCGCGGCGCACAAGCAGATGGCCGTCGACATGGTCCTCGCGACCCATCCCGAGCGCACCGAGGCAAGCACCATGGTGCGTCGCCACGTGCGCTGCGGCGCCAGTCCCCGCGGCCTGCAATCGCTGCTCAAGGCAGCCCGCGTGGTGGCCTTGCTCGACGGGCGCGTCCAGGTCGACCGCGACGATCTGTGCCGGGTGGCGCTGCCGGTACTGCGGCACCGGATCTTGCTGACCATGGAAGCCGAACTCGAAGGTATCGAGGCGGATACCATCCTCTCGGAGCTGATCGAGACATGTCGGGACCGGGCGCGCGACAGTCGCTGAGCGACATCGACGAGGCGAGCCTGCTGCCGATCGCGCGACTGGCAGACCGCCTGCTGCGGGAACATTCCCTGCTCACCCCGGGTCATCGGCCCGTGGCCGGTCGTGTCGGCCGCGGCATGGAGTTTCTCGACCACGCGGACTACGTCGCCGGCGACGATGTCCGGCGCATCGACTGGCGCGCCTCGGCACGCCGCAACCGGCCCCAGATCCGCCGCTTCCACGACGAGCGCCACGCCGACTGGACGATCTGCATCGATCACAGTTCGTCGATGGTCGTGCCGGGCGCCGAGAAGTGGTCCCTGGCCGCCCACTTGGGGGCCTGCCTGGGCTACGTCCTGCTGCACCTCGGCAACCGCGTCGGCGCGATCACCTTTGCCGACGCGGTGGTCCGCTCGCTACCCTTCGGCAGCGGCCGCGGTCAGTACGGCCGCCTGCTGCGCATGCTCGCGCTGCCGCCGCCCCCCTCGGGCGCCGGCTCGCGGCTGGCGGCCTGCGGCTCGCGGCTGCCCACGCTGGCGCCGGTCATCGTCATCAGCGATTTCCTCGCCGAAGACGCGATGCTCGCGGACCTCGGCAGACTGGCCGCAAGTGGTCGCCAGTTGCACGTATTGCCGATCGTGGACGGGCGGGACACCGACCCGGGCACGACGGGCAGACTGCGGCTGGTGGACGCCGAGAGCGGGCGGGCGCGCGCCGTCACGGTGGACGCTGCCCTGGTCGCCACCGCTGCGGCGCAGCGCGCCCGACAACTCGATGCGCTGCGCCGCCAATGTGTCCGCTGGCAACTGCCGTGCACGCCCTGCCCCGTGGACCGGGGCTGGCGCAGCGCCGCATTGGCGCATCTGGCCGGGCTTCGCCATGCCTGATTTCGCCTCACCCGCCTGGTTGCTGGCGCTGGCCGGCATTGCCCTGATCCGCTGGCTCCATCGCTTCCGTACGGCATCGGCCAGCGTGCTGGTGCCGGCCCTCCATCTGTGGCCGCACGCAGCCGGCGAATCCGACGCGGGTAGGCACCGGGAGCGGCCCGATCCGGCCTGGCGCCTCAGGGCCGCGATCGCGGCGGCGGTGGCGGTCGCGCTGTCGGGCCCCTACTGGGCGAGTACCCGGCCGCTGGCGCTGACGCTGTGGATCGACGACTCGCCGAGCATGCAGGCGGTGGAGTCGGGGCGGCGCCGGATCGACGCCGGCCTGGCCGCCGCATTGACCGCGGCGCGGGCCGCCGGCCACACCGAGATCACGTTGCGCTCGCTGGCCGACCCGGCCGCGTCGCTGGCGCTGGACGCCGAGGACCGCCCCGATTCGGCGGCGGTCGCCATCTGGCTCGCCGAGCCGCGGGGTGCGCCGGCGCCCCCCGCGCCGGTGCTGATGGCGGGGGACACGATCCATTGGGCACTGACCGACGGAGCCGACCGCAGCCTCGACCAATGGCTCGCGAATCCGCGCCTGGCCAAGATCGTCCAGATCGGCACGGCCACCGAGAACGTCGCCCTGCTGCGCCTGGCGATCTCGCCCGCACCGGAGGGCGACGGCACTTCGATCGCCTTCGTCCGGCTGCGCAACTTCGGCCGCCAGCCGGCGCACCGGACGCTGCGACTGCAGTCGAACGGAACGCTGTTGGCGGAGACGGCGGTGACGCTGCCGCCGGACGCCGAGCACAGGCTCCAGATCGCGCTCCAGAACGGCAGCGCGGATCTTATGGCAAGCATCGCGCCGGGCGACGCCCTGGCACGGGACGACCGGCTGGTGCTGGCCGCGGAACGCGCATGGCCGCTTGCCGTCGTCGTCGCTGCCGGCTGCGATCGGCGTCTCGGCATGGCCATCGCCGCCCACCCCCGCTTGCGCCTCGCGGGCGCCGGCGAGGGTGCCGCCCTCTCGCTCCACTGCGGCCCGCCGGCGGCCCCACCCAACGCGCCAGCCACCATCGTCTTCGATGCCGGCGACGAGCCGCAGCGGCTGTCCGCACCGGTCCATCGGGCCACCGACGCCGCAGCGAGGGACTGGCCTATGCTGGAGGCGGCATGGCTGAAGGCTGGCGACCGACCGCTGCAGGGTCGGGTGGTGTTGCAGGCCGGAACACGGCCGCTGGTCGCCGTCCGCCGCCAAGCGGGACACAGCGTGGTGGACGTGGCTTTCGATCCGAGCGCCGGCGACCTGCCGACAAGGGCCGCGTTTCCGCGCCTGATCGGCGCCCTCGCCGACGAAGGCCTCGGCATCCGATTGCAGGCACCGGCGGCCATCGCCTTGCCCGCGGACGAGTCGAAGATCGCGCCCGGCCCACTGCCGTCGGCGCCGCTCGCGACCCCATCCGCCCGCGCGGGGGTCACCGACGCTTCCTGGCTGGCGCTGGCGCTGGCCACCGTGCTGTTCACCTTCGACCTCTTGCGAGTCGCCCGGCATCGACGCCCGGCGCCCGGAGCCGATGGCTTTCGCCGCTGACCGCCGGCTGCTGGCGCGCCTGGTCCTGCTGGGCCTGCTCGCCCTCGCCTGGGCCGACCCGCCCGCGCCGTGGTCGCCGCCGAACCACGACGTGATCGTCGTCACCGACGTTTCCGCAAGCGTCGACGGCGAAGCCCGGCAGCAGGCCCATGCGCGCGTCGCCCGCTGGTTCGAGCAATCGAATGTCAGCCTGCGCGTCGCGCAGATCCGTTTCGCAGGCCAGCCCGACCTGGCCCGACCGCTGACGCCCTGGCGACCCGAGGAAGGTCACCAGTGGTGGGCCGACGCCGATCGCCGGGCGCCCGACGGCAGCAGCGCGACCGACATCGACGCGGCGCTGGCCGCCGCCCTTCGCCTCGCCGATCCCGACCGCCCGACCTCGCTGCTGCTGCTGACCGACGGTCGCGAGACGGGCGGAACGGCGGCTGTCCGCCTGCGACAGGCGCGCGAGGCCGGCATTCCGGTACGCCTGCTCGAACTGCCGAGTCGCGCCATGGACGGCGCATGCCGCCTGCAGTCACTGGCCACCCGTGATCGCGTCGGCGCCGACCAGTCCTTCGCGGTGGATGTGTTCCTCGCGGGCAATGCCGGCGCCGCCGGCGCGGTGGCGTTGACGGTCGACGGCCGCCCGCTCGCCGACCGTCGCGTGCACATCGACGCGTCCGGACAGGGTTTCGCCCGGTTCCGGGTCGACGGCCTGACCGCCGGCACCGCGCGCATCACGGCGACACCCGACGGCACGCACTGCGTGGGACGCCCGATCTCGCGGATCGTGAATGTGGACGGCCCGAGTCGCATCCTGTACGTGCATGCGGCGGGCACGCGCCCGCCCTTCGCGGCGGCCCTCGAGCGCGGCGGCTGGGCGCTCCGACGGCTGCCGCCCTCCCGCCTGGCGGGGGCCCTCGGTGGCGGCGCCACCGCCCTCGTGGTGCTCGACGACATCGCCGCGCCGGAGATCGGCGCGGACGCCACCGAGGCGCTGCGCGACGGGCTCGACCGCGGCCTGCTGGGTCTGCTCGTGCTGGGCGGCCCCCACAGCTTCGGCGCCGGCGGCTACCGCCGGTCGCCGCTCGAGGCGCTCCTGCCGGTGATTGCCGAAGGGCGCGACCGCGAGGATCCGTCCGCCCTCATGTTCGTCATCGACACCTCGGGCAGCATGGCCGCCCGCGACCCGGCCGGCGACCGGCTGGCGATCGCGCGCGCCGCAATCCGCCAGACGCTGCAGGGGCTGCGGCCGGATGACGCGGTCGGCCTGATCGCCTTCGACGTCGAGGCCAAGGTGCTGGTGGCGCTCGGCCAGCATGCGGATGCCGCCGATCGGCTGCCCGACAGCCTGGTCAAGGGCGCCAGCGGCGGTACCCGCGTGGCGGCGGCGCTGACGGCAGGCGCAGCGGCCCTGTCGGCGGCCCCGCAGTCGCAGCGCATCCTGGTGCTGGCCACCGACGGCGAGATCGGCGACGAATCGGTGGCCGGGCTGGCCGCCCGCTTCGCCGAGCAGCGCATCGAGCTGGTGGCCCTGGCGATCGGCGAAGACACCGACACGGCGGCCCTCGAGCGGCTGGCCGCGGGCCACCGCGGGCGGGTCATGCGGGTCGGCCACGCCGCCGACCTGCCGCGCCTGATGCGCAGCGAAGTGGAGGCCTTGCGACCGGCATTCCAGCCCGGCCCGAGGGTGGCCAGCGTGGTCGAGGCAACGCCCTTCGGGGGCCGGCCGGGGGCGCAGCTCGACGGCTATATGGTGAGCACCGCTCGCCCGGCCGCCCGGCGCTACCTCGAATCCGATCTGGGCGACCCGCTGCTCGCCACGATGCCCGTCGGTTCCGGACTCTCGGCCGCGCTGCCGGGCGGTCTCGGCGGCTGGGCGGCGTCCTGGCTCGACCAGCCCGAGAGCGCACGATGGCTGGGCGGTCTGGTCGCGTGGCTGGGGCCGGGTACGCTGGACGGCTGGTCGATCCAGGCAGCGCTCGACGGCGATCGATGGTCGCTGACGGTGGAGAGCGCCGACTTCGCGGTCGATGAAACCGGGCCGCCGGATGGCCGCATCCTGCTCGTCGATCCCCTCGGCCGACCCAGCGAATGGCCGCTCGAGGCGACCGCCCCGGGTCGCTGGCAGGCCACGCTGCGGCTGCGCGATGCCGGTGTCCATCGCGCCACCGCGATCGTCGGCGACCATCGTCTGAGCCATACTCTGCTCTACGGTCCGGAGGATGAGCTGCGCGCACCGCCCCACGAGGACGCCATCCGCCGCTGGCGGGTCGAGGGGCTTGCGACACCGTGGGACGAAACCCGGCACCCGGCCGACGGCCGCAGCGGCGGACTGCGCGGGGCGCTGCTGGCCACTTTCCTCGCCCTCTATCTGCTGCTGCTGGTATGGGAGCGCAGGCCGCCACGACTCGCCTCCCGGGCCGCCGCAGTGCTGCACCGGTGGCGTCGACAACCGCCGACCCCGTCCATCGAAGGGAATCCCCGATCATGAAATTTGCATACAGCACGAATGCCTACACACGGCATCGGCTCGACGACGCGATCCGCGCCATCGCCGAACTCGGCTTCACCGGTGTCGAACTCCTGTGCGACCGGCCGCACTGGTTTCCCGGCGAGGTCAGCGAAGCCGAACAGGACCGCATCGCCCGCCTCGTCGCGGACTGCGGCCTCGGCATCAGCAATCTCAATGTCAATACGGCGAGCGGCTACTACTCGCCGTGTCCGGCGGAGCATCTCTTCGGACCGTCACTGAGCCATCCGGATCCGGCACAGCGGCAGTGGCGGCAGGCGTATTCGATCGAGGCGATCCGCATCGCCGCCCGGATCGGCGCGCCGTGCGTCAGCCTGACCTCGGGGGTCCCGACGCCGGGGGTGGCGATCACGCGCTCGCGCCAACTGCTGGCGGACAGCCTGGCCCCCATCTGCGAAGCGGCCGCGCAACACGGCGTCCGGGTCGGCATCGAATACGAACCCGGGCTGCTGGTCGAGCGGGCCAGCGAACTGGCCGAGATCATCGAACGCGTCGATTCGCCGCTGCTCGGCGCCAATCTGGACATCGGCCACTCGTTTCTGGACGGCGAATCGCCCGAAGAGGCGGTGGCCGCGCTTGCGGGCCGCATCTGGAACGTCCATGTCGAGGACATTGCCGGCCGCAAGCACTACCACCTGGTACCCGGCGATGGCGAACTGCCGTTCGACCGCTATTTCTCGGCCCTGGCGGACGCCGGCTACGAGGGCTATCTGACGGTCGAACTCTATACCTATCCGCAGGCGCCGGACGAGGCCGGTGCCCGCTCCCTGGCCTTTCTGCGCGGCACCGGCCTCGATGCGCCGCAAACCCGGGTGGAACCGGCATGAAGGCGAGCCACTCGACATCGGCCGGGGCCACCGGGCGGCTGCGCGCATGGCTCGAACTGACGCGGGCGCCGAACGTGTTCACCGCGGTCTCGAACATCGTCGCGGCCCAGTTCATCGTCGCCCAGGGCCTGCCCGAGCCGGTAGCGCTGCTCTTGCTGTGCTGCGCCTCGGCCTGCCTGTATACCGGCGGCATCGTCCTCAACGACTGCTTCGACTATGCCGAAGATCTCGCCGAGCGCCCGTCCAGACCCTTGCCGTCGGGTCGGATCTCGCGTCCCATCGCCTTCGCGGTCGGACTGCTGCTGCTGCTTGCCGGTTGGGGGCTGGCGGCGGCAGTCGGCAGCCTGCCGGCGCTGCTGGCCGCGGCGGTGGCGGCGATGGTTCTGTGCTACGACGCCTGGGCGAAGCGCACCAGGCTCGGGCCGGTGGCCATGGCCGCTTGCCGCCTCGGCAACTGGTTGCTCGGGCTGTCCTCCGGCGGCGCGCTGGCGACCCTCTGGCCGCTGGCCCTGCCGCCCTTCGTCTATATCGCCTCGCTCACCGTGCTGAGCCGCAGCGAGACCCAGGGGGGAGACCGTCGGCCGGTACTGGTGTGCGCTGCCGGCATGCTCCTCTGCCTGCTCCTGCTGTTGGCCTATCATGCCATCGGTCTGGTGCACAACGCGCTCGGCCTGCTCCTGCTCGGCGGCGGCGCGGTGCTGGTGGGTCTGCGCCTGCACCGGACCTGGCAGGACTTCGTGCCCGCCAACATCCAGCGCAGCGTCAAGTTCCTGGTGCTCGGGGTGATTCCCTTCGACGCGCTGATCGTGTTCGCTGCCGGGCCATGGTGGGGCGCGCTGGTGGTCGTCGCGCTGTTGCTGCCCGGCGTGCTGATCGCAAGGCGGATCTATGTCACATGAGCGGACACTTTGCCCGCATGCGCTGCGCACGACCGCTCTACAATCGAATCACATGGAAGACTCCCGAACATCGATGCTGAAGGCCTTGCAGGCCGAGTGCTCGGCCGAGGCCATGGCCTGGCTGATCCAGACCTGCGACGCCCTCGCGGGCGCCGGCGCACCCGAGCGGCTGGACCACGCCTCGGCCCAGTGCGGCCGGCGCCTCGGCCGCGGAGCGATCGCCGCCGACCAGGGCCCGATCGCCACGCGCTGCGGGCCCCTTTCGATCGCCGGCCGGCCGGTCGCCGAGCTCGGGCGGACCTGCCTCATCGCCGCGGCGGCCGGTGCGCCGGACGGCAGCGCCCAGGCCCTCGTGGGCCATTACCGCGGCGCCGACGAGGCGGAGCGCGCCGCCGTGGTGCGGGCGCTGGCCGTGATCGACGCCCAGGGCGATTCGAAGCCGCTCGCCCTCGAAGCCGGACGTGCCAACAGCCAGGTGCTGCTCGGGGCGGTGATGCTCGGCAACCCCTATCCGGCAGCCCACTACAGCGAGGCGGAGTTCGACCAGATGGTGCTGAAGGCCTTGTTCGTCGGCATGCCGCTGGCCGGCGTCGTCGGCCTGGCGGCGCGTGCGGGGCCTGGCTTGTCGCGGATGTGCGAGGATTACTACGACGAACGCATCGCCGCCGGCCGCGAAGCACCGGCCGACATCTGGCTGGCCCTCGCGCCCCACGCCAGCGAACGGGGAGAATCGCTGCTGCTCGACAACCTCACGCACCCGAATCCGCGCCACCGCTTCTTCGCGATCGTCGCAGCCGGGGCGCGCGCCGCGCAGCGGCCGGGCCTGCGCGACGCGTTGCGCAGCCGTACGGCGTCCGAGACCGATCCCAGCTGCCTCGAAGCCACGGCGCTGGCGCTGGCCCATTGAACCCGCTTTTCACATGGTGAACCCGATGAAGTATTTCGATCCGCACATCCACATGCTGTCGCGTACCACCGACGACTACGAGAACATGGCCGCCGCCGGCATCGTCGGCATCGTCGAGCCCGCCTTCTGGCAGGGACAGCCGCGCACCCAGGTGGGCACCTTCGTCGATTACTTCGATTCGCTGATCGGCTGGGAGCGTTTCCGTGCGAGCCAGTTCGGCATCCGCCACTTCTGTACGATCGGGCTCAACCCCAAGGAATCGAACGACGTGGCGCTGGCCGAGGGGGTGATGAAGCTGATTCCCCGCTACCTCGAGAAGGACGGCGTGGTCGGCGTCGGCGAGATCGGCTACGACGACATCTCGGAGAACGAGGAGCGCTTCTTTGCCGAACAGCTGGAAATGGCCAAGGCCTTCAAGCTGCCGGCGCTGGTGCACACCCCCCACCGCGACAAGAAGACCGGCACCGAGCGAACACTGGCACTGGTGCGCGAGGTGGGCATCCCGGAAGAATTGGTGATCGTCGACCACCTCAACGAGATCACCCTGCCACTGGTTCGCGAAACCGGCTGCTGGTGCGGCCATTCGGTGTATCCGGAAACCAAGATGTCCGAGCAGCGGATGGTGGCGCTGCTGAAGCAGTACGGTACCGACAAGATGGTGGTGAACAGCGCGGCCGACTGGGGCCGCAGCGACCCGCTGAAGGTGCCGAAGACGGCCGAGGCGATGCGCGCCGCCGGCTTCGGCGAAGCCGACATCGAGACCGTGTTGTTCCACAACCCGATCGCCTTCTTCGCCCAGAGCGGCCGCATCTCGGCCGCCGACATGGCGCCGGTGCCGATCGACCAGACCCAGCTCTGGCAGGAAAACTCGGTGCTGCGCGGCCAGAATCCGATCGTTCAATGACGCCAGGCTGGCGGCGGGACGAGCTGGCCTACTGCAGCAACGTCCATGCGGGCGAATCGGTCGACGCACTGGCGCAGACCGTCGCCCGCTTCGTTGCGCCGGTGGCCGGCGCCCGTGGCGTCGCCTGCCGCGCCGGGCTGTGGATCGGCGCCGCCGCGGTCCACGAACTGGCCAACGTGCCGGCCACCCGCCAGCGATTCATCGCCGCACTGGCGCGTCATGCGGTCGGCCTGACCACCCTCAACGGCTTTCCCTTCGGCGGCTTCCACGATGCCGTCGTCAAGGCGGCCGTGTATGCACCCGACTGGTGCACCCAGGAACGCTACGACTACTCGCTCGCACTCGCCGAACTGCTCGCCGACGTGCTGCCCGCCGACGCCGAAGAAGGCTCCATCTCGAGCCTTCCGCTGGGCTACCGCGAAGGCTGGCGCGACCATCACCACCGGCTGGCGGCCGAACGCCTGGCGCGCTTCGCCGGCGCGCTGCGGGCCTTGTGGGCGCGAAGCGGGCGCCGCATCCGCCTGTGCCTCGAGATGGAACCCGGATGCGTGCTCGAATCGACCGACGACGCGATCCGCTGGTTCACCGAAGACCTGCCCGCAGCGGCGCGGCGAAACGGCGTGCCTGAGGCCGCCCTCGGCGATCACCTGGGGGTGTGCTTCGACATCTGCCACCAGGCCGTGATGTTCGAGGACGTGGCGGCATCGCTCGGACGCCTGCGCGCGGCGGGCATCGCGATCGGCAAGATCCAGGTTTCCAGCGCGCTCGAGGTGCCGGCGCCGGAATTGCGCCAGAGCCTCGCCGCCCTCGCGCCGTTCGACGAGCCGCGCTACCTGCATCAGGTGCGCTGCCGCGCGGCGGACGGTCGCCTGCTGGCCGCCGCCGATCTGCCCGAGGCGCTCGACGAAGCGGCCGGGCTGCCGAGAAACTGCGCCTGGCGCGTGCATTTCCACCTGCCGATCCAGGAAAGCGAGATCGGCGACGCGCGCCTGCGCACGACGCGGCAGGCCATCGAAGAAGTGCTACGCTTCCTCGCCCTGACCCCGGACCTGAGGCCTCATCTCGAAGTGGAAACCTATACCTGGAACGTGCTCCCGCCCGCGCTGCGGCCGCGCGACGACGATAGCCTGATCCGCGCCCTGGCGACCGAACTCGACTGGCTCGAGGGGGCGCTGGCCCGTCACCGGCTGCTGGCCCGATGACGCGCGCGCCTTCGCCGCTGGTCGTGATCGACGTGGTCGGCCTGTCGCCGGCATTGCTCGGCGCGAACACGCCGGCCCTCAACCGCCTGATCGGCGACGGCTTCCTGGCGCCGCTCGACGGCGTGTTTCCGGCCGTGACCTGCACCGCCCAGGCCAGCATGCTCACCGGAAAACTGCCGCGCGAGCACGGCATCGTCGCCAATGGCTGGTATTTCCGCGACCTCGCCGAAGTGTGGCTGTGGCGCCAGTCGAACCACCTGGTGCAGGCCGAACAGATCTGGGACCGCCTCAAGCGCGAACAACCCGACTTCCGCTGCGCCCAGATGTTCTGGTGGTACAACATGTACGGCGGCAGCGACTGGTCGGTGACGCCGCGGCCGATCTACCCGGCGGACGGGCGCAAGCTGCCCGGCCTGTATTCGAAGCCGGCCGAGCTGCATCGCGAACTCGAGGACGCCCTCGGCCCGTTTCCGCTCTTCAACTTCTGGGGCCCGGCCGCCGGCCTGCGCTCCTCGCGCTGGATCGCCGACAGTGCGCGTGCGGTGTTCGACCGCTTCCGGCCTTCGCTGCAGTTCGTCTATCTGCCCCATCTCGACTACGACCTGCAGCGTCTGGGACCGAGCGATCCGGGCATCGCCCGCGCGGTTTCCGAGATCGACGCGGTGGTCGGTGAGCTGGTCGACCATCTGCGCGGCCAGGGCGCCGAGATCATGATCGTCTCGGAATACGGCATCGAGGACGCCACCGGCCATGTGCACATCAACCAGATCCTGCGCCAGGCCGGCCACATCGCGGTGCGCGAAACGCTGGGCTGGGAGCTGCTCGATGCGGGCGCGTCGCGGGCCTTCGCGGTCGCCGACCACCAGGTCGCCCACGTCTATGTGCAGGACGAGCGGGACATTGCATCGGTGGCGCGGCTGCTGTCCGCCTGCGACGGCATCGAACGGGTGCTCGACGCCGACGGCAAGCGCGAGTGGGGCCTCGACCATCCCCGCGCCGGCGAACTCGTCGCGATCGCCGCGCCGGGCCACTGGTTCACCTATTACTACTGGCTGGACGACGCCCGGGCGCCCGATTTCGCCCGGACCGTGGACATCCACCGCAAGCCCGGCTACGACCCGGTGGAGCTGTTCATCGACCCGGAACTGCGCTTTGCGAAGGGCCGCATCGCAATGCGCCTGCTGCAGAAGAAGCTCGGCATGCGCATGAACATGGACGTGATCGGCCTGCGCCCGGAACTGGTCAAGGGCACCCACGGCCGCCTCGCGGCATCGCCGGACCACGGTCCCTTGATGATCGGAACGGACCGGCGCATCGCCGCCGACCGACATGCGATGTGCGCGGTGGCCGATCTGATCGCCCAGCACTGGGCCTGAGCCCCGGGGCCGCACGCATGGACGAACCCCATGCCCTGGTCATCGAAGACGACCTGCCGGTGCGCCTCGGCATGCTCCAGGCGCTGGATCTGGCCGGCATCGACAGCCGCGGCGTGGATAACGCAGAAGCCGCCCTCGCGCTCCTCAAGACCGACTTCGCCGGCGTCGTGGTCAGCGACGTGCGACTGCCCGGGATGGACGGCCTCGCGCTGCTCACCGAGGTGCTCTCCCGCGACCGCGAGATCCCGGTGATCCTGGTCACCGGTCACGGCGGCATCGGCATGGCGGTACAGGCGATTCGCGACGGCGCCTACGACTTCATCGAAAAGCCCTTCACCTCCGATCGCCTCGCCGACATCGTCCGCCGCGGTCTCGCCCACCGCCGGCTGGTGCTCGAGAACCGGCGGCTGAAGGAGCGGGTTCTGGAGAAGCGCGCGGTGCTGCTGCTCGGCGACAGCCCGCAGATCGTGCATCTGCGGCGGATGGTGGCGGCGATCGGCCCGACCGAGGCCGACGTGCTGATCTACGGCGACACCGGCACCGGCAAGGAAGTGCTGGCGCGGGCGCTGCACGCCGCCAGCGGGCGCAGCGGGGAGTTCGTCGCGATCAACTGCGCCGCACTGCCGGAATCGGTGTTCGAAAGCGAGATCTTCGGCCACGAGGCCGGCGCCTTCACCGGCGCGCTGAAGCGGCGCATCGGCAAGATCGAGCACGCCCGCGGCGGCACCCTGTTCCTCGACGAGATCGAGAACATGTCGCCCCAGCTTCAGGTCAAGCTGCTGCGGGTGCTGCAGGAACGCGTGGTCGAACGCCTCGGCAGCAACCAGCCGATCCCGGTGGACTGCCGCATCGTCGCCGCCAGCAAGAGCGACCTGAAGGCCCTGTCCGACGCCGGCGAGTTCCGCGCCGACCTCTACTACCGGCTCAACGTGGTGTGCCTCGAACTGCCGCCGCTGGCCCAGCGCACCGGCGACATCCCGCTGCTCGCCGCCCATTTCCTGCACCAGGCGGCGCAACGCTACCACCTCGACGCCCCGACCCTCGGCCAGGCCCAGCTCGACCAGTGGCTGGCCCACGACTGGCCCGGAAACGTGCGTGAATTGCGTAACGCCGTGGACCGCTTCTGCCTCGGCGTCGCCACCGGCCCGGCGAGCGCGCCGGCGAGTTCGCTGAACGAGCGGGTGGCGCAGTTCGAGCGCGGGCTGATCGAAGCGGCGCTGCGGGAATCCCAGGGACGGATCAGCGGGGCGGCGGACAAGCTGCAGATCCCGCGCAAGACGCTGCATGATCGGATTGCGAGGTTGGGGATCGATCCGGAGCGCTTGCGGTAGGGGGGCGAAGGGCAGGCATGGGATCCATCGGGACTCGCGCGCCCACATTTCGATGCCGGCGACATCGTTCCGGAGGGCGGCAATCGTCAGTATCATGGGCCGGGTGAGCGCGCCAAAGCCATAGAACCCGGCGCGGTGGGCTTGCGGCTTTTGGCGGGTTCGATATGAGGGTGCTGTTGATAGCTCAGAGGAGGAAGTGCAGTCATGGCAGGGCTTTCCCAGGCGCGGCATTTCCAGGTTAACCGGCGCATATTTGTTAAAAGCGCGATTTCACGCCCGATATCAAATTGGGCATCACAGTGACGCGCACTCGGCTCGGGACTGATGAAAAATCCGGCCGTGGCCTGTACGTCGCATTTTGTGCTGAGCCGGCTGCAGTGCTGGCTCTGGAGTTCCCGCAGGGTCAATTCGTTTGTTTGCTCGCTTGGGATGCGCAGGGGCTTGAGGTTGGCTTGGTCTCAGAGCTGGCTCGTCATCTCATGCAACATGGCTGCGTGTACATTTGCTGTTGGGGCCCAGACTGTGAGCGCGTTCACGACATCTTTGATGAAACAGATACCGAACTTCACCCTGAGTCGGAAGCTGTGGTCATGTCCACGTGGCACTCCAACGAGCCACTGGCTGACGCCATTTGGTTTGCGCTTAACAGTGCTTCACCTGATACGGCCCATGAGAACAATTGCGCTTCTGTCGTGGGCATGGCAATCGGTGATGATGGGTGGGCTGCGCAAATGGGCCAGGCATTCGCAGACCCCGCTGGTTTCAATAAGGGAGTTCTGGCGGAGTGATGCCCAACCATCGCTTGCAGCCGACGGGCCACTCGCTGCGCTCGCGGCCGTCGGCTGAAGCGGGACGTTAGGCCACACAACTATGTCAGCGATCCTTCTCCGCTTTATCGGCCTTGGTACTTTTATCGGAGGAGGAGTATTTCTTGCCGTTAGCAGTTCTTTCACGGGAACCACAGAGCTTAGCCTGTGGAATTTAATTCAATTGTTTTTTTCTGTTCTCGCAATGTCTGGGCTTGCTTGGTTCATGTCTCTGCCATTTGGGGCAATTCCAGCAAGTGCCGCCGGTATTTGTTATTGGTACATTCTTTCTCGCCATACAAAAAGCAATCCTCGCTTGCTTATTCGGGGCGTTATCGGCGGCGGGGCAGGGTTATTGGTGAGCCTTATTTTTGGCCTGTTATTTGCGTTTGGCGGTAGTGGCCCAGGCGCGCCTTCTGTAATCGCCAGCCTATTTTCTTGGGCATGCGCAGGTGTGGCTGGTGGTGCCCTAAGTGCCATGGTTGTTGGAAACGCCGCGTATAACAGTGTATTTGAAAATCGTGAGGTGATCGGTGAAGCCTAACCTTACGGTCAAGTTCGCCCTTCGGGCTGGGACTGCGCTGAAGCGCACCCCCTAACCTCCACGTTATGCGTAAAAAGCATTTATGAACCATCACCTTAAAGTCCAGCTTGATCACGATGATGATGGAACAGCCGGAATCGTCGCTGAAGTTAAAAGCAATGGCTTTTCCGGTAAGGGTGAGGCTTGGTTCAATCTTTCCGAGATCAAAGCTTTTGCAAGCCAATTGGAGGCATTCGCGAAAACCCTAAACAATCCACCAATAATTGAAGGTGGCCTTTGGAATGAAGAAGGTGGGCTAACCGAAAAGCTGTTGTCCCAGAGACTCTATCCGATCTCCAATCATAGAATCGGCATGCAGGTCATTCTCGCCGACTACCCCTACACCGATAGTAGGCCGGAAGAAATATCCAGGTTGTCGTTGGAGTTGAAGCCTGAGGCTCAAGCTACAATAGAGTTCGCGCGGCAACTCGTTCGCTTGGTTACCGAAAAAAGCGGTGTGGCAATTCTTGAATGCCGTTAATCGCATAACAAGGCGTTCAAGTCGCTCGCTATGCTCGCTGGGACGTTCAACACTCCGCACCCGCTTGGGCATGGCTTCGCCATTTTTGCCCAAGCAGGCGCTCCGCGCTGAACGCCACTTAACACAGCGTTCAAACTTTATGGGAACAGAGGGGCAAGGGGGCAACTGAGTGGGTGAAGTGAAGGAGAGTGGCAAAGGGACAATTCGGCGGCGCGCTGACGAGATTGCGCCCTACCGCTGTAAGAATCTGATTGCCGTGATAGAAGATCCCACCGATGTGCGGAACATTGGGACAGTGATCCGGAACGTCAATGCATTGGGAGTCGAAAAGGCATATGTCGTCGACCCTCGTCGTTCGCTCCCCGATGATTGGCAAGAGATGCGACAAAGGCGAAGCCTTTCAAAGACTTCGGTCTCTGCAATTCAGTGGAGCTTCGTGAAGCGCTTCGACTCTACTGAAGAATGTCTGAACCATCTTGAATCCAGGCGCTTTACATCAATTGCAACGTCGCCGCACCAGATTGGACGCCGAAACGTCATTCTCCACGAGGGGGACTATACGCAAACCCGGCTCGCGGTATGGTTTGGAAATGAATCTCGCGGTTTAAGCGAAGAGGTTCTGGACCGATCGGAGTTCTGCGTAGGTATTCCCATGTTTGGAATGATCGAAAGCCTCAATTTGGGGACAACCTCGGGAATTGTCCTGTAGGTGGATTCAACATCCAAGCGCACCACTGCCTGGTTTTTTTGGCGGACATGAGAAGCGGTGCTGGTAGTGTGGCAGTGCGACCCACACACGCTACCTGGAGCCACTCCTCATGTCCTACAAGCAGCTTACTCTAGAAGAGCGCTACGTCATCTATCATCTGAGGGTGTCCGATCTCAGCATACGGGAGATCGCAAGGCGGCTCGGACGGCACCACAGCACGATCAGCCGGGAGCTCAAGCGCAACCGGCCGCCGGCCGCGAGCCACTGGGTGTACTTCCATGAGGTTGCCCATCAGTTTGCGCTAGCCCGGCGCAAGCAAGCCAGACACCATCGCCGCCGTGGGCACGCGCCGCTCGTGGATTACGTAGAGCAAGGATTGCGTTCGCATTACTCACCGGATGTCATTGCGGCACGGATTACGATGCAATACCCAAGCGATGTTCAGATGCGCGTGAGCATCGAGACAATCTATCGCTGGGTCTATCGCGATGCGGCCGATGGCGGTCAGCTCTTTCGTTGCCTGTGTCGCGGTCACAAGAAGCGTCGCAGGCAACGCCGGTACGGCAGCGGGCGCGGACTGATTCCTGGGCGCGTGAGCATTCATGATCGGCCAGAATTGGTTGGAACTCGCCATCGGTACGGGGACTGGGAGGGCGATACGGTCGAAGGAGCCAAAGGCACGGGACAGATCACCACTCACGTTGAACGCAAGAGCCGGTATCTGATCGCAGCGCGCCTTGATGACAAAACGGCACGAGAGACAGCGGACGCGGTGAGTCGCCTCTTTCGGCGCATTCCCCGCAGTTGCAGACACACGCTCACGCTGGATAACGGCAAAGAGTTTGCACGTTTCGGCGACATCGAAAAAAGGACCGGCCTATCGGTCTATTTTGCCGACCCCTATTCGGCATGGCAGCGGGGAGCCAATGAAAACACCAATGGATTATTGCGCCGCTATTTCCCCAAGGGATCCGACTTCAGCAAGATCAGCGACAAAGAACTTGCCGCTGTCGTCAAAAGGATTAATCATCGACCCCGCAAATGCCTCGGCTACCGATCGCCTCATGAAGTCTTTCAGGAAGCCAAGCGTGGTGCGGTTGGAATGTGAATCCACCCCCCCCGTAGCAACCAAGTGGGTCAGGTCTCGTTTTCTAATCCTCACCAAAGGCGTTTAATATTGAGCTACTCTTGTTCCGCATCGAGTTTCCAGGTCTGTCATGGTGCGATGTCGCGCGAACGCTTGGGGTCACCGCAATGCAGGGGATTCAGATTGCCATCTTTCGGCGCCATTGCTTGTTAGCATTCAGGTCTTGCGCCCTGCGGGAGGCAATGGGGTCAGGTCTCTCCTAGTATCCAGCGCCGATCTCGCCTACTCTTGATCCATTGGTGCGCATTTCCCAATCGAGCTTCCCGGCACCGTTCTCCAGGCAAGGCCCATGGACCCCATCTCCGACTTCCTGACCTCCTACGACGAACGCGTGGCGGGCATCGTCGAGCGGCCTCGCAAGGCCGTAGTCCGGTGTGTGCCGGACGCAGAGGAGCAACTTCAGACAGGCTGGAAGTGCATCACCTATCGCCGCGGTAAGCGGTTCTGTTCAATCTGTCCGCACGAGAAGTGGGTGAGCCTGCAGTTTCAACGTGGCGCAGAGTTGACAGACGCGGCAGGCTTGCTGACAGGCACCGGGAAGTCCATGCGGCATGTGCGGATCGCCTCGCACGAAGCGATCGATGACGGCGTCGCCGGGTTGCTGCGGCAGGCCTCGGACTTCGCGCTGTGACACCGCGTTCGAAGCGCGGGGTTCGATCGGATCCAGCCTTTCCTAATTCGGCCTGGGGCCGTGGCACCGATGCACGGCCTCGCGCCGGCCATCGGAATCGCTAATCGTGGACGATCTCGCCCGCGAGATTGTCCACGACGACGGGCGTTTCGAAGAACTGGCTTTCCGGTTCGGCGCCGTATCGCACCCTGACCTTCTCTCGAAACGCCGGGCCGTGCCACTTCTCGGCGTGCGCACGCGTCCTCCAGAGATAGACACCGCCGGCAACGCCGTTCTCGGCATCGTAGAGGTAGTTCTTTCTGATCAGATCCGGATTCTGCTGCCACGTCGGCGCGGTCTGTTCGAAATTGCGAAATACCTCTTCCCGTGACGCACCCTCGGGCAATCGGAATGTGACGATTTCGGTGATCATGCGCTCTTCCCTCATGGTCGCGATCCGCTCATCATAGATGGCATCGGTACGCTCGGAAACGCGGCCATCCGCATTCGGCCCGGCCCGCATCGGGCGCGGAGGCACCGTGGGGGACCCTGCCATGGCCCGCGCGTTCGACCAAGCGTCCCGACCCCTCCAATCCAGAACCGATCAATACTGTACATGCCCATGGAAGGCAGGTTGTCGAAGTGGAACGACGAACGCGGATTCGGTTTCATCACACCCGAACGCGGCGGTGGTGAAGTCTTCGTTCATATTTCGGCCTTCCCGAAGGATGGCGTTCGCCCGAACCCCGGGGAATTGCTCCGATTCGAGATCGAGACCGACCGTAGCGGCAGGCGACGGGCGCAAAAGGTCGTCTACGCGGAGCGGGCGGCGGCCGCTCGGCCTTCGTCGCGACGACGGTCGGGGCGTCCTCGCCGCGGCGCCGGTCCGGGCATTCTCTCCCGAGCCGTCACGCTGCTGCTGGTTGCGGGCCTGGGCATCGTTGCGTACGAGGAATATTTCGGTGGCGGCTTGCCGGCCGGCGAATCCGCAATGGTGCAGAGTTCCGAGAACACGCCGTCTCCTTATCGCTGCGACGGACGCACTTACTGTTCCCAGATGACGTCCTGCGCCGAGGCCACCTATTTCCTGCGCAACTGCCCCGGCGTCAAGATGGACGGCAACCATGATGGTGTGCCCTGCGAGCAGCAATGGTGCACCGGCCCCTTCCCAGACTGAGCGAGGGAGCGTGACGGCGATCAGGCGCGCGATTGGCACCACGCCCGCCACATCCCCCGCCAGGCCTGCTCCAGCTCTCCGGCAAAGCGCGCACCGTCACACAGCGGCGAGGCGGACAGGCGGTCGCGCAGGCCGGCGCGCAGCTTCGCCAGTTCGTCGAGGCGGCCGGCCAAGGCGACGGCCCTTTCGACGTAGGCGGCGCGGTCCGGTGCGATCCAGTCTTCGAGGCCGAGTGCGTGGAGCAGCATCTCGCCCTGGTGGGCGATGAAGCGGTCGCCGCGCAGGCCCAGCGTCGGCACGCCCATCCAGCTCGCCTCCAGGGTGGTCAGGCCGCCCGGGAACGGGAAGCTGTCGAGGGCCACGTCCACCTCGCCATAGGCGGCAAGGTGCTCGTCGCGACCGGTGCGGCCGAGCAGGTGCAGCCGCTCGGCGCCGATACCGCGCTCGGCGAGCTGGCCGGTGAGCGCACCGGCGACCTCGGGCTGCTCGATGCCGGCGGCCTTGATCACCAGCCGTGAGCCGGGCAGTCGCGTCAGGATCTCGCTCCAACAGTCGAGCACCGGCGCCACCAGCTTGGCCAGCGCGCCGAAGAAGCCGAACGAGAGCGCGCCGCGGCTGACGGCCGGCAGCGGCGCCACGGCCACCGCCTCGGTCGGCGGCGAGAAGCTGTAGTAGGTGCGGGGCAGGCGCCAGGCGCGCTCGCAGAAGTGGGTTTCCTCATCCTCGGGCAGCACCATCGGATCACCGACGAAGTAGTCGATCGCCGCGATGCCGGTGGTGGCGAAATAGCCGAGCCAGCTCGCCTGCACCGGGGCCGGTCGCAAGGCGAACAGCGGCAGGCGATTGTGGGCGGTGTGGCCGGAGAGATCCACCAGCAGGTCGATGCGGTCCTCGCGCACGCGCTCGAAGAGCTGCCGGTCGTCGAGCCGCTCGACCTGTCGCCAGGCCGCCACCGAGCCTTGCAGGGCGGCGCTGACCTCGTCGTCCGCCGAACGGTTGGCGTAGGCGACCACCTCGGTCCGCTGCCGGTCGAGGCCCGGCAGCACGTCCCGCAGCAAGTAGCCCACCGGGTGGCGGCGCAGATCGCCCGACACCAGCCCGACCCGGATCGGGCGCTCGGGGTCGGGCGGATTCGGCCAGGCATGGGTCGGCCGGGCCGAGGCGGCGACGATCGCGCCGTAGTGTTCGGCGGCGGCGCGCATCTCGGCCGGTGTCGCGCGCTCGGAATAGTTGAGCGCAAACAGCAGGTTGTCGGCGGCCACCAGAAAACCGGGCCGACAGCGCAGCGCGGCGCGGTAGCTGGCGATCGCCTCGTCGAGTCGACCCGGGATGCCGAACAGGGCGTGACCGAGGTTGTTGTGGGCCTCGGCCGTCTCCGGCGCAATTTCCAGGGCCTGCCGAAACTCGGCGATGGCCGCGTCGCGGCGGCCCATGTCCATCAGCACGTTGCCGAAATTCATGCGGAACAGGGGGTGGCGCGGATGGCGCGCGACGGCCCGTTGCAGCGCCTGGTGGGCATCGGCGAGCTCGCCGGTGTCGCGCAGCGCATTGCCGAGATTGGCCAGTGTCTCGGCGTCGTCCGGCAACAGCGCTGCCGCCCGCCGCAACGCCGGCAGCGGATCGCGCCCCGACAACTGACAGGCGACACCGAGGGCCTTCCAGCCGAAGGCGAAGTCCGGCCAGCGCCGCACATGGCGATCGGCGGCCGCCTTCAGTTCCGCCGGCCGACCGGCCTGGAACAGGGCCACGAGTTCGCGCTGGGCGTCGCCGCGGCTGCGGCCGCCGCGGGGAGACTTGCTTCGGGATGCCATGTCGAACGCGCCGGGTTGGTGGAGCCAGCGCCGAACTATGGCAGTTCGGCGCTGGTCTGCAAAGCGGCGCCGCCCGGCGCGCTGCGCGCACCCGTGCGCGACCTCGGCGAAAAATGGTTGCATCATGACGGCACGGCAGCCGGCGCCGGCTGCGAGCTGCGGAATCCCAGGTGCCATCGACCGCGATCAAATTCCGGGTGCATGTCTTCGCCACTATGCTGCTGGCGAGTTTCGTGGTGTCGTTGGTGGCGATCTTCCTGCTGTTCGCCACCGGACGCTTCGGCCGGATGGCCGAAGACAATGCCGAGGCGATCTTCTCGCGCATGGCCGATGCCCAGGCGCAGAAGCTGGCGGGCCTGGTGCGCTCGGCGACCCACGCGGTCGAGACGGTCGCGCGCATGCCGGCCGACGACTATCGCGCGACCGGCGCCGATTCTTCGATGGCGGCTCTGCTGCGGGCGCTGGTGAGCGTCAATCCGGCCCTCTACGGCGCCTATTTCGGCTTGGCCGACGGCAGCTTCTTCCAGGTGATCGGCTTCGCCAGCGATTCCCACGCCGCCGGCCGGCTGGGCGCCCCCGAGGCGGCCCGCTTCGCGCTGCGCAGCATCGACGGATCGCGGCGCGGGGCGGGCGAACACTGGTACTTCATCGCCGAGGACGGCAGCGTCCTCGAGCGACGCAGCAACCCCAGCGACTACGATCCGCGCAGCCGGCCGTGGTATGTCGACGCGCCCGGCGGCGGTGCGCTGGGGCTCACCGACCCCTATCGCTTCCAATCTTCGTCGGCCCTCGGCGTCACCCTGGTGCGTCGAATCGGGGCGGCGGACGGCGTCGTCGGCGTCGACCTGTCGCTCGCGTCGTTGAGCGAGTTCGTGCGTCGGAGCGTGCGCGACCAGCCGGGCGGCAGCCTCGTGCTCGACGACCAGCGACGCATCCTGGCGAGTGCCGGCCGGCTGCCGGCCGACGGCGGCCGGGCCGAGCCGCTGACCCGCCTCGGCGAATCCGGCCAGCCCTTCCTCGCGGCGTTGCAACAGCGGCTCGCGGCCGGCGACCGGCCCGAACTGCTGGAAATCGGGGGCCGGCGCTACCTGCTGGCGGTGCGCGAGGTGCCGCTGGCGCCACGCCTGAGCTATCGCGTGGTGTCCTACGCGCCGCTCGAGCACTTCGCAGCGCCGGTGCTGGCGGTGCGCGACCAGATCATCGCGCTGTCGACGGCGGCACTGGCGATCGCGCTGCCGCTGGCCTACGGCGTGTCGCGGCGGGCCTCGCGGGCGCTCGATCGGCTGGCGGAAGATTCCGAGCGGGTGCGCGAACTCGATTTCAGCGGCGATACCAAGGTCGAGTCGATGTTCTACGAGATCGACGTGCTCGGCGACGCCCACCGCACCATGAAGCACTCGCTGCGGGAACGCACCGAGGCGCTCAAGCTGGCCCGCGACAAGCTCTCGAGCCTGGTGGACAGCGGCCTCGCCTTGGCCGCCGTACACGACAGCGACCGCCTGTTGGCGAGCATTCTGCTGACCGGCAAGCGGCTGGCCAATGCCGACGCCGGCACGCTCTACCTGGCCACCCCCCGCGACAGTCTGCGTTTTGCGCTGCGCACCCGAGACGACGGCCTGCCGGCAAACGAGATCCCGCTCCACGACCCGGCGAGCGGCGAGCCGAACCAGCATTTCGCTTCGGTACACGCAGCACTCAACCGCCGCACGGTGGTGATCGACGACCTGCGCAGCGAAGACCGCTTCGACGTCAGCGGCGCACTGGATTTCGACGAGGCCACCGGCTACTACACGGTGAGCCAGGTCAGCGTGCCGATGATCGCCGCCAGCGGCGAGCTGCTCGGCGTGATGCAACTCATCAACGCCCTCGACCCCGACAGTGGCGAGCCGGTGCCCTTCGATCCGGAGATCGTCAAGTTCGTCGAGGCGCTGGCCGCCCAGGCGGCGATGGCGCTGGACAACCACCACCTGCTGGAAAGCCAGCGCGAGATGATGGATTCGCTGATCCGCATCATCGCCGGCGCGATCGACGCCAAGAGCGCCTACACCGGCGGCCATTGCGAGCGGGTGCCCGAACTGGCGGTGATGCTGGCGGAGGCCGCGTGCGCGGAGGAGCAGGGGCCGCTCGCCGGCTTTAGCTTCGCCGATGCCGACGAGTGGCGCGAATTCCGCATCGGCGCCTGGCTGCACGATTGCGGCAAGGTCACGACGCCGGAGTACGTGGTCGACAAGGCGACCAAGCTGGAGACCTTGTACAACCGCATCCACGAAGTCCGCACCCGTTTCGAGGTGCTGCTGCGCGACGCCCGCATCGAGCAGCTCGAGGCGCGGCTGTCGGGAACGGACGCCGAAACCTGCGCCCGCCGCTTCGATGCCCGAGCCGCACAATTGCAGGACGATTTCGCCTTCGTCGCGGCCTGCAACATCGGCGGCGAGAGCATTTCGGCGTCGTGCCTGGTGCGCCTCGAACACATCGCCGCGCAGACCTGGCAGCGCCATTTCGACGATCGGCTCGGGCTGTCCCACGAGGAGGCGGCGCGCCACGCCCAGAGCCCGGCACCGAGCCTGCCGGCGTCCGAGACGCTGCTCGCCGACAAGGCGCACCACCGCATCGAGCGACCGGTGCCGATGGCCGACGATCCGGCGCTGGGCCTCAACATGGCGGTGCCCGACCTGCTCTACAACCTCGGCGAACGCTACAACCTGTCGGTCGCTCGCGGCACCCTGACCAGCGAGGAGCGTTTCAAGGTGAACGAGCACATCATCCAGACCATCCTCATGCTCGACCGGCTGCCGTTGCCGAAGAACCTGCAGCGCGTGCCCGAGTATGCGTCGACCCACCACGAGACCCTGACCGGCACCGGCTATCCCCGCGGCCTGGTGGCGGCACAACTGTCGATTCCGGCCCGGATCATGGCGATCGCCGATATCTTCGAGGCCCTGACCGCGTCGGACCGCCCCTACAAGGAGGGCAAGCGCCTGTCCGAGGCAGTCGCCATGCTGGCCGAATTCCGCGATCGCGGCCACATCGACCACGATCTGTTCGCGCTGTTCCTGCGCCGGGGCGTCCATCTTCGCTACGCCGAGCGCTATCTGTCTGCCGCCCAGATCGACGAGGTCGATGTCGCCCGCTTCGTCGATACCGACGTGGCCCGAAGCTGACGGCCGGAGGCGTGCGGCGGCGCGGCGGCGAGGTGCGCCCGGCCCGCAACGGAATCAGCCCGTGCGCCATGCCACGCCCCCGGTCGGACCGCGCTAAAGTTTGGCGTCGGCGGACTCGATAGACTTCGGACGACGCCGGCAAGGCGTGTGTGGGCGCGCCCGTGCGCCACCGGACCCGATGTCACAGACCGCAACCCGATCGATTCGCTGGCAAGGCCACCTCCGACCGCCTTCCCGCCCGGGCGAGAGCCGGCGCGCACCCGCGCGCGGCTGACCGATGTCCTGTGTGATGCGCCTGCCGGACGAACTTCGCGCCAGCCTGATCCACGAAGCCTACGCCCAGAGCCGCGGAGGC
Source organism: Rhodocyclaceae bacterium (assembly GCA_020445785.1). Lineage (GTDB taxonomy): Bacteria > Pseudomonadota > Gammaproteobacteria > Burkholderiales > Rhodocyclaceae > Cognatazoarcus. The sequence continues at coordinate 123,354 of JAGRFZ010000013.1, forward strand.
ATCGTGATTACCGCGCTGGCGGTGGCCGGCGTCTTCGGCGTGCATTGGTTGAACACCGGCGAGGTGCTGGCACCGGCCTGGCTGCTGGCGATGGCGTCGCTGATCGCGCTGCGCGGCGGCGTCGTTCTCGATTTTCTCAGGAACGGTCGGCGACGCCCGCTGGCGACGCGCGAATCCCTATTCACGTTGCCGCTGCTGGCCACGTCCATCCTTTGGGCAGTCCTTGCGCCGTTGGTATTCCCATCCGCCGACGCGGCCGAGCAGCTCGCCCTGGTGTGCATCTTCGCCGGCATGGCCGGCGGCGCGGCGACGGTGCTCGCACCGGTCAAGTGGAGCGCGCGGATCTACATCTTCTGCATGCTGGTGCCGGCTTCGGTGATGATCTACCGAACGCCGGTGACCGGCCCGGTGCTGTGCTATCTCGGGCTGTTCTTCACGCTGGTGATGCTGGTCGCCCACCACCAGGCGCGGCGGCTGCTGGTGACCAGCCAGGCCCGCCTGCTGGAGAACCAGAACCTGCTCGACGAAGTGCACCGCCACCGCGGCGAGCTGGCACACCTGAACCGGCAACTGCTCGACGCCCAGAACGATCTGCTGGCCCACAACAGCGAACTCGAACAACAGGTGTCGGATCGAACCGAGCGCATGCGGCTGGCACTGGCGGCGATCGAAAACACCGCCGAGGGCGTCATCGTCGCCGGCGCCGACGGCACCATCGTACAGGTGAACCCGGCATTCACCCGGATCACCGGCTACCCGGCGGAAGATGCCCTCGGGCAGCCGCTGAGCATGCTGCGTTCGAGCCGCCAGGACAGCGCCTGCTACCGCCGCATCGAAGAGCAGCTGCGGGATCGCGGACGCTGGGAGGGCGAACTGTGGAGCCGGCGTCGCGACGGTAGCGAGTTCCTCGAACGGCGCACCGTCGACGCGGTACGCGACGCCGACGGCGACACCACCCACTACGTCACGGTGTTCAACGACACCACCGGCGACTACCACCTCGACCAGCAGTTGCGTCACCAGGCGCTGCACGACCCGCTGACCGGCCTCGGCAACCGCAGCCTGCTCTCGGAGCGGCTCGAGGAGGGCATCGAGCAGGCAACGCGCGACCGCACCCGGCTGGGATTGCTGTTCTTCGACCTCGACCAGTTCAAGGCGGTCAACGACAATCTCGGCCATCACACCGGCGATGCGTTGCTGCAGGCCGTGGCCGGGCGGCTGGCCCACTGCCTGAAGGCCACCGACACACTGGTGCGGGTCGGTGGCGACGAGTTCGTGGTGGTGGCGACGCGGGTCCACGGCGCCGGCGACTGCGCACGGCTGGCGCGGCGCCTGCTGGACAGCTTCACCGAGCCTTTCGTCTTTCCGGACACCCGCATCCACATGCGCAGCTCGCTCGGCATCTCGCTGTTTCCCGACGATGCGCGCACCGCAGAGGACTTGCTGAAGAACGCCGACATGGCGCTTTACGCCGCCAAGGGCGCCGGTCGAAACACCTTCGCCTTCTTCGACGCTCGGTTGGCGACCCAGGCGCGCGAACGGCTGGACATGGAGGTGGCGCTGCGCGAGGCCCTGGATGCGGGCGAGATGGCGCTCCACTATCAGGCCAAGGTCGCGGCCAGCGATCGCCGGGTGGTCGGATTCGAGGCCCTGCTGCGCTGGCACAGCGGCGAACTCGGGCCGGTGCCGCCGGATCGCTTCATACCGGTGGCCGAGGACGCCGGCCTGATCGGCAGCCTCGGCGCCTGGGTGCTGGCCGAGAGCTGCCGCCAGATCGCCGCTTGGCATCGGCTCGGACACGGCTGGCAACGGGTGGCGATCAACGTCTCGGCGCGCCAACTGTTCACCGACGACCTGCCGCACCTGGTGGAGACCCTGACTGCGGAACACCGCATCAGCCCGACCCTGCTGGAGGTCGAGGTCACCGAGACCTTCGTCATGAACAACCCGGAACAAGCGATGCCGATCCTCGCGCAGCTCAGGGCGCTCGGCGTGCGCATCGCCATCGACGACTTCGGCACCGGCCATTCGAGCCTGGCCTACCTGCGGCGTCTGCCCGCCGACGAACTGAAGATCGACCGCAGCTTCGTGGCCGAAGCCGACGGCGACGCGACGATGCGCTCGATCATCGAGACCATCATTTCGTTGGCGCGCACCCTCGGCCTGTCGGTGGTCGCCGAGGGCATCGAAACCGAAACCCAGGCCCGCCTGCTGACCGAGGCCGGCTGCGACGTCCTCCAAGGGCATCTGTTCGCAATGCCACTGCCGGCCCATCGCATCCGCCCCTGCGCGGACCCGGCAGCGGCGGACGAGGATTGACGCCGCCGGGCTTTGCGCCCACCATGGCAACATGAAGACCGTTTACCGCTTCCGCCCGATGCCGATTCCGTGCCACGCGCTACGTGCGTGGCAGATCGTCGCATCTCCGGGGCCGTCGCGGTTGACCTAGCGCCAGACGCACTAGCTGTTTCGAGACAGGCCGCGGATCGATCCCGCGGCCTTTTTTTCGTCCGTCCACCCGAGCCACCCGCTCGTCATCGACTCCCCCCACGCCGCCCGCCGGCGTCGACCTTCGAGGAACCCACGATGTCCGTCCCCGCCGCCTATGTCTGTCTGGTCTTGACCTGGAGCACGACGCCTCTGGCCGTGCAATGGAGCGCCGAAGGTGTCGGCTTCAGTTTTGCGGTGCTGTCCCGGATGCTGGTCAGCGTCGTGCTGGCGCTGCTGTTGATCGCGCTGTGGCGCAAGCCGCTGCCGCTCGATGCACGCGCCCGAGGCCTCTACATGGTCAGCGGCGGCAGCCTGTTCCTGGCGATGTCGCTGGTGTATTGGGCCGCGGCTGAGGTCCGCTCGGGGCTGATCTCGGTGATCTTCGGCCTGTCGCCGCTGCTGACCTCGCTGATCGCCGCCCTGTGCCGCACCGAGGCGCCGCCCGGCCGTGTCGCCCTGCTCGGGGTGGCGCTGGCGATGGGCGGCCTGTCGGTGATCTTTCTGCAGGGTGACGAGGGCCACGACGGTACCGCCGGCCTGCTGGCGCTGCTGCTGGCCGCCGTGGTGCACTCGGGCAGCCTGGTCGCGCTCAAGCGCATCGGCGGCGACAATCCGCCGCTGGCCACGACCCTGGGCACGCTGCTGGTGGCGCTGCCGATGTTCGCCCTGCAATGGTGGCTCGGCGACGGCACCCTGCCGTCGGATCCGCCCGCGCGCGCAGTGGCGTCGATCGTCTACCTCGGGGTGTTCGGCTCGCTCCTGAGCTTCACGCTGTACTACTACGTGATCAAGCACCTGGCCGCTTCCCAGGTGGCCCTGGTGACCCTGATGACGCCGGTGCTGGCACTGCTGCTCGGACACGGGGTCAATGGCGAGGTGCTGGACGCGCGGGTGTGGTTCGGCAGCGGCCTGATCCTGCTCGGCCTCGCGCTGCACCAGTGGCGCAGCCTGGGCCGCCTGTTGCCGCTGCGGCTGCGGCCCCTGGCGGCCGATGCCGACCGGCGCTGAGCCGCGCCGGTCGGCTCAGAACAGGCCGTCGAACAACTGCACGTGGACGGGGTCGCCGGCGGCAACGTTGCCGCGGGCCTCGTCGAGCACGATGAAGCAGTTGGCCTCGGCCATCGAGCGCAGCACGCCGGAACCCTGGTTGCCGGCCAGCCGCACCCGCCAGCCACCGTCGGTCGGGTAGAGTTCGCCGCGGGGAAACTCGCGGCGGCCCGGGTTCTTGCGGATCGCGTCGTCGCACGCCACCTCGAAAGTGGGCCGCGCCGGCAACGGATCGACGCCCATCAGCTTCTGCAGGGAATCGACCACGAACTGGGCGTAGCTCACCATCACCGCCACCGGATTGCCCGGCAGGCCGAACAGCCAGGCCTCGCCGACGCGGCCGAAAGCCATCGGCCGTCCCGGCTTGATGTCGAGCTTCCAGAAATGGACCTCGCCCAGACGCGCCATCAGATCGCGCACGAAATCGGCCTCACCGACGGACACGCCACCCGAGGTGATGACGACGTCGGCGCTCGCCGCAGCCGTGCGGAAGGCCTCTTCGATCAGCGCCGGCTGGTCGCGGATGACCCCCATGTCCACCAGGTCGACGCCGAGCGCCGACAGCGCTGCGTGCAGAGTGTAGCGGTTGCTGTCATAGACTTGGCCGGGGCCCAGCGGATTGCCGATCGACGCGATCTCGTCGCCGGTGGACATGAAGGCCACCCGCAGCCGCCGGAACACCGTCACTTCGGCCACGCCGAGGGATGCGAGCAGGCCGAGATCGGCGGCGCCGATCCGCTTGCCGGCCGCCAGCGCCGGCTTGCCGCGGGCCAGGTCTTCGCCGGCGCGACGCAGGTTCTGGCCCTGGCGCTGACCGGGCGGAACGAATACGCGCTCGCCGTCCACCCGGGTCACCTCCTGCACGACGATGGTGTCGGAGCCCTTGGGCACGACTGCACCGGTCATCACCCGTACCGCCTGCCCCGCTCCGACGATGCCCGAGAACGCACGCCCGGCGTAGGCCGTACCGACCATCCTGAGTTCGGTTTCGGCGCCGCTGGCGAGGTCGTCGAAGCGCACCGCGTAGCCGTCCATCGCGGAATTGTCGTGGGCGGGCACGTCGAACGGCGCGATCACCGGCCGCGACAGCACCCGCCCGAGGGCATCACGGATCGCCACACATTCCCAGCCGGCGACCGGGGTCAGCGTCGACAGCAGATGGTCGCGTGCCTCGGCGACGGTGAGTCGAGGGTCCTGGGGGTTGGGGTTGGGCTGGCTCATGGCTGCGTTTCCTCGTCGATCCGGGGCGGCACCGCCGGCACCCGGGTAAAATCGCTCAGCTCGTGGTGTGCTTCGTCAATCACGGTACAGGAAGAATGTGATGCATCGGGCCTCGTGGCCACGCGCGGACCCCGGCGATGGTTCGGGCCATCACGCGGATCGGCAACGCCGCCACCGGGCACGAGGCACGCCTTCGTGTTGCAGGTTTCTCGAAGCGGACCACCAGACTCCCTATGATAATGCCCCGACCATGACCGACACCTTGTTCGCTGCGCTGCGATTGCTCGGCAGCTTCGACAATACGCTGGTGGACATCGTCTGGCTGTCGTTGCGGGTATCGATGACGGCGGTGGTGCTCGGCGCCCTGATCGGCCTGCCGCTGGGTGCCTGGCTGGCGATCGCCGAGTTTCGTTGGCGCAACCTGCTGGTGGTGTTCGTCAACGGCCTGATGGGATTGCCCTCGGTGGTGGTCGGCGTGGTCGTCTATCTGGCGCTGTCGCGCTCCGGACCGTTCGGCGATTTCGGCCTGTTGTTCTCGCCGAGCGCGATGGTGATCGCGCAGATGATGCTGGTGGTGCCGCTGATCGCGGCGCTGACCCGCCAGATCGTCGAAGACGCCTGGCGCGACTACGCGCCCGAGCTGAGGGTAATGGGCTTCAGCCGCGGCCAGAGCATGCTGACCCTGATTCACGACTGCCGCCACTCCTTGCTGGTGGCCTTGCTCGCCGGCGTCGGTCGGGCCATGTCGGAGGTCGGCGCGGTGATGATCGTCGGCGGCAATATCGACCACGTGACGCGGGTCATGACCACCGCGATCGCGCTCGAGACCAGCAAGGGCGACCTGCCACTGGCGATCGCGCTCGGCATCGTGCTGATGGTGGTGGTGCTGACGCTCAATGCCGCCGCCTTCCACATCCGGCGCTGGGCGATGAGGCGCTACGCCTGATGTTCCCGATCGAACTGTCCGGCGTCGCCTTTCGGCCCCAGGGCCGAAACGTACTCGACGGCCTCGACCTGCGCCTCGACGGCGAGGGCATCAGCATCGTGCTCGGCCCCAATGGCGTCGGCAAGACCGTGTTGCTGCGGATGATCGCCGGCCTGCTGCCGGTGCGCGAAGGGCGGCTGGCCTGGGGTGAAGCGAGCCGCCCGGACGCGGCGATCGCGATGGTCTTCCAACAGCCCATGATCCTGCGCTCGAGCGTGCTCGACAACGCGGCCCTCGGCATGAAACCGCTCCGGCTGGCCCGCGGCGAGCGCCTGCGCCGGGCGCGTGACATGCTCGAGCGGGTCGGCCTCGCCGACCGCGCCGCGGACAGCGCCCGCCTGCTCTCCGGCGGCGAACGCCAACGTTTGGCGCTGGCGCGGGCCTGGGCGGTACGGCCGCGGCTGCTGTTGCTCGACGAACCGACCGCCAACCTCGATCCATCCGCGGTGGACGCGGTCGAGCGCATCATTCGCGGCATCCGCACCGACGGCTGCAAGGTGCTGATGACCACCCACAACCTCGGGCAGGCGACCCGGCTGGCGGACGACATCGTGTTCCTCGCCGACGGTCGCGTCCAGGAGCACGCTCCGGCCCAGCAGTTCTTTGCCCGGCCGCGGTCCGCTGCGGCGCGGCGTTTCATCCAGGCCGAGCTGCCATGGCGGATCCGCTTCGACGAATGAGCCGCGACCGCGGTCGATGTCTGGAGGACGCATCATGGACGTAGTGGACTACGAAATCTTCGGTACCGACATGCAGTACGTCGAAGTCGAACTGGACCCGGGCGAAGCCGCCGTGGGCGAGGCCGGCGCGATGATGTACATGCAGGCGGGCATCGAGATGGACACCGTGTTCGGTGACGGCTCGGCACAGCAGGGCGGTTTCTTCGGCAAGCTGCTCGGCGCCGGCAAGCGCCTGGTGACCGGTGAGTCGCTGTTCACGACGGTGTTCCATCATGAGGGGCAGGGCAAGGCGCGGGTGGCCTTCGCCGCCCCCTATCCCGGTCGGATCATTCCGATGGATCTCGCCAGCCTCGGCGGCACCCTGATCTGCCAGAAGGATTCCTTCATCTGCGCCGCCAAGGGCGTGTCGCTCGGGATTGCGTTGCAGCGTCGGCTGGGCACCGGATTCTTCGGTGGCGAGGGCTTCATCATGCAGAAGCTGGAGGGCGACGGCATGGCCTTCGTACACGCAGGCGGCACGCTGATGCAGCGTGATCTGGCGCCGGGCGAGTTGCTGCGGGTCGACACCGGCTGCGTCGTCGCGTTCACGCCCGAGGTCGATTTCGACATCGAATACGTGGGCAAGCTCAAGTCGGCGATCTTCGGCGGCGAAGGCCTGTTCTTCGCGACCCTGCGCGGGCCCGGCCGCATCTGGCTGCAATCGCTGCCGTTGTCGCGGCTGGCCAGCCGCATCGTGCAATCGACGCCGGGCGGCTCGCGGCGCGGCGAGGGCTCGATCCTCGGCGGCATCGGCGATCTGATCGACGGCGACAACGGCTGAGCGCCCGCCCTCAGCCACCGCGCCGCAGGCGGTGGCCGAACAGGTTCACGGCGAGGCCTGCCATCAGCAGCGCACCGCCGCCGAGATGGGCGGGCTGCAACGCCTCGTCATAGACCAGCCAACCCGCGGTGAGTCCGACCACCGGCACCAGCAACGGGAAGGGCGCCACCTGGTTGGCAGGGTAGCGGGCCAGCAGATGGCTCCACAGACCGTAGCCGAGCAGCGTGGCGGCCCATGCCAAGTACAGTACGGCACCGGCCGCCAGCCAACTGAAGCCCTCGATCGCCGCGACGATTCGTTCCGGGCCCTCGATCACCAGCGACAGCCCGAGAAACGGCAACGGTGGCACCAGGCTGGCCCACACCATGAACGCCAGCATGTTGACAGGGCCATGACGCGCCAGGCTGCGGCCGACGACGTTGCCGATGCCCCAGCTCGCGGCCGCAGCCAGGGTCATGGCGAAGCCGGCCAGCGGCATCGCGCCACCGTGGGCGGAGCCGATCGCCACCAGCCCGGCCGCCGCCAGCAGCAGCCCCGCCAGTTGTTCGGTGCGCCAGCGCTCGCCGAGCCAAAGCGCTGCGAACAGCATCGTGAACAAGGCCTGGGACTGCAGCACCAGCGACGCCAGGCCCGACGGCATGCCGAGGTGGATCGCCGTGAACAGGAAGGCGAACTGGCCGAATGCGATCGTCAGGCCATAGGCGAGGTACAGGCGCAGCGGGAGCTTGGGCGGACGCAGGAAGGCCACCGCCGGCAGCGCCGCGGCGAGGAATCGCAGTGCACCGAGCAGCAGCGGCGGCACCTCGCCGACGCCGGCCTTGATGACGACGAAGTTCACGCCCCACACGACGACGACGACCAGCGCCAGGGCGAGGTCGCTCGGCTTCATCCGGAACGGCTCGCGAGATAGGCGCCGGCACCGATCATGATCGCACCGGCGCTGCGGTTCAGCGCCCGGGCCGCCCGTGCGGATCGGAACATCCGCCGTGCCCGCGCCGCGCCGGCCGCGATCAGCATCAGCCCGGCCATCAGCGCGACCAGGGTCAGCGCTGCGGCCAGCACGATGTCCCCGGCGCCGAGGCGCTCGAGGTCCATGAAGCTCGGCAGGAAGGCGACGTAGAACAGGATCACCTTGGGATTCGAAGCGGAAATAAGAAAGCCCTGGACGAAGCCCGCACGGCGTGATGCGGGCGGTACCGTGGCGCCGTCGACACCGTCGCCGACCGGGGCGCGCCAGATGCCGATACCGAGCCACAGCAGATAGGCGGCACCGACCCAGCGCACCACCGTGAACAGCCCACCCCAGTTGTGGGCGAGCGCCGCCAGGCCGAGACAGGCGAAGACCAGATAGGCAATGTCGCTGATCACCATACCCAGCGCCAGGAAGAAGCAGGAACGGGCGCCACTGCCGAGCGCGCGGGCGAGCACTGCGAAGACGCCCGGCCCGGGGGTGACGCCGAAGACGAAGATTGCGAAGAAGAAGGCGAGGGCGCTCTCGAGGCTCATGGTGCCGGCTGCCGATGGTTCGAACCCGTCATTAAAGCGGCGACCGGGGGGGCACCGTCAAGCACCCGCCGGCGATCCTGACCGCCGACAGCGATCGGTCGTGCGCAGCCCGCGGCCAAACGCCGGGCCGGCCGCGGCCGGTTGCTGGTCCAGGCGCCGGCGCTGGTGCCGGCCGTGACCAGCGTCTTGGTCACCTCGTCGTCGCCGAAATCGAGCGCGACGCTGGCCGAGAGGGTAGCGCCATTGTTCATCGTGAACACGATGCGATAAATTGACGACGAGATCGGCGCTGAGGAGCACAAGGATCGCGTCGCCGGCGATATGGTCGATATCGGTCGGCGAAGTCGCCCGCTCGATGCCGACCGTCTCATCGACCACCGCCTGGAAGCCGAAGGCGTGCGCGAACGGTGAGGCGAACAGCAACGACAGGATAACGATCAAGGCGCGTCTGGCCGGCCGGTGGGCGCTCTCTCGTTGGTGAGGTTCGGGGATCGGAATCGCGGACCGTGCCGTGGGTTGCACGCGATGCGACGGCACGGCGAATGACCGGGGCCGGGCCAAATGCTCCGGAGCCGGCCGGACAGCGCCCTCTTCGCCTCGGCACTGTCGGCCGCGGCAGCATTTTCACGAGATTGGCATTGCACGAAGATTTGCTTGAGGATGCGAACGTAATGCAAGGGTTCAATGACCTATCGTGCGCATCCGCGGTCTTGCGGCGTCTGTCGACGAAGGCCGAACGGCGGACTCGGGGCGCGAGATGGGTGGCCCGACGTGACTGCACGGCGCGTTGCCGCGCGAGGCCGCAATCGCCGTTCGTGACCGTGCCGGAGATTGCCCGCTGGTGACGCGCTTCCTGTCGATATTTCTGGTGGCGATCGTGGTCCTGCTCGTGGCCGAGCTGACGGCGCCGGTCCAGACCTGGGTGGTTCAGCCCTGGACGTCACTGGTGGCCGCCACCAGCGCTGCGCTGGTTCGCCGTTTCGATGACAGCGTGCTCTCCCATGGCAAGATCCTGCACGACACCGATACCGGAATCGGGGTCTCGATCGAAGCCGGCTGCAACGGCGTCGAGGCCAGCCTGATCCTGCTGGCGGCGTTGCTGGCCTATCCGGCCGACTGGCGGGCCCGGCTGTGGGGCGCGTTGGTGGGCTTTGCCGCCATCCAGATCGCCAACCTGGCCCGCATCATCACCTTGTTCTATCTCGCCGGATGGAACGAGGCGGTGTTCGAGTTCGCCCATCTATACCTATGGCAAGCGCTCATCATGCTGGACGTGGTCGTGGTCTGGCTGTTGTGGATTCGCTGGGTGACCACACGGCAGATGGCCCGTGCGCTCGGCTAGCCTGGTCACCGGTTTCTTCCTGCGGACGCTGGTCTGGCTGGCGCTGGCCCTGCCGCTGTGGGCCCAGGCGGGCCCATGGTTCGCCCTTCCGCCGGCGTGGCTGGCCGAGCAGATGATGCGCGGCGGCTTCGAATACTGGGTCCTCGGCAGCGAGCTCGAAGGCACGACCCAGACCCTGTTGACCGCACTCACCGTACGTAGCCCCGACGGCCGCATCGGCGAGCTGTTGCCGAGCGCCGAGATTCTCAGCTACGCCTACGGCACGCCCCTGGCGTGCGCCCTGCTCATGGCAAGCCGGCCGACGGGTTGGTGGTGGCGGCTGCCGCTGGCAATGACATTGCTGGTGCCGTTCCAGGCTGCCGGCGTTTGCCTGACCTGGCTGATGCAGGTGGCGGTGATCGCCGGCAGCGACACCGCGGCCCAGACCGGGTTTGGTCTCTGGCAGACCAATGCGATCGCCGCGGGCTACCAGTTCGGCTATCTGATATTGCCGACCTTGGTACCCACACTGGTATGGCTTTCGCTGGACCGCAGCTTCGTCGCCAAGGTCGTGCTGGAGGGCGCGCTGTCGGCGGTCGCGAATTCCGCACCGATCCCGGGGCGATCCGCACCGACGGCACCCACCGCAGGGTCGGCCGAACCGGTTCGAATGGACACGGACAGCACGCGCTGACCCGGCTCGGTCGTGGATCGGAGTTTCGTGCAGGGTTCGACCGGCAGCCGGTCAAGTTTCGGCACCGATTGCCGTATTGCAGCATGAACCCTTCCCGATGAAGAACCGAAGGACCCGCCCCATGTTCTCCAGCGTCAAATTCCGATTGTTCGCCCTGGCCGGTCTCGGCCTGCTCGCGGTGGTGCTGCTGGTCGCCCTGACTTTCGCCGATCTGCGCCGGCTCGGCGAGCAACAGGACAACGCTTTCGTCCGTGCCCAGACCGCCAGCCGGGCGATGGAAGCCTCCCACCTGGGTGCCCAGTTCTACCGGATCATCGGCGATGCCGTGATCAACCGCGATCTGGCGGCGGCGGAACAGGATTTCTCGGCGCTTCGGGCGGAGGCCGCGGCCGACCTCGACAGGCTGGCCGCGGAGGCCGACACCGACCCCGAGCGGCGCGCCATCGCCGACGCGCGCAAAGGCATCGAAGCCATCGTCGCCTTGTTCGAATCGCGGCTGATGCCGGTCCTGCGAAGTGCCGACATGGTCGATCCGATGGTGCGGCGCATCGACGGCGACATCGACGAGCATGTGGATGCGGTACGCCACAGCCTCGAGGCGATGGCCGAATCGACCCTGGCCGAGGCGCACCAGGCAAATCAGGCGTTCGACGACACCCGCGCCAACACGACCTGGGTCAGCATCGCCATCGGCGTTGGCGTGGCCATTCTGCTCGGCGCCGTCAGCCTGCGCGTCGCGGCGACCATCAATCGATCGCTGACGACGGCTCGCGACGCCACCCGCCGGATTGCCGGCGGCGACCTCAGCACCGACGTCGTCGCCACCGGCCAGGACGAATTCGCCGAGTTGCTCGTCTCCTGCGGCCACATGCAGGACAGCCTGCGCCAGATCGTCGGCCAGCTCCAGGTGGACGGCGAACGCATTTCGGCGATGAGCGAGGCGCTGGCCACGACGACCGAGCAGATCGCGGCCGCCACCGAGGCGCAATCCGAATCGGCATCGGCGATGGCCGCCAGTGTCGAGCAGATGTCGGTCTCGATCACCCATGTATCCGATCGGGCCGGCGACGTGCGCACCGCTTCGGTCGGCTCCGGCGACGCCTCGCGGGCGGGCGATTCGGTCATGGACTCGCTGCTCCAGGGCAACCGCGACACCTCGGCCACGGTCGAAGACGCGGCCACCCGCATCCACGAACTCGGTCGCCTGTCGGAGGAGATCAGCTCCATCGTCAAGGTGATCAGCGAGGTGGCGGAACAAACCAATCTGCTGGCACTCAATGCCGCGATCGAAGCGGCGCGCGCCGGCGAGCAGGGCCGCGGATTCGCCGTCGTCGCCGACGAGGTGCGCAAGCTCGCGGAGCGCACCGGTCAGTCCACCCAGGACATCACGCGCATGATCGGCGAAATCCAGACTGTCACGCGCGAGGCCGTCGCCGGCATGTCGTCGGCCGTGGACCGGGTGCACGCCGGCAACGAACTCTCGCAACAGGCGCGTGCGACAATGACCGAGATCGGTGCGCGCTCGGGCAGCGTCCTCGCCTCGGTCGAGGAGATCACCAACGCGCTGCACGAACAATCGTCGGCCAGTAACGAGATTGCCCGCCGGGTCGAACAGATCGCCGTCGCCAGCGAAGAGAACAGCGCCGCGGTGCGCAATACGGCGAATTCGGCGAGAAGCCTCGAAGACGTCTCCGCCCACCTGAGGGCGTCGATCGCCCGCTTCCGCCTGCGCTGACGGTCGCGCGCAGGGCGACTAGGCGCGGCCGGCCCACCAGAGCACGCGCGGCGCCCGCTCGGCCTCGCGGTCGGTGGCGAGTGCGCGCCACTGCTCGGCGGCACGCTGCCGGGCGACTTCGTCGCCGCGGCGATCGGCGTCTTCCGCCAGCGACTTGAGACGCTGCATCTTGGCCCGGCGCAGCACACGCTGTCGGCCGATTTCGTCGAAGGGCATGGTTGCTCCGGCGTCGCCGGGGATCACCGATCCGGCAAGGCAGACCCGGTCGGCCAGCGGCTCATTCCGGGCGAATCTGCGAATAGGAAATGAAGACGAAGCGACCCGGCTTGCCACGCAGACCGTCACCCTCGTCGCTGACGATCAATACCCCGGCCGGCACTCCGTCGCGGACCACGGGGGTCACACCTTCGGCCTGTCGCAACTTGCCGATCTCCGGCGCGCGCAGCCGAACCGGTTGGCTGTCGCGATGCCCGTCCCACAGCCACAGCTTGAAGTTCTTGTCCGGACGGCGGCTGACGATCAGGTAGCCGCCCAGGTGCGGGTCCCAGGCCATTGCGCGGATGCCGCCGCGGTCGAGGTCGAGCAGGGTCAGGCGGTCGTCGATCTGGGGCGCCTCGTCGGCGTCGAACATCCCATGGGGATTGCGTAGCGTAACGACCACGGCCCGCTCGTCCATCAGTGGCGCTCGCAGGCCGATCAGGAGGTGCCGGCGCTCGCGGTCGAAGCTCAGGCCCTCGATATTGAATCCTCCGTCGTCCTTGACGTCGCGGACCTTCGACGCCTCGCGAAGGAATTCGTGGCCGTGGGTGATCGCCTTGCGCAGGCCGCGCCGGAACTGCATATCGACGACGTCGTCTCCGCGAAGCACGAAACGTACGATGTGTTCGCGCTCATCGTCGCGCTTGCCGCCCGACTTGCGCGAGTGGGAGGTGATGGCGTAGATCCGGCCGGCCTCGTCGATGCTCACGTCCTCGAGATCTTCGAGGATGCCGAGTGCGCGGTTCGGCGACAGCCAACCGGTCAATGATTTGCGCCACAGCGCCTGTTCCTGGGCATTGCCGTCCGCGTCCAGCGAAAAGAGCGAGACCGGCTGGGAGGATTCGTCCTCGACCACCAGGAAGCGGCCGTCTGCCATCTGCGCCACGCCGGAAGGTTCGAAGATCCGGTCGAACTTGCGGAAACCCTCGTCGGCGTTGCCGACGCTGCACGCCGACACCAGGGAAACGCCGACGGCCACCAACAGACACTCGACACCACCGCGCAAGGATTGCCTCCGGCCGGACGGCTCAGCTGCCGGTCCGACCCAATTGGATCTGCCCGAGCAGGGTCGCGAAATCCGGGGTGTGATGGAAGAAGCCGATGCCCAGCAGCAGCAGCGTGCTGAGGGTCAGCCCGGACAGGAAGATGGCATACGACAGGCTCAGCATGCGGAACTTCCGGTTCGCCATGGTACCGAGGAAATACAATTGGCGGCTCATGTTGCGATAGATCCGCCCGTTGTCGCGCAGCAATCCCAACATCGCCTCACTGTGCTCCTCCTCGGTGAGCGAGGAGAAGTCCTCGAACACCAGCACGTTGGCGCGATCGGCAGCGAAGTCCTCCGGCGTGTGCTTGCGCTGGAACAGACGGGGGCGCGCCGCCAGCACAGCGAAGATGATGGACGCCAGGCAGGTGGTCAGAAAGATCGCGATGGGCACCGTGAACATCGGCTCGGCGACCAGCACGAACGGGCCGGACAGGGTCAACACCGACAAGATGAAACCGTTCAGCGAGATCATGATGTTGGCCTTGGTCGCCGCCAACGCGGTCAGGTCGAGCTGGGTGCGGTAGGAGGAACGGAACACCGTCTCGACACCGCGGGCGCTACCGAATTCGCCGGCCTGCTTGCTCTTTCCCGGCTTGGCCTCGGCCGCGCCAACGGCTCCTGCGCTATCGTCGGCCAGCTTGATCTTGGCTTTCTTCTTCGCCTTATCCGCCTTCTTCTTCTTGGGCTCGACGCCTTCTTCCGGCGGCAGCAGGAGAACCGCCGGCTCGGTCCGGCACGGACCGAACGCTTCCTGTTCAGACGGGTCGACCGGGTGATCGGCAAAGCGCTCCGTATCCATCGCGGCAAGCGGCAGGGGGCTCAGTCTGGCGAACTCGGCTCTGGCGTTCATGGCGGACTCCTGTGGATACCGAAGGGAACGTTGCAGTTTTGTGACGATTTACGCGAGGTTCATGCCAGCTCCCGCAAGGACCGGAAAAAAATCGTAAGCAACTGAAATTAAAAGATAATCCTGACGATCTCCGGTGTACCCACAATTTCGCGTGGAAATTTTCCCCACACGGATGCGGCATTTCCCCCACCCAGTCGGTCACTGCACCCAAAATCCCCACCCCAATCCTGGGGGAGGCGGGCCACCCCAGGTTGCCGCCGCGTCCACTTCGTCGACCCGCGCCATGACCGATTGCACATCGAGACGAGTCGTCACCGTGATAGCGTGCCGCGGTCATGCCATTCGGGCGCACTGCGGGGCGTCAAGATTTCGCTCCTTCTGCCGATTGTGGCGGTGACATGGTCGCAATCCGCGCACGGCGGGACGTGGGCGGGGTAAGGAGTTCTGAATGAGGCGCCTGATCGGAATCGGGCTGTTGCTGCTGTCCGCGTTCGCCCTGTCGCCGGCGCTGGCGGATGTCGTCTTGCTCGAGAACGGTGATCGCATCAGCGGACAGATCGTGCACAAGGGGAAGGACAGGCTCGACATTCGCACCCGGTACGCCGGCACGGTTTCCGTGCGCTGGAGCCATGTCGTGGCCGTCACCAGCGAGCGCCCGGTGACGATCCAGCGCCGCTCCGACGATGCGCTGGTGCGGGGCGTGCTGATCGCCGCCGACGAGGCCAGTCTGGCCATCGACGCGGGGCAGCAAGGCGTCGTGACGGTGGCGCTCGACGACGTCGGACACGTCAACCCCAGCTTGGCGGAGTCGGGCCGCGGCATCGACTACAAGGGCAGGGCGAGCCTCGCCGCCAGCGCCAACTCGGGCAACAGCGACACCCGCCGCCTGTATGGCGAGGCTTCGCTGTCCGGCACCGCGCGGGTCTATCGCTTCAACCTCGGCGCCAGCGGCGAAGCCCAGCAGGAAGGGGGCGAGACCAACGCCTTCAAGTGGCGGCTGGGGGCCGACTACGACCAATTCACCCGGCGAGACCGTCGGCGCTTCGTCTATGGGCGCGCCTCGCTGGCGCACGACCGCTTTGCCGACATCCGACTGCGTTCGATCACCGGTGCCGGCTACGGCTGGCAGATCCTCGAGAGCCCGGAAACCAGCCTGTCGGTCCGGGGCGGCGTCGACCTCGTCTTTCTGGATCGCATCGACGACGACGACGAACGCTATCCTGCAGCGGGCTGGGGCCTGCGCTACAGTCGCCAGCTGCTCGCCGACACGGCCCGCTTCTTCCACGAGCAGGAAGGCTTCGTCGAACTGGGAGCGCCTTCCAACGTCAGCGTCCTGGCCAAGACGGGTCTGCGCTTCCCGGTAGTGGATAATCTCAACGCCAGCGCCCAGGTCAACCTCGACTACGAAGGCGAGCCGGGCGACGGCCGCAAGTTGTTGGATTCGAGCCTGGTGGTGGGCCTCGGCTACGATTGGTAGCGGTTCCGGGATTCCCCGGTAGAAACGGAAGGGCAAGATGATGGGCGCATCCGCGCTGACCCTGTCGTTCGGCGGCGTCGGTCTGTTTCTGTTGGGCATGGCGCTGATGACCGACGGGCTCAAGCTGGCGGCCGGCCCAGCCCTCGGCAGACTGCTGGCTTCCTCCACCCAGACCCGCCTGCGCGGCCTGCTGTCCGGGATTCTCGTGACCGCGCTGGTGCAGTCCTCGTCGGCGGTGACGGTGGCGGCGATCGGCTTCGTCAACGCCGGCCTGCTGTCCTTCGGCCAGACTCTGTGGGTGCTGTTCGGTGCCAATGTCGGAACCACCATGACCGGTTGGCTGGTGGCCCTGATCGGCCTCAAGATCAAGATCGAGGCGGCTGCGCTGCCACTGGTGGGTATCGGCATGGCGCTGCAACTCGTCGGCGGAGAGGGCCGCCGAGCGCCGATCGGCCAGGTACTGACCGGCTTCGGCGTGCTGTTCATCGGCATCGGCTTCATGCAGCAGGCCTTCTCGAACAGCGGCG
This sequence comes from Rhodocyclaceae bacterium, assembly GCA_020445785.1. Classification (GTDB taxonomy): domain Bacteria; phylum Pseudomonadota; class Gammaproteobacteria; order Burkholderiales; family Rhodocyclaceae; genus Cognatazoarcus. The sequence goes on from JAGRFZ010000013.1 coordinate 140,013, forward strand.
ACGCCTTCGATCTGGCCAGGCTCGGGGGCTACGGCGTGCTTTCGACCCTGGCCTTCGTCGTTGCCGGCGCCGTACTGACGATGCTGATGCAGTCGTCCAGCGCCTCGCTGGCGGTGGTGCTGACCCTGGCCCAAACCGGCGTGCTACCGCTCTCCGAGGCTGCCGCCGGGGTCATCGGCGCCAACATCGGCACCACGGTCACGGCGATCCTGGCGGCGCTCGGCGCAACCCCCAACGCGCGCCGGGCGGCGGCCGCTCATGTGCTGTTCAATCTGATTACCGGCGCCGTCGCGCTGTTGCTGCTGCCCGGGCTGATCCGGGCGGTGGATGGGCTGCGCGTGGCGTTTTCGCTGGAAGCGTCACCGGCGGTTAGCCTGGCCCTGTTCCACAGCATCTTCAATCTGCTCGGCGTGGCGCTGATGTTTCCGCTGGCGGGGCGCATGGAGCGCGCGCTGGCGATGCGTTTCGGACCCCGCGACGAGCAGGTCCGGCCACGCTACCTCGACCGCAACGTGGCGTCGGTGCCGGCACTGGCGATCAAAGCGCTGGATCTCGAATTGCGTCGGCTCGGCGGCATGAGCGTCGCGGAACTGCGCGAGGTGGTACACCGCTCCGGGAGCGTCGCAGTCGGCAAGGGATCGCCCCACAGTCGCACCGCGACCCTGGTGGAGCAAGTCGAGGCCTTCGTCACCGGCCTCAGTCGCCGCTCGATGTCGGCCGAATCCGCATCGCGTCTGGCCGACCAGTTGCGGGTGCTGCATTACTACGAGAACTGTGCCGAGCAACTCGTTGCGATGCACAAGGCAAAACGGGCGCCACGGACAGAGACGATCGCCGAACCCCTCGGCGAGCTGGAACGCAAGGCCGACCGGCTGCTGCGCCACTTCGATCCCCAGGGCGAAGACTTTGCGCCGCGCCAGCGTGACCGGGAGTCCGAATTCGAAGCCGCCTATCAGCGGACAAAGGCCGAGGTGCTGGCGGCCGGCGCCGCCGACGCGCTCGAGCTCGACGCCATGGACGCGCTGCTGCACGGCCTCAGCGCACTGCGCCGGGCCCTCGACCAGGCCGGCAAGGCGGCCCGACTGCTCGATCGCGCAGCGCCGACCGAACCGGAGCCACACAGCGCCTAGTCCAGAATCGCTGTCGGATTCCGGCTAATCGAACAACTCGTCGACACGCTCGGGCGGTCGCGCCACCACGGCCCGGTCGCCACGAACCACGACCGGCCGTTCGATCAGGATCGGATCGGTCACCATCGCATCGATCCAGTCGTCCTCGGTCATTGCTCGGCCCCGGTATTTTTCCTTGAACACGGACTCGCCGCGCCGTACCAGGTCGGCCGCGGGCATGCCGAGCACGGCCAGCAGCCCTCTCAGCGCGTCGCGCTGCAGGGGTTGCCGGAGATATTCGATCACCTCCGGTTCGATGCCGCGCGCACGCAGCAGGGCCAACGCCGTGCGGCTCTTGCCACAGCGCGGATTATGGTAAATCACCAGTTCGGACATCCGTAGTTTCCTGCCGGCCACACCAGCCGGAGATCATAGCCGATACGCCTCATGGACTTGGAAAAGCCTTTCTCGCCGGCCTGCGAACGCAACCGTGGCCCGATCCTCGCGATCCTGCAGCAGCTTTTCGGCGACTGCCGCGGCGTGCTCGAGATCGGCAGCGGCACCGGCCAACACGCAGTGCATTTCGCGGCTGCGATGCCCTGGCTGCGCTGGCAGTGCTCGGACCGCCGCGAAATGTTGCCGGGCATCCGCCGCTGGCTCGACGACGCCGCCTTGCCGAATCTGCCGGCGCCGATCGCCCTCGACGTCAATCACGTGGCCGAAGTCGGTCTGTACGACGCGGTCTTCACCGCCAACACCTTGCACATCATGGCGTGGGCCGAGGTGGAGCGAATGTTCCGGCAGGTGCCGGGGTGGTTACGGCCGGGGGGATGCTTGATCGTGTACGGTCCCTTCCACCGCGACGGCCGGGCCACCAGCGCCGGCAATGCCGCCTTCGACCGCAAGCTGAGGATGTCGGATCCGGCGTCCGGCATCCGCGATCTGGCGGAGGTCGACGGGCTTGCCGGCAGCGCCGGCCTTTGCCGCTGCGGCGAGTGGGCGATGCCCGCCAACAATCTGCTGGTGGCGTGGCAGGGTCATTGACGGGCGGACGGCACTCGCCGCGACCGCTGCGGTCCATATACGGGAATCGCGACCAGCGGAAGGCCTGACCCCGGACACCACCATGCACATTCCTGCCGTCAGCAACGAAGCCATTTCACCGGATCGGCTGCTGCGCCAGTTGCGCGCGGCATCCAACGAGCAGGTCGCGGCACCGTCGCCGTCGGCGGCCGTCACGCTCAGCACCGACGGCCGCCTCGCCCATCTGGTCGAGCGTCTGCGCGCCGGGGAGGACGAGCGCGTGGACAGCGGCGAAGTCGTGCGCCTGCTGGGGCGCTCCAACCTGTTCGCCGACCTTTCCGCGGCGCTGCCAGGCGCCAGCCCGGTGGATGTCGCTGGCCGAGTGGTCGCCGATGCCGGCGCCATCGGTCGTGGCGAGTTCGATCCCGCGTCGCTGGCGGCGCTGCTGCGAACGCTGCCCGATGCGGCATCCGTGCTGCGCTCGGCGGTAGCGGGCGCGGCCTTCGACGTACTGCTGCAGCCCGCAGGCAGCGAGACTGCGCCCTTGCCGGCCAGGGTCCGCCTGTATGTGGACAACGGCGGCGTCGCCGGCGTCGCAGTGGAAGCCGCACGCCAGCCTGATCTGTTCGCTCAGGCGCCGCCGCCGTGATCGTCCCGGGAAGCCGGCCCCAGCCCTTCGTCGGCGGCTGCTGCGGCGACCGCTTCCTCGGCTTCGGCGCAAACCCAGGCGGCGAAGTGATCGATCTCTTCGCGTCGCGGCGCTGGCGGCAGGATCAGCCAGAATCCGCGGCCCTCCACCTTCCGGCGATCGCAGCCCAGGGCCCGTAGTTGCCCACTGCGGGTCATCCGATCGACCAGTTCGGCGCGACCGATGGCGACCCCGTGGCCGGCGACGGCGGCCTGGATGAGTTGGTCGTAGTGGGAAAACTCGAGGCGACCGGCTGGTGCGACCTGATCGAGTTCCATCGCCGCCAACCAGTCGTCCCAGCGCAGCCACGGGTAGCCCGGTTCGTCGAATTCGAGCAGTACGAGCTGGGGCAAGGTGTCGCGGTCGATGCGCTGGATCGCCAGTGCCGGACTGGCAACCGGCACGACCGACTCGCCGAACAGGCGCCGGGCGCCGGGCGGGGCATCCTGGTCACGGCAGTAGCGGATCGCGAGATCGATGCCGTCGCGCGCCAGATCGAGGATGCGATTGCCGGCAGCGATGCGCACGTCGATTTCGGGATGGGCCGCCTGGAAAGCCGACAGCCTCGGTACCAGCCACAGGGCGGCGATGCCGATGCTGGCGGTGACGGTGATGGGTCGGCGCAGTTCGCGCCGATCGAATTCGTCGGCGAGGCGGCCATAGTGGTCGAGCCATTCGGCGGCAGCGGTGAATAGCCGACGGCCCGCTGTCGTCAGCCGCAGTTCGCGCACGCCACGCTCGAACAGGCGGACCCCCAGTGCCTGTTCGAGGGTTTGCACCTGACGGCTGACGGCCGACTGGCTCAGGTGCAGGGCGGTCGCCGCGCGTGTGAAGGAGAGCGTGCGCGCGGCTTCGACAAAGCCCTTGAGCGGCTCCAGAGGCGGCACTCGACGATCCCGTCTATTCATGCGTTTTTCTCATGCGTTTCATGCCGATTCAACGTTTGTGAGCTCGCCTTCACCCGTCGATACTTCATCTGCGGGGCGTGATGCCTACCCCGAATGCCAGTCTAGCCGATGGAGGTGGAACATGAATGCGCATTCCGCATGGAAAAAGATCGTCGTTCCGGGCCGCAGCACATGTCTCGTCGAAAATGCCGCGGGGGTCGAACTGCTGTGTATCGCGGGCGCTGCATGGATCACCCAGTACGGCGACGACCGCGACCTGGTGCTGCACGCCGGCCAGCGTGCCGTGCTTTCCCTGCCGACCGCGATCGTCATGAGTTCGCGGTCCGGAGCGGAGCTGTTGAGCCGGCCGCACGACCATGCCGCGCGTCGCGGGCGTGGCTGGTTGCGGCGCCTGCTCGGTGTGTTCGATCCGCGCTGGAGTGGTGCCGCCGCGCGCGGCCTGAATCACCGCATCGCGCACGCCGGGGTCTGAAGCATCGCCGATCGTGCGTGCCATACTGCAATCCGGGCTGCCCCATGGCGCGAAGCGACGCCTGCCGATCGGTCGGCGCGATCGACGATCGCTCGCGGGCCGCTGGCGCCGATTGCCGCGCCGCCCGACGCACCAGGCCGAAGGGGAGGACTGCATGATGCTGCCGGACAACTTCGTCGAACAGGACCTCGATGTGGATGGCGTGACGATCCGCGTCAGCCATGGCGGCAGCGGCGAGCCACTGCTGCTGCTCCACGGCTATCCGCAGACCCGCCATATGTGGCACCGCGTGGCACCGGCACTCGCCCGGCACCACCATGTCGTGTGCGCCGATCTGCGGGGCTATGGCGACAGCGCCAAGCCACCCGGCGGGGTGCGCTGCGGCGCCTACGCGAAGCGCGCGATGGCCGGCGACATGGCCGCGGTGATGAGCGCCCTCGGCCACGAGCGCTTCGCCCTGGTGGGCCACGACCGCGGTGCCCGGGTCGCCCATCGACTGGCCCTGGATCACGCCGCCCGGGTGACGCGACTGTGCGTGATGGACATTGCTCCGACCCGCCACATGTTCCGCACCGCAGATCGCCACTTCGCCACCGGCTACTACCACTGGTTCTTTCTGATCCAGCCGGATGGGCTTCCCGAACGCTTGATCGGTGCCGATCCGGAGTACTGGCTGCGGGAGAAGTTGAGACGCTGGGCCGCACCGGGGGCCGTTTTCGACGAGGGTGCGGTACGCGAGTACTTGCGCTGCTTCCGCACACCGGACGGCATTCGCGCGAGCTGCGACGACTACCGTGCCGCGGCCGACATCGATCTCGAGCACGACGACGCCGACTTCGGGCGACGGCGGATCGAGTGCCCGCTTCTGGTGTTGTGGGGGGAACGGGGCTTTGTCCATCGCAGCTATGACGTGCTGCCGATCTGGCGCGAGTACGCTCGCGAGGTCACCGGCCACACCGTGCCTTGTGGCCATTTCCTGCCGGAGGAAGCACCGGCCGAAGTCGGTGCGGCACTGCTCGCCTTTCTCGGGGACACGTGATCATGGCGGAAGATGGCGCACGGCCGAGCATCGAATTCTGGTACGAATTCGCGAGTTCCTATTCCTATTTGTCGGTGATGCGGATCGAGGGGCTGGCAAGCGCCGCCGGCGTCGACGTCGCATGGCGCCCGTTTCTGCTGGGGCCGGTATTCATGAGCCTAGGCTGGAACGATTCGCCGTTCAACATCTACCCACCGAAGGGGCGCTACATGTGGCGCGACCTGGAACGCCTGTGTGCCCGCTACGGCATGCGTCTGCAGCGCCCCAGCGAGTTTCCCCGCAACGCCCTGCTGGCTGCGCGGGTGGCCTGCCAGGGCCAGGACCAGCCGTGGATCGGTGCCTTCAGCCGCAAGGTGATGGCGGCCAACTTCGCCGACGACCGGGACATCGGCTCGGCCGACGTCATCGCCGACCTGCTGGACGGGTTTTCGCTGCCCGCATCGGATCTGATCGCCGCCGCCCAGCGGCCGGCGGGCAAGGAAGCATTGCGCCATCAAACCGAGCGGGCTTGCCAACTGGGCTTGTTCGGTGCGCCGAGCTTCGTCGTCGGCGGCGAGCTGTTCTGGGGAAACGACCGCCTCGAAGACGCTCTCGAGTGGGCCTGCGAAGCCGCGCGGGGGTCCGTGCCGCGCACCGGTACGTCTCATCTGGAATAATCTTCGCCACCCTTCTGTTGAGACAGGGTGCGGGGCCGCCCGGCGCCGCCCGATCCGAAAGTCCATCACGTCAAACGAGGTTGTGTACCCCATGAATAAAAAGATTGCCCGCCCGCTCCTCGCCCTCGCCTGTCTGGGCCTGGCCAGCGCCGCCAGCGCTCAGCTCAAACCCGAGGAAATGATCAAGTTCCGCCAGTCCGGTTACACCTTCATGGCCTGGAACATGGGCAAGATCAAGGCGATGGCGGTCGACGACAAGGTGCCGTTCGATGCCAAGCAGGTCGCCAGCGCGGCCAACGTCGTCGCCGCCGTTGCCAACTCCGGTCTCGGCGCCCTGTTCGCGCCGGGCACCGACAACGGCAAGGGTTGGAAAGAGACCCGGCTGAAGTCGGAATTCTTCGAGAAGCCGGACGAGGTCAAGGAGGTCGCGCTGAATTTCGTCAAGCAGGCCAACGAGCTGCAGCGAGTCGCGGCCGGCGGCGACAAGGCGGCGATCAAGGCTCAGTTCGGCGAAACCGGCAAGGCCTGCAAGGCCTGTCACGACAAATTCCGCGAGGAAGAGGACAAGTAGGCGGCCGGTTCTCCCAGCCGGGCCACCGCACCAGGCAGCTTACCAGGCCGGGGGCGGTGGCGGTGGGGGCGGCGGCGGCAGCATGCCGCCGGAGGCCGCCCAAACTGCGGTGAGCGCGACCACCACCGCGATCACGAAGGCCACCGGGCCGCCGCCGCGGGCCGGTCTGGCCTCGGCGTCGGTGGTCTGGGCAAGGCCGGTGATCATAGGCCGCACCAGATTCCGGCGCTTGACCTTGAGGTAGTAAATGATGGCGCCCACATGGAATGCGACCAGCAGCAGGATCACCAACTCGGATCGGCGGTGCAGACCCGTCATCCAGTCGGAGTAGGCCTTGCTCACCAACGGGTAGAGTGGGCCGTTGAAGGCGATGTCGTCGTTCGACACGAGGCCGCTCAGGGCCTGAAAAAGCAGAACCGAAAGGATCGCGACCACCGACAGCGCGCCCAGCGGATTGTGACCCAGCCCACGCCATTCTCCGCGCAGGTAGGCGAGCACGGCACCAGGTCCTCGCACGAAAGTGAAGAAGCGGGCGTAGGTCGAGCCGATCAGGCCCCATACCAGACGGAAACTCAGTAGTCCCAGGATGGCAAGACCGAAGGTGCCGTGCCACAGCATGGCATTGCCACCGATCTTGCCGCTGGTGAAGGAACCGACGACCAGCAGCACGAGGGACCAGTGAAAGATCCGGGTCGGCAGATCCCACACCGCCACACTCCGCTTCATCTCGTCCACCTCGTTATTGTGCAGTGCAGTATTGTCCATCGCAGGGCGTCGGATTGGAAGACGAAGGCCGCACCAATGTGGCGCGACATTGATTCTAGACAAACTTTATTAAGACCCCGTCGCGGCGGGAGCGGCTTCAGCGCGCCGGTGGCCGACGGGCACCACGAAGCGGGACGGATCGCGCCAGGAAGCGGTCGAGAAAGCGACCCGTATGCGAATGGCGATGGCGCCGAAGGCGTGACGGCGGTCCCTGACAGACGATTGCTCCGCCTGCGGCGCCGCCCTCCGGCCCGAGGTCGATGATCCAATCGGCTTCCGCGATCAGGTCCAGGTCGTGTTCGATCACGAGCACGCTGTGCCCGGCATCCACGAGGCGGTGCAATACATGGATCAGGCGCTCGATGTCCGCCATGTGGAGGCCGACGGTGGGTTCGTCGAGCACGTAGACCGTGTGCTTCTCGGGCTTGAGAACCCCCTTGTCGGCCCGTACCTTGGCCAGTTCGGAGACCAGCTTGAGGCGCTGGGCCTCGCCCCCCGACAGGGTCGGACTGGGCTGTCCGAGGGTCAGATAGCCGAGCCCGACATCGTCGAGCAGGGCCAGCGGATGGGCGATCGAGGGGTGGGCGGAGAAGAAGGCGCGTGCCTCGGCCACCGGCATCGCCAGCACCTCGGCGATGGTGCGGTCCTTCCAGCGAATGGACAGGGTCTCCGAATTGAATCGGGCGCCCCCGCAGGCTTCGCAGGCGACCTTGACGTCCGGCAGAAAGTTCATCTCGACGGTGACCTGCCCCTGGCCCTCGCACACCGGGCAACGCCCACCACCGGTGTTGAACGAGAAGCGGTTGGCCTTCCAGCCGTGGGTACGGGCGTCGAAGGTCTCCGCAAACAGTTTCCGGATCGCATCCCAGAAGCCGATGTAGGTCGCCGGACAGGATCGCGGTGTCTTGCCGATGGGCGTCTGGTCCACTTCCAGCACACGGCCGACCTGCTGCCAACCATCGAAGGAGAGACAGCCGATCGGCGCTTGCCGCCCCGCCAGATGGGCGGCCAGATTGGCATGGAGCACGTCTCTGGCCAGGGTCGACTTGCCGGAGCCGGATACCCCGGTGACGACGGTCAATCGCGCCAGCGGCACACGCGCATCGATCGACCGGAGATTGTGCAGGAAGGCGCCCGCGACCCGGATCGACGGATCCGCCGCCGATACCCGCCGGGTCGGCCGCAGGGGATGCTGCAGCGGCTGGCGAAGGCAACGGGCGGTGACCGATTCCTGCGCCCCCGCGAGATCCTCGATACTGCCCTGGGCCACCACGCGTCCGCCCTCGACCCCGGCGCCGGGACCGAGATCGACGAGATGGTCGGCGCGGCGGATGGTCTCCTCGTCGTGCTCGACCACCAGCAAGGTGTTGCCCCGGTCACGCAGTTCCTGCAGGGTGTCGAGCAGCAGTTCGTTGTCGCGTGGGTGTAGACCGATGGTGGGTTCGTCGAGGATGTAGCAGACGCCGCGCAAGTTCGACCCGAGTTGGGCCGCCAGCCGAATCCGCTGGGCCTCGCCGCCGGAAAGCGTCGGCGCGCCGCGATCGAGCGACAGGTAGCCGAGGCCGACGCGCTCCAGGAAAGCCAGGCGGTTCGCAATTTCGGCCACCAGGTCGCGGGCGATATCCTGCTCGCGCGGATTCAGTACGAGACGGTCGAAGAACTCGGCCACCTGGTGGACCGGCTGCGCCGCGAGCTGGTGAATGCCGAGTTTGCGAAAGCGCGTGGCGCGGGCCACCGGATTGAGCCTGGCGCCGTCACAGGCGGGGCAGATCTCGTCCGATATCTGTTCGCCAGCACCCAGATCGAGCGCCTCGGGATCGTCGACCCGCCCATGCGTGCGACAGCCGGTGCCGAAGCACGCGGGGCACCAGCCGTGCTTGGCGTTGTACGAGTACTGGCGCGGATCCGGATCCGGGAAGCTGGTGCCGCAGGACGGACAGGCACGGCGGGTGGAAAAACGCTGGGGCGTTGCACCCAGTTCGCCGAGGGCCAGTATCTCGACCACGCCCTTGCCATGTTCGAGCGCCGACGCCAGTTGCTCACGCAGTTGGTCGGCATGACGCGGCTGCACCGCGACCATGCCGACCGGCAGTTCGATGTTGTGCTCCCGGTAGCGGTCGAGACGTGGCCATTTGCGGGTCGGCAGATAGTCGCCGTCCACCCGCAATTGCTCGAAGCCTTTGCCCCGCGCCCACTTGGCCAACTCGGTGTACAGGCCCTTGCGATTGCGCACCAGGGGTGCGAGCAGTTCCACCGAACGGCCACGATATTCGTCGCTCACCTGGGCGACGATCGCGTCGAAGCGCTGGGGCTGGACCGCGACGCCACAATCGGGGCAGTGCTGAGTACCGAGCTTGACGTAGAGCAGGCGCAGGAAGGGCTGGATCTCGGTCAGCGTCGCCACCGTGCTCTTGCGCCCGCCGCGCGACACCCGCTGCTCGATCGCCACGGTCGGCGGCAGGCCGAACACCGCATCGACGTCCGGCCGGCTCGAAGGCTGGACGAATTGGCGCGCGTAGGCGTTGAGGGACTCGAGATAGCGGCGTTGGCCCTCGCCGAAGACGATGTCGAAGGCCAGCGTCGATTTGCCGGAACCCGACAGGCCGGTGACCACGGTCAGCGCGTCGCGCGGAATCGCGAGGCTGATGTTTCTGAGGTTGTGTTCGCGGGCGTGGCGAATCTCGATCTCCGGTTTCGGGAGCGCCCGGTACGACGGCGAGGCCTCGGCCGCGGTCGACCGGCGCGAACTTCGCGAAAGCCGGGCCAGCTCGACGTCGTACTGGTCGAGCGCCACCCCGGTGTGCGAGCGCGCGCACGCGGCGACGGCCTGCGGCGGCCCTTCGGCGACAACTTCGCCGCCGCCTTCGCCGCCCTCGGGGCCGAGATCGATGAGCCAGTCGGCCGCGGCAATGACATCCAGATTGTGTTCGATGACGAGCAGCGAGTGGCCCGCGTCGAGGAGCTTCTCGAAAGCGCCCAGCAAGCCGCTGACGTCTTCGAAGTGCAGGCCGGTGGTGGGTTCGTCGAACAGGAACAGGGTCGGCCGTCGATCGGCCTTGCCGCGGACGTTGACGGCGGCCTTGGCGAGGTGGCCGGCCAGCTTGAGCCGCTGGGCCTCGCCGCCGGAGAGCGTCGGCACGGGCTGGCCGAGGCGTAGATAGTCGAGGCCGACATCGGCAATCGGCGCAAGCGCCTTTTGCACCGCGGGTTGGTCGGCGAAGAACGCGAGCGCCTGTGAAACTGTCAGTTCGAGTACGTCGGCGACCGATTTTTCGCGCCACGCGAGCTCGAGCACTTCGCTTCGATAGCGGCGGCCATCGCAATCCGGGCAGCGTAGATAGACGTCGGACAGAAACTGCATTTCCACGTGCTCGAAGCCCGAGCCGGTGCAGGTCGGGCAACGTCCGTCGCCGGAATTGAAGCTGAAGGTGCCGGGCGTATACCCCCGCGCGGCAGCTTCCGGCAGCTTCGCGAAGAGCTTGCGCACCGCATCCCACGCACCGACGTAGCTGACCGGGTTGGAGCGCGAACTCTTGCCGATCGGTGACTGGTCGACGAGCACGACGTCACCGAGCCGGTCGGCCCCGAGCAGCGACCCAATTTCGCCCAAGGTTTCGACTGGCCGGCCGAAATGCCTGCACAGGGCGGGATGCAGGAGATCCTGTATCAGCGTGGACTTGCCGGACCCCGAGACGCCGGTGACACACACCAGGTGACCGAGAGGGATGCGCACGTCGATGCCGCGCAGATTGTGGCAGCGGGCGCCGAGGAGTTCGAGGGCCGGACCGCCATCGCGCACCGCGCGATGGCGACGCCGTCGATCGACCCGGCGGCGGCCGGCGAGGTAATCACCGGTCAGCGACTGTCGGTCGGCCGCCACCTCCGCCGGCGGTGCAAAGGCGACGATCCGCCCACCCCGTTCGCCGGGACCGGGGCCGATGTCGAGCAGGCGGTCGGCGGCAAACATCACCTGCGGATCGTGTTCGACCACCAGCAGGGAATTGCCGGCATCGCGCAGCCGCGTCATGACATCGAGAATGCGCCCGATGTCGCGCGGATGCAGGCCGATCGACGGTTCGTCGAGGACGAACAAGGCATTGACCAGCGACGTGCCGAGGGCGGTGGTCAGATTGATGCGCTGGACCTCACCACCGGACAAGGTCCGCGACTGCCGGTCCAGGGTCAGATAGCCGAGGCCCACTTGCTGCAGGTAACCGAGCCTGCTGCGGATCTCCCGCAACAGCAGTTCCGTGGCCTCGTCCATGGGTGGCGGCAACACGAGCCGGCCGATGAAGGCCGCAATACGATCGATCGGCAGCGCCATCAGGCGATGCATCGCCAGCGCGGGATCCTCCCCGAGACGCCATGCCAGCGCTTCGGGCTTGAGCCGCGCACCGGCGCAGGCCGGACATTCGGTGTAGCTGCGGTAGCGCGACAGCAGCACACGGATATGCATCTTGTAGGCCTTGGTTTCCAGCCACTCGAAGAAATGGCGCACGCCGTACCACTTGGCCGGCCATGACGCGGACCAGCTTTTCCAGCCGAGGTCCCCTTCGAGCACCCAGCGGCGCTCGTCGGCGGAGAGGTCGCGGAACGGCACGTCGAGGCGGATGCCATCCCGCGCGGCGAGCGCCTCCAGGTCCTGCTGGCACTCCTGGTAACTCTTGCTCTGCCATGGCTTGATCGCACCTTCGGCCAGCGTCCGGGATTCGTCCGGGACCACCAATCCGAAATCCACGCCGATCACCCGGCCGAACCCACGGCAGGTTTCGCAGGCGCCGATCGGCGAGTTGAACGAGAACAGGCTCGGGGTCGGTTCGGCGTAGTCGATGTCGCAATGGGCGCAGTGCAGAGCCAGGCTGTAGGGCCAGACCGTCTCTCCACCTTCGCCTTGCGCGTGCACATGAACGCGGCCCTGGCCAAGCCGCAGAGCGGCCTCGAGGGCTTCCATCCTTCGGGATGGCTCGGCCGACGACAGGCGGAAGCGATCCTGCACCACTTCCAGCAGATCACCCCGCCGAGCGTGAATGCGGCCGTAGCCCTGGCGCGCAAGGTGGGCGCGGATCTCTTCTTCGTCGAAATTGTCCGGCACGCGAAGCGGCGCGCACACCACGAGGCGTGGATCGCAGGCTTCCCCGGCCCGGCGCTCGAGGTCGGCTGCGATGCTCGCGGGGCTGTCGCGCCGCACCGGCTCGCCGCAGCCGCGACAGCGGAGATGGGCCGCGCGCGCGTACAGCAGCTTCAGGTGATCGGCCAGCTCGGTCATGGTGCCGACCGTCGAGCGCGAGGTGCGCACCGGATTGGTCTGATCGATGGCGATCGCCGGCGGCACACCGTCGATGCGGTCCACCCTCGGCTTGTCCATGCGGTCGAGAAACTGCCGGGCGTAGGGCGAGAAGGTCTCGACATAGCGCCGCTGCCCTTCCGCAAAGACGGTGTCGAACACCAGCGAACTCTTGCCGGAACCGGAAACGCCGGTGACCACGACCAGTTCGTTCAGCGGCAGGTCGACGTCGAGATTGCGCAGATTGTTCTGGCTGGCACCGCGGACACGGATCGCGGCGCCCTTGCCGGAATCGGATCGGGGCATGGAAAGGGGGATGGGACCGGTGGAAAGATCAAGATTCTATTCTCCCGCCGCGGTTCCGGACGGCGGACGATGTCGATCGCAAAATGCTCAAGTTGTCGGCCGAAGTACCGTTCGAAACCGATGCAGCCGCGGATACATGCGGTGGAATCCCCCAAGGAGGACAACTGATGGCCAATTTGCTGTGGATGCAGACCGGCGCCTGTAGCGGAGACAGCATGTCCCTGCTCAACGCCGACGGACCATCGATCGAAGGACTCCTTCGCAGCGGCGAGATCGAACTGCTGTGGCACCCTTCGTTGAGCGACCTGCCTGCGGGTGCGTTCGGGCGCCTGGTCGAGCGGATCGAGTCCGGTCAACAGCCTCTCGACATCCTCTGCATCGAGGGCAGCATCATCACCGGGCCCTACGGCAGCGGAATGTTCGACAGCCACCGCGGCCGACCGAAGATGCAGATCGCCGCCGCGCTCGCAGCCCGGGCCCGGACCGTGGTCGCCATGGGAACCTGTGCCGCATTCGGCGGCGTGCATGCCGCGCCGCCCAATCCTTCGGATGCGATCGGGCTGCAGTACGACCACGCCGATCCGGGCGGATTGCTCGACGCCGACTGGCGTTCGAGCGACGGCCGGCCGGTAATCAATCTGGCGGGTTGTCCGGTCCATCCGCTGACCATCACCCGTACCTTGTCGATGCTGGCTGCCGACATTCCGTTCGAACTCGATTTCCTGAATCGGCCGGCGGTCTTCTATTCGTCCACGGTGCACCAGGGCTGCACCCGCAACGAGTACCACGAATACGACGTCGAAGATCACGAACCGGGCGGAAAGGCGTGCATGTATTTCAACCTCGGCTGCCAGGGGCCTGGGACACTCGCCAATTGCAACGCCGAACTGTGGAACAACCGAAGCAGCAAGACACGCGCCGGCGTGCCCTGCTTCGGGTGTACATCGCCGAACTTCCCCCGCGACGGCGACCTGTTCCGCACCGACAAGATCGGCGATGTGCCGATCACGCTGCCACTGGGCGTATCGCGCGCCCGCTACATGGCCTATAAGAACCTCGCGAAAGCCGCGGCGCCGGTTCGCCTGATCAAGCGCCAAATGGAGCCTTGAGCATGGCCAGAAGGACGATCGGTGTCGACTTGAACCGAGTCGAGGGGGACCTCGAGTTCGAGGTCGACCTGGAGGGCGAGCGCATCGTCGACGCCCGCTGCGTCGGCACCCTGTTCCGCGGATTCGAGCAGCTGCTGGTCGATCGCGCTCCGCGCGACGCGCTGGTGATCACACCACGGGTCTGCGGCATCTGCGGCACCGCCCATCTGTACGCCGCGGTGCTGTCGCTCGAGCGCCTGGGCGGGCTGGCGGTGCCGCCCCAGGCGACGCTGATCCGGAATCTCTGCCTGATGGCCGAGAACGTGCAGAGCGACCTGCGGCAGACCTTTCTCTTCTTCGTGCCGGACTTCGTCAATCGGCGCTACGCCAACCACCCGCTGGCCGCCGAGATCGCCGAGGCGTTCGCGCCATTGAAGGGCAGCGCGGCGATCGGCGCCCTCGGCGTGAGTCGGCGAATTCTTCAGGTAGTCGCGATCTTCGGCGGCCAATGGCCCCATTCCTCGTACATGCTGCCGGGTGGCGTGACCCGCGGTGCCAACCCACGTGACATCGTCGATTGCCGCGAACTCGTGGGATCCACGATCGATTGGCTCGAGGAGGCCGTGTTCGGCGACCGCATCGATGCCTTTCTCGCCCTCGACTCGCTCGATGCACTGGAGCGCTGGCTGGCCGACCCGGCGCGGTTACGCAAGGCTTTGCCGCTGCTCTGCCGATTCAGCCGCTCGGTGGGGCTCGACCGGATCGGCGGAGGGGCCCGGAGTTTCCTGTCCGGGGGCAGCTACCACGATCCGGAGCGCTGGTCACCGCCCTACGATCGTCAGGAGACGCTGCTGGCGGCTGGCCTCTACGACGCCGACGACGGTGCGCTGAACGCCTTCGATCCGGCCCTCATCACCGAACACGTTCGGCACTCCTGGTTCCGGCCCTATGAGGGCGGACGGCACCCGTTCGCCGGCGAAACCGTGCCCGACTACCAGCCGGGCGGCGACCGCTACACCTGGGCGAAAGCGCCGCGCTATGGCGAACGCGTGGTCGAGACCGGACCGCTGGCCGAGCTGCTGGCAGCCGGCGACATGCTGTGCCGCGACATCCTGACGACGCTGGGGCCGAACACCTGGCTGCGCCAGTTCGCGCGCCTGCGGCGTGCCGCGACGACCCTCACATGGATGCGCAGCCATGTCACGGCCCTGGCGGGGCGGATCGGCGAACCGCACTTTCGGAATCCGGACGACGATGCGCTGGCCGAGGGCGACGGCTTCGGCATCGTGCAGGCGGCCCGTGGCATGCTGGGACACTGGGTCCAGGTTCGGGACGGCCGTATCGCACGCTACCAGATCGTCACCCCCACGGCCTGGAATGCGTCGCCCAAGGACAGCCAGGGGCGCCATGGCCACTGGGAGCAGAGCGTCATCGGTGTGACGCTTGCCGATCCCGACGATCCAGTGGAACTCGGCCACATCGTCCGCTCCCACGACCCGTGCCTGGTGTGTACCGTGCACTTCGCCGGAAGCGGCAAGCGGGTGCGCTATGGCATCTAGACATGTGGTCTGCTTCGGCAACGAACTGCACGGCGACGATGGGTTCGGCGCGGCGCTTCATGCGGCGTTGGTGCGCGGCCGTTTGCCGCCGGACACACGCCTGTTTCGATCCGACGCAGGCAGTCCGGGCGCGATCGACTGCTTCGACGGCTGCGACGAAGTGGTGGTCGTGGACGTACTCAGCGGTTACGGTCCGCCGGGCTCCGTCCATACGCTGGCCAGTGACGCGATCGCGCCGGAAGCCACTGCAGCCCACGGTGCCGGGGTCGGCCGCCTGCTCGAGACCGTACGCTGCATTCTTCGACCGCAGCCCAGAATTCGGGTCGTCGGTGTCGAGGCCGGACGCGTCGACGCATTTCGTCCCGGCCTTTCGCCTGCGGTCGCCGCGTCCCTGCCGGTTGCGTTGCAGGCGGTGATGGACTGCCTACGATGGAACCGACGCGAGCGTCCGTGATTCCGATCCACTCGGTGACGCCGGTGGCCGGCCCGGACCGGCGCTGGTGCGGCTACGTCCGTTTGCCGGGCCGCGACGACCAGACCCACGTCTTGATCCTGCAGCGCGGCAAGCGCCTGTTCGGCATTCCAGCACTGTGCCCGCACGACGGAAGCAGGATGGACCGGTGCCGCAGCGACGAAGACGGAAACCTGGTCTGCGGCGCCCACGGGCTGAAGGTGCCGGTCGAGTCGAACACGGAGGGGTTCGAGGTCGTGGACCAGGATGGTCGGTTCTACATGCAGCAATCGGCCACGACCGCAAGCCTTGGCGATCAGAACGAGATGGTGGGACTGCGGCAGGAACTGGCCGCCCTGCGGGAAGCCAACTTCGTACTGGAAGCGCAGATCTCGACCATCAGCGAGGTGATGGATGGCGTGATTGCGGAACTCTCGGAAAAGTCTCAGCAACTCGAACGGAGGAGCCACGAGCAGGGTCGGCTCGGTCGATTCATCGACAACGTCATAAACAGCATGGAAAATCTGATGATCGTGCTCGACGCGCACGGTCGGATCCAACAGATCAATGCCGCAGTCACGCGTCAGCTCGGATTCCGGTCCGAGGACGTGGTCGGGCGGCCGAGTGATGCGCTGCTCTCGGCCCAGAGCCTGGCCTGCTTGGCCGAGACGACGCGCACGAGCAACGTGCCGGAAGGTCTGAGCTTGTTCCGCACCATTCTGGACCGGGGTGAATTGGCGTTCGAGACGACGCTGGCCCACGCCTCGGGCAAGGGTTCCGACCGGCACTTCATCATGCGGGGCACACCCCTCTACGAGCGGAGCGGAAAACTCGAAGGCGCCGTCGTCGTGGCCTCGGACATCACCCTGCTGCGCGCGCGCGAACACGAACTGCAGCAAAGCGAGCAGCGTTTTCGCGATTTCAGCGCGGTCTCGTCCGACGGCTTCTGGGAAGTGGACGAGAATCTGCGGTTCGTTCGCCCGGCGTTCGGCCGTGAGGACCTGATCGGCGTCAGCCTGTTCTCGATCGCTCGCAGCAATGGACAGGACCAGGCGGCGGCCACCGCGTCGATCGAGCGGGCGGTCAGCCGTCACGAGGAGTTTCGCGACTTGGAGTTCCAGTTGCCGGCGCCGGTCGAAGCCTGGGACTGGCTCAGCTTGAGCGGTCGCCCCGTGTTCGATCCGGCTGGCCGCCTGACGGGCTACCGTGGAACGATCAAGAACATCACGACGCGCAAGCAGGCCCAGCGGGAATTGCAGATGCACCGCGATCACCTGGCCGATCTGGTGGCCAGCCAGACCGCCGATCTTCTCGCAGCAAAGGAGCAGGCGGAACGCGCCAACCAGGCGAAGAGCGAATTCCTGGCGAACATGTCGCACGAGTTCCGCACGCCGTTGCACGGCATCGGTTCCTTTGCGAAGCTGGGCTTGACCAGGGTCGAAACTTCGCCGCGCGAGAAGCTGCGCAGCTATTTCGAAAGCATCCTCAAGAGCGGCAACCGGCTCGGCGAACTGGTGGATGATCTGCTCGATCTCGCCAAGCTCGAAGCACGCCGTACCCGATTGCAGCGCAAAGCCTGCGACATGCGGGACCTCGTCGACGTGATCGCACGGGACCTGCACGCACTGACCGACAGCCGCCGCGTAACGCTGCGCGTCGTCAGCGATACCGCGGATACCTGCGCCGACCTCGACGAGCAGCAGTTCCACACGGTGATCCAGAACCTCGTGGCGAATGCCGTCAAGTTCTCCCCGCCGAAGGGGGAGATCACGATCACCCTCAGCGACGGCGAATTGCCGCTGGCGCGGCCTGCCCTTTGCATGAGTGTTCGTGACCGAGGTGTCGGCGTTCCGCAAGAAGAACTGGAATCGATCTTCGACAAGTTCGTCCAGAGTTCCAAGACCAAGACCGGTGCGGGCGGTACCGGGCTCGGGCTGGCCATCACCCGCGAGATCGTGCTCCTGCACGAAGGATGGATCTCGGCCGGGAACCATCGTGACGGGGGTGCGATCTTTACCGTGCTGGTGCCGAGACGAACCGACCCAGTCAGTGTGAATGAGGATCTTGGCACGTAATCTGCTGGCGTTACGCTACGTGGAACCGGCCTGCGTTTCGACACACAAATTAATCGCCTGAAACGAGTCGAAGCATGCCAGCAGGGTCGGAACACCCGCATCGCGCACCATCCCGCAGCAGAATTGCACCAATACAGTGCGCGGGTAGTGCGAGCAGACAGGGAGGGGGACAGACAAATGCTGAGTCTGACCGATTGTCTGGATTTCGTCGATCTGGACGAAGCGACGATCGAGGTGATCGCGCGCCATGAAGAACTGCCGATCATCGTCGCGGCCGAACTGGGTCACCAGTTGCTGGGCGACCTCAGGGGAATCTACCGCATCCACCTGATGCACCGCGATCTCATCGAAGCCGCTGCCGAAAGCGGGCACCTGGACGACGAAAAGCGTCTTCGGAAGTCCTACCAGGCCTTCAACCGAAAGTATCCGGTGCCACGTCAGTTGCCTTGAGCCGCACCGGCAGCGTCGGTGCCGGCTGCGGTATCCGGCGCATGACCGTCCGCGGCGTCGGTTGCGTCCGTGGCGGCCTCCTCGCTGGCCGCGGCGGCCGGATCGCGGCCGGTCATGCGGGCTGCCGCCTGACGGGTGAGTTCGAGGACTTTCTGAGCGGCTTCGCGGGTTGCATCCATGGCATCGCGGGAATCGTCGGGCGATTCGACGGCTGCCGGCTTCCTCTCTTCCGCCGCTGCCGGCGGGGCGGAAGCGGGCTCCTCAGCCACCGCCTTGCCGGCCTCGACGACCGCTTCGCCAGCCTTGCCGATGGCCTCGGCCGCCTTTCGGCCGGCCTGCTGGGCGGCATCGACGGCTTCCGAGGCAGCCTGTCGGGCACGCTCCGCTGACTGGTCCTGCTGCTGGGTACAGGCGGCAAGTGACACGGCCGCCAGGGTGGTCGCCAGCCACCGGATAGTCATTGTTGTTGTCTCCTCTCGTGGTGCGGGCATCGCCGGTGGGGCCGGAGAGACCGCGGGTCGGGGTTCGTTGCCGGGGTCGCATGCGGAACGCCGGGACGGGGATCACGCAGCCGAGGCTGCGCTCCCCGAGCATCACTTGACGCGGTTGCGGTATTCGTCGGTGCGGGTGTCGATCTCGATCTTGTCACCGATTTCGACGAAGGCCGGCACCATCAATTCGAATCCGGTCGAAATTTTGGCCGGCTTCAACACCTTGCCCGAGGTATCTCCCTTGACCGCCGGCTCGGTGTAGGTCACCTCCCGCACGACGCTGTTCGGCAGTTCGACCGAAATCGCCTTGCCATTGTAGAAGACCACCTCGCATGCGAGTCCGTCCTCGAGATACTTGAGGGCATCCTCCATGTTCTCGGCCTCGACTTCGTACTGCTCGTATTCGGCGTCCATGAACACGTACATCGGATCGGCGTAATAGGAGTAGGTGACCTCCTTGCGATCGAGGATCACGACCTCGAACTTGTCGTCTGCCTTGTACACCGTCTCCGACGGCGCGCCGGTCAGCAGATTCTTGAGCTTCATCTTGACGACCGCCGCATTGCGGCCGGACTTGTTGTACTCGGTCTTCTGCACCACCAACGGGTCGGAACCGACCATTATGACGTTGCCGGAGCGAAGTTCCTGTGCGGTTTTCATTGCAATGCGCCTCTGGGCCCACAGGGTGGCGGACCTATCCGATAAACCCGCTATGTTAACGCCTTTTCGGCCGCATTTACCAGGCTCATCGCGAGTTCCGGACCCGCTTCCAGTTGGCGGCGCCAGGCGTCGATCGCCTGCGACAAGGCATCCAGCGTGCCTGCGATCCGCTGCCAGTCGGGCGGCGGGCCGGGGATGCCATTCCAGAGCAGCCACAAGGCGCCCACCTCGCCGGCGGCAGCCTGGTCCACCCAGGGCAGCAACCGGCCCAGCACCGCCTCGACCTTGGCATGGTGGGCGTCGTCGCTCTGGGGATAGGCCTGCCACAGCATCGCACCACCGGACCACAGCGCCCGCACCAGGGAATCCTCGCCGCGAACCATGTTGAGGTCGCATGCCCACAGCAGCCGATCGTAGGCATTCTGGTCGGTGAACGGGACGACCCGCAGGCCCAGCGATCCACGCCGCCAGGCGTCTCCGGTCCGTCTCAGGGGGGCGTTCAGCCGAGCGGCCAGATCGGCCACGCTCCGACCTTCCGGAACGAGCACCGTGATCGGACGCGGCTGCCGAGACAGAGCGTTCAGCAGGGCGGGCACCGCGGCGTTCTCATACCCGAACAAACTGGCCCGAAGCTCACCGGCGACCGGCGGCGGAAGGCCCAGGGCCCGCCACATCGCACCACGCGCAGCGGCATCCGACAAGAAGCGTCGGCGCTCGAAATCCAGCGACGCCTCGCGCAGCAGCCCGGCACTGGCAGCGTCGAAGCCCGGGATCATCAAGCGCTTGTCGAGGCCGAAGCGCGGATGCCGTGATACCAGGCCGTGGCAGTCCGCCACCCAGGCCTCGGCACTCAGGTATTCGAGGTTTATCCACAGGGGGCATCGAGGCAAGTTCGCCATCGCCTCGACATACTGCTGGGGCGGATCGCAGGCGAAAGCCTCCACGACCACCACCGTATCTGTCGAAGGTCGTAATGAATCATGCCATTGGACGACCGAAATTTCATTATAACACTTTGATTTTTTTGATTTTATATTATCCCCGGAGATCTTCACGAAAATTTCCGGGCGATCCACGATCAGACGTAACGAAATTCCGTGTTCGCCGGCGAGAATTCGCGCCAGGCGCCAGCAAACACCGATATCCCCGAAATTATCCACAACCCGGCAGAAGAGATCCCAGCGGCCCGACGATCGCTTCGTCACGTGATGTCCTTCCCGCTTGGCTGGGGACAAGCACCGGACCAAGCTGTGGGAAGATTGTGCGGAAGTCGGCTAGCCGGCGATGCGGCGAATTCGATCAACAAAGTTCCCACACCCGCTCCCGCGGGTTCTCCCCGCCGATGCCAACAAGGCATGTCCATGAACCGTTTCGGGAAAAGTGGGTTATGCACAACTTTCGCCCGAGCATAGTTAACGTTGTTATGTTTTATAAGACAAGAAAAGAAGGAACAGAAAACCGCAACGATGCAGCTCGAACGAATCATCCATAGCCAAGGCTTCGGCAGCCGCAAGGAGTGCCGGGCACTGATCCGCGCCGGCATGGTCAGCATAGACGACGTCGTGGTCGACGACCCGAGGTGCGACTATCCGGTCGAAGGCCTGGTGTTCGAAGTCGATGGTGAACCCTGGCAGTACCGTTCGCAGGCCTACCTGATGATGAACAAACCGGCCGGCTACGAGTGTTCCCATCAGCCGCAATGCCATCCGTCGATCTTCGCCTTGTTGCCGTGGCCCGTGGTCCAGCGCGGCGTTCAGTCCGTCGGCCGGCTCGATCAGGACAGCACCGGATTGTTGCTGTTCTCGGACGATGGCCAGTTCATCCATCGATGGAGCTCGGGCAAGAAGCGGGTGCCCAAGGTGTATCGCGCCCGCCTGGCCGACGATGCGGGCAGTGATTTGGCGGAACGACTGCTGGCCGGGGTCGAGTTGCATGACGAATCCGAGCCGATCCGCGCGGTGGACTGTCGCATCTGTGATGCGCGGCTACTGGAGCTGACGGTGACCGAGGGCAAGTACCATCTCGTCAGACGCATGATTGCCGCCGCCGGTGGTCATGTCTCCGGGCTGCGGCGCCTGCGCATCGGTGGTCTGTCCCTGCCCGAGGATCTGGCCGAAGGCGAATGGCGCTGGCTCGACCACACTGCGCTGGAGGCACTGGCGTCGTTCGGCAGCGACTGAGCCGGCATGAGCCGCGATCGGCCGCCAGGGAGGGGTGTCTTCAGTCGCCGGCAGTGCGGTCGCAGAACATCTCGAAAACCTTGACCAGGTAGTCCCGTTCGAGGCCGTCCACGATGAAGATCAACGAGGTGTGCGGCCCGCCCGGTGGCCAGGCCGGGAGGTCGCGGGGCGTGAAGCGGACATTTCCGACGCACTGGACGACGCGCGGGCCGTCCACCCCCGTGATGTTGGCCAAGCCCTTGATCCGCAGGATGCGCTCGCCGGCGGCCTGCAGCAGCACGTCGAGGGCCTCGGCGAAGCTGGCCCAGTCGAGTGGCTCGTGGAAACGCAACAGATGGCTGGTGACGGCCCGATCGTGGGCACTGCCGGAGGATGGGGGGCGGTAAGCGGGCCTGGCATCGCCGAGCCGGGCCGCGCCGAGCCAGCGCGCCGCCGCCATCGGATCGGCGTCCGCCTGACAGGGGCCGAGGCCGCACAGTCGTTCGGCAACGACCTGTCCATGTCGCGCGTACAGACGGTCGGCGGTGGGATTGAGGCGGGCCAGTCGGGTCTCCAACGCATCGACGGCGTCCTGGTCGGCGAGATCGACCTTGCTGATGATCAGGCGGTCGGCGGCCACCACCTGGGCGGTCGCCTCGCGGTGGCGATCGAGCTGGCCCGGCCCGGCGAGGGCATCCACCACGGTGATGATGCCGTCGGGCCGAAAGCGTTCTGCAATGAAGAAATCTTCCATCAGCACGTGCAGCAGGGGCGCCGGATTCGCCAGCCCGGTGGTCTCCAGCAAGAGTCGGCTGATCGGCGCGATCTCGCGGCGCAGGCTGCGCAGGTAGAGGTCCTTGAAGGCACCCGGCAGTTCGCCCCGCACGGTACAGCACAGACAGCCCGAATCGAGCAGCACCAAGCGATCGCTGTGCACTTCGACGATGTGGTGATCGACGCCGACCTCACCGAATTCGTTGATCAGGACCGCGGCGCCGCGCATCTGGGGTTGGCCCAGCAGATGGTTGAGCAAGGTGGACTTGCCGGCGCCGAGGAAGCCGCTGAGCACGCTCACCGGAATGCGTCGGTCCTGGGGAGAAGCGGTGGACATGTTGTGGATGAACTGTGGGCAAGCGCCATTGTAGGAATTTTTTTCGGGCCGATCGCCGTGCCGGCGGGGCGCAGGAGGAACGACATCCTTCCCGAGGCTTGTCGGGCATGGGCCGCGATGGCCTAGAATGGGGCGATGGATCTTGCTGGATTTGGGCCGTCCGATGCACTTCGAGCACCTGGTCGAGGTCAATGATCTCGGCAACCCTGCGGTGGCCGATCTGACGCGTGAAGAGCTCTGGTTCGGTCTGCTGTACCGGGCCGAGGATCCGGCTGCCTTCCTGCCCGGGCTGGAGGAGTGTCGGATCGTCGAGCGCGGCGACAGGCGATTGCTGCGGGAGCTCGACTTCGGGGCGACCACGGTGCGCGACCGGGTCACCTTCGAACCGCTCGAGTGGATGTGCTTCGAGATCGAGCCGGCGGCGGGCCATGCCGCCGGCAGCCTGCGCATCAGCATCGAGGAGCCCAGCCCGATGGCCTTGTTCCTGCGCTTCCTGTATCGGACCACGCTGGCCGAAGGCGCGGCCAGCGATGGGGTCGAGGTGGCCGAGTACGTCAAGTCGGCCTACCAGGATTCGGATATCGAGACGGTACGCCTGATCCGGCGGATCGCAGAGCAATCCCGGCTGCAGTAGTTTCCTGTCCAGACGGTGCCTTTCCAATCCATTGGTGCAACGCGGTAGAATGGGTGGATCGTGCCGGCCCGTGTGCCGGCTTTGCGTTTTTGTCCGGAGTGAGCAGTGCTGATCGCCAACAACATCACCATGCAGTTCGGGGCCAAGCCCTTGTTCGAGAACGTGTCCGTCAAGTTCGGCGAGGGCAACCGCTATGGCCTGATCGGGGCCAACGGTGCCGGCAAGTCCACCTTCATGAAGATCCTCGCCGGCGTGCTCGAGCCGAGCGCCGGCAACGTCGCACTGGAGAGTGGCGAGCGCATGGCTTTTCTCAAGCAGGACCAGTTCGCCTACGAGGAGCAGCGGGTCATCGACGTGGTGATGATGGGCCACGAAGAGATGTGGGCCTGCATGCAGGAGAAGGACGCGATCTACGCCAACCCGGAGGCG
>JAGRFZ010000013.1:163952-174659 GCA_020445785.1 Rhodocyclaceae bacterium
ACATGCACGCTGCCGAACTCGAGGCGAAATTCGCCGAGTACGACGGCTACACGGCCGAAGCCAGGGCGGGCGAGCTGCTGCTCGGGGTCGGTATTCCCACCGAACAGCATTTCGGCCCGATGAAGGAGGTCGCGCCGGGCTGGAAGCTGCGGGTGCTGCTGGCCCAGGCGCTGTTCGCCAATCCGGACATCTTGCTGCTCGACGAGCCCACCAACAACCTCGACATCAACACCATCCGCTGGCTCGAGAACGTGCTGAACGAGCGCAACAGCACGATGATCATCATCTCCCACGACCGCCACTTCCTGAACCAGGTATGTACCTACATGGCGGACCTCGACTATGGTCGGATTCAGGTCTGGCCCGGTAACTGGGACGACTACATCGAGGCGTCGACCCAGGCGCGGGAGCGCCAGGCGGCGGCCAACCAGAAGGCCAAGGAGCGGGTCGCGGAGCTGCAGGCCTTCGTCCGCCGCTTCTCGGCCAACAAGTCCAAGGCCCGCCAGGCCACCAGCCGCGCCAAGCAGATCGAGAAGATCAAGGTGGACGAATTCAAGCCGTCGAGCCGCCAGTATCCGTGGATCCGCTTCGAGTACGACGAGCGCGAGAAACTCCACCGGCAGGCCGTGGAGATCGAGAACCTCAGCTTCGGCTACGCGGGCGACGAGCTGCTGTTCAAGGATTTCAGCTTCACCGCGGACGGTGGCGACAAGGTGGCGATCATCGGTGAGAACGGGGTCGGCAAGACCACCCTGATGAAGCTGCTGGTGGGCGAGCTCGAACCACAGAAGGGGTCGATCCGGTGGGCGGAGAAAGCCAAGCTCGGCTACTACGCGCAGGACCACGCCGCGGAGTTTGCCGGCGACGAGAGTCTTACCGACTGGATTGCCGGTTACGTGCGGGCCGGCGGCTACGAGGGCGACGATGCCGAGACCCTGCTCCGGGGCACCCTCGGTCGCCTGCTGTTCAAGGGCGATGAAGTCCGCAAACCGGTCAATGTGATCTCCGGCGGCGAGCAGGGTCGCATGCTGTTCGGCAAGTTGATGCTGTGGCGCCGCAATGTGTTGCTGATGGACGAACCGACCAACCACCTCGACATGGAGTCGATCGAATCGCTGAACCTGGGCCTGGCGGATTTCAACGGCACCCTGTTCTTCGTCTCCCACGACCGCGAGTTCGTGTCGTCGGTGGCCACCCGCATCCTCGACATTCGTCAGGACCACCACGTCATCGACTATCGTGGCGGCTACGAGGAGTACCTCGCGAGTCAGGGGATCGAGTAGGCTTGGCACGGCAGCCGAACCGGTCCGTGCGCCGGTATCGCGCGATGTCGGCCCGATCCATCCGGCATTGTGGCCGGGTCGTGCGAGAATCCGCCGAAGCAGCCGGGATCGATCGACGGCGCAGGCGTTGGCGACGGATCGCGGACATTGCCTAGGGCTGCGGTGGTGCGGTGACAGGAGAGCGCAGCGTGGAGGAATTCGATTGCGACGTACTGGTGGTCGGTGGGGGGCCGGCGGGTTCGACCGCGGCCGCGCTGCTCGCGGCCAAGGGGCATCGGGTGACCCTGCTGGAGAAGGCCAGGCACCCGCGCTTCCATATCGGCGAGTCGCTGTTGCCGGCCAATCTGGCGATCTTCGAACAGCTCGGCGTGGCGGACGAAGTGCGGGTGATCGGCATGGACAAGCGTGGCGCCGAGTTCGTGTCGCCCTGCCATGCGCATCGCCAGACCTTCGAATTCGCCGACGCCTGGGACAAGAGCATGCCCGGTGCGTATCAGGTGCGACGCGCCGAATTCGACGAGATCCTGATCCGCAATGCCGCGCGAAAGGGTGCGACGGTGATCGAAGGCTGCCGCGTCACCGAGGTGCGGACCGGCGCCCCGGGCGAGGGCGTGACCGTCGTCGCGCGCGACGACGCGGGGTGCGAGCGGCGCTGGCGGGCCCGCTTTCTGGCGGACGCATCGGGTCGCGACACCTTGATGTCCAGTCGCCAGCGCTGGAAGATGCGCAATCCCAAGCACAACAGCTCGGCGATCTACGGACATTTCAGCGGCGCGCAGCGGCTCCAGGGTGCAGCCGAGGGGCACATCACGATCTTCTGGTTCGAACATGGCTGGTTCTGGTTCATTCCGCTGCGCGACGGGGTGACCAGCGTCGGTGCCACGGTCTGGCCCTACTATCTGAAACGCCGGGACAAACCCCTGGAGCAGTTCTTCCTCGATACCATCGCGCTGTGCCCGCCGCTCGCCGAGCGCCTGCGGGATGCCGCCCTGGTGCATCGGGTCGAGGCCACCGGCAATTATTCCTACCTCAGTCGCCGCAGCCACGGTGACGACTACTTGCTGCTGGGTGACGCCTTTGCCTTCATCGATCCGGTGTTCTCGTCCGGTGTGATGCTGGCGATGAAGAGCGCCGTCTGCGGCAGCGAGGCGATCGATACGATCCTGCGCGAGCCCCATCACCGGGTGCAGGCACTGGCCCGTTTCGACCGCGTCGTCCGTCACGGACCGCAACAGTTCTCGTGGTTCATCTACCGCATCACCTCGCCCACCATGCGTGATCTCTTCATGGGGCCACGCAATCTGCTGCGGATGCGCGAAGCGCTGCTGTCGGTGCTGGCCGGCGACATCTACGGCGCCACCCCGATTCGTCCGTCGCTGTACGCGTTCAAGGTGCTGTACTACCTGGTGGCGCTGCGCCATCTGCCCCGCAGCATTGCGGCGTGGCGCCAGCGGCAGATCAACATCCGGCCACTGGATGACGGCGAGGGTGCGGGCAGGGCATGAGGTTCGAGTTCCTGCCACGATCGGCTCATCTGCCTGCGGTAGCGGCCGAAGTGCTGCTGGGGGGGATCGGCTTCGCCTCGTGCGGCGGCCCGGTACCGGGCCTGCTGGAGGTCTCGGCGCCGGCGCTCGAGGAAGACGGTCCGGTGCTCTGCATGCTGCGCGGTGAAGGCGGCGCCCGGCAGGGACGCAGCGGCCGGGTCTGCCATCGCAGTGGCGACGGCTTCGTTTTCGGCCGCGTGGACATTGCCGAGGAGGAATTCGGCGCGGATACACCGACGCGGCTGGTCGAGGCGACGCGTCAGGCCTACTTGGCGATCTTCGACTGCCTGCGAGATCTCGGCTGCAGCCACCTGGCGCGGGTCTGGAACTACCTGCCGCGAATCAATCTCGTCGAGTTCGGTGAGGAGCGCTACCGGCGATTCAATGCGGGCCGGCAGCTCGCCTTCGAGCAACGGGGTCGCGCACTTGAAGGGGCCGTGCCCGCAGCCTGTGCGCTGGGTACCGACGGAACCCGCATCGAAATCGCCTTCCTGGCCTGCCGCGATGCGTTCGTGCCGATCGAGAATCCGCGCCAGACCAGTGCCTATCGCTATCCGATCGAGTACGGCGAGCGCAGTCCGACCTTCTCGCGCGCAGCGTTGCTGCGCTGCCGGAGCGGGGACGTGCTGATGGTCTCCGGCACCGCGGCCATCGTCGGCCACCGGTCCTTGCATGTCGGCGACGTGCTGGCCCAGACGCGGGAGGCGATGGCCAATATCGCCGCGGTGCTCGGCCGCGCGGGCGAGCTCATGGGTCGACCCGGCATGGGCCTTTCGGCACTGGAATTCACGGTGTATCTGCGCCACCGCACCGATCTCGCGCCGGTGCGTCGACTTCTTCAGGATGAATTCGGTCTGGGGCAGGGCCTGATGTTCGTCGAAGCCGACATCTGCCGCAGCGAGCTGCTGGTGGAGATCGAGGCCTACGGGGGAGGCGGACGATGAGGGCCTGGCGCCGCCACGGCTGGCGTGTCCTGTTGCCGTTGGCGCTGGCCGGCGCGTCGGTGGCACCTGCGCAGGCCGAGGAGAAGCCGCTATGGGAGTTCGGGCTGGGGGTCGGCGTGGTCAGCTTTCCGGACTATCGCGGCGCCGATCAGCGCCAGAGCTACGTGTTGCCGACGCCCTACTTCGTCTATCGGGGAGATTTCCTGCGCTCCGACCGCAAGGGCCTGCGCGGTGTCTTCTTCGACAGCGATCGGGTCGAGATCAATCTCAGCCTGTCCGGCTCGGTTCCGGTGGACAGCGACGGCAACGAGGCGCGCCGCGGCATGCCGGATCTGCGTCCGACCGTGGAGTTCGGGCCGTCGCTGGACTACACCTTGTGGCGCAGCGACGACCACCGCCGATCGCTCGACTTGCGCTTGCCGGTGCGCTGGGCGCTGCGCATCGGCGGCGCACCCCGGGACGTCGGTCTGGTGTTCAGTCCGAGACTCAACCTGGACGTCTTCGACGCGGCCGGTTTCGCCGGCTGGAAACTCGGCATGCTGGCTGGGCCGATCTTCGCCGATCGCCGAAACAACGCCTACTACTACGATGTCGGGGACGAGTTCGCGACCGGCCAGCGCCCCGCCTACGCCAGTTCGGGCGGCTATGCCGGCAGCCAGTGGGTGCTGGCCCTGTCGAAGCGCTACGCTCGCCACTGGATCGGCCTCTTCGCCCGCTACGACAGCCTGCGCGGTGCAGTCTTCGATGACAGCCCGCTGCTGCGCAGCCATCACATGTGGGCGGCGGGCGTTGCCGTCTCGTGGATCATCGGCGAGTCGGCCAGCCGGGTCGAGTACGAGGAGTGAGGCTTGGCCGAATCGCGAACCGACACGCCCTCGGCCGACGGCACATCGATGTCCCGCGGGCGGGCATTCGCCTGCCTCTACCTGGGGCTCGGCTTCCTCGGCCTCGAATGCCTGGTGTGGCTGCCGTTTGCCGCCTTGCTCCACCTCGTGTTGCCGCAGCGGCTCGGTCATCGCGTCGGCCGGCGGGTGATCTGTTTCGGCTTCGACCTCTATCTGCGCTGGCTCACCCTGCTCGGCGCGTGCCGTTTCGACCTCTCGGCGCTGGATCGACTGCGCGACGCCGGGCCGCTCGTGATCGCCCCCAATCACCCTTGCCTGCTCGACGCGGTGATGGTGTTGTCGCGCCTGCCGCAGGTGGCGTGCATCATGAAGGCGGAGCTGATGAACAATCCGTTGCTCGGCGGCGGCGCCCGCCTCGCCGGGTACATCCGCAACGAGCCGACCCTGGCGATGGTGATCGCCGCGGTCGGCGAACTCGATCGGGGCAGCCAGTTGCTGTTGTTTCCGGAAGGCACCCGAACCGTGTGCGACCCGATCAACCCCTGCCTGCCGAGTGCCGCAATCATCGCCGGCCGGGCCCGCGTACCGGTTCAAGTGGTGCTGATCGAGACCGACTCCGCCTACCTGTCGAAAGGGTGGCCGTTGTTCCGGCAGCCTGCGATGCCGATCACCTATCGTGTACGGCTGGGTCGCCGCTTCGCCCCGATCGATGACCACGAGGCGATGACCCGCCAGATCGAGGACTACCTCGCCGACGAGGTACGGGCGTCCGACCTACAGCCTACGCGGACGCCCGGAGATGGCCGATGAGCGAGACGGCATCCACCCATCTGGTGCTGATCCCGAGCTTCAACCCGGGCGAAAAGGTGTTCGAAACGGTTGCCGAGGCGCGTGGCCAGTGGACGCCGGTCTGGGTCGTCGTCGACGGCAGTACCGACGGCACCGGCGAGCGCCTGGCGGCGATGGCCGAACACGATCCCGGACTACGGGTGATCACGCTGCCCCACAACCAGGGCAAGGGTGCGGCCGTGCTCGCCGGTCTCGAGGCCGCGGCACTCGAAGGTTTCACCCACGCCTTGCTGATGGATTCCGACGGCCAGCATCCGGCCGAGCGCATCCGTCCGTTCATGACGGCCTCCCGCGAACATCCGCCGGCGATGATCCTGGGGGTCCCGATCTTCGGTGCGGATGCACCGCTGATCCGCGTGCGCGGGCGCCGCATCTCCAACTGGTGGGCCAACCTGGAGACGCTCGGTGCCGGAATCGGGGACTCTCTCTACGGCTTCCGGGTCTATCCGATCGAAGCACTGCGGGATCTGATGCGCCAGGCGCGTTGGATGCGACGCTTCGACTTCGATCCGGAGGCGGTCGTGCGGCTGGCCTGGCGGGGGGTACCGGCGGTCAATCTGCCGGCATCGGTGCGTTACCCGAGTGCCGAGGAAGGTGGTGTCTCCCACTTCGACTACCTGCGGGACAATGTGCTGCTGACCTGGATGCACATCCGTCTGGTGATCGGCTTCGTGCTGCGGCTGCCGTTACTGGTCGCGCGTCGCATGGGCGGCCGCTGAATCGGGAAACCGCGGTTGGGCGAGTCGGAGCGGCAAGGCGCGATGCCCCATCGTCGCCGTTCCTATGCTGGCGTCCGGTGCCGTTCCCAGGCCAGCAGCAGGGTGGCACCGACGAGTCCGAGGGCGGTGCCGGCGACGACGTCGAGGAACACATGCTGACGTGTCAGCAGGGTGGACAGCACGATCGCGATACCCCACAGAATGCTGACCCAACGTACCGGTGCCGGTGCGGCGAGTTCGCGCAACTGGCGATCCAGCCACATCGCGGAGAAGGCTGCGGTGGCGACGTGCAGCGAGGGGCAGGCATTGCCGGCGGCGTCGATCCCCTGGAGCAGGTCGGCGCCCGGAAAGTCCTGCCAGTCGAGGACCATGGCCGGCACCGCG
The DNA here is from genome assembly GCA_020445785.1 of Rhodocyclaceae bacterium. Lineage (GTDB taxonomy): Bacteria > Pseudomonadota > Gammaproteobacteria > Burkholderiales > Rhodocyclaceae > Cognatazoarcus. Next base: position 170,521 of record JAGRFZ010000013.1, read on the forward strand.
GTCGGCCACAGCAGGAAACAGGCGAGACCGGTGAGGCACACCAGGCCGATCACCGCCCCATAGCGCTCGAGTTCGCGACGGCACGCGATCAGTGTCGGCGGCAGGCTGACATAGACCCACAGGCTGAGGTAGAGCGGCAGCGCGGCCGGGGTAAACGGCAGGGCGCGATCGACCGCGGTCAGCGGCATCGGCCGCACCGGGCGGATCGGGTGGTTGAGGAGGTGGAAATAGGCGACGAAGAACAAGGTCATGAAGGCACTGATGCCGACTGCCTTGAGCAGGAAGTGGCGGCGTACCCGCGGCCACAGCCGGGTGGTCCAGGCTGCCACCGGGATCAGGCCATTCCGCCGTTGATCGAGATGATCTGGCCGGTGATATAGGCGGCACGCTCGGATGCCAGGAACGCCACCAGCTCGGCCACCTCTTCCGCGCGCCCGCTGCGCTTCATCGGCACCAGCCGCGCGATCGCCTCGGCGTCGAAGCTGTCGTCGCTCATGTCGGTGGCGATGATGCCGGGTGCCACCGCGTTCACCGTGATGCCGCGGGACGCGACTTCCAGCGACAACGAACGGGTCGCGGCATGCAGCGCGCCCTTGGCGGCGGCGTAATTGACTTGACCGCGGTTGCCGATCAGCGCCGCTACGGAGCTGATGTTGACGATGCGCCCCCAGCGGGTTCGGATCATCGGCAGCAACAGGGGCTGGGTGACGCGGAAGAAGCCGTTGAGGTTCACGTCGATGACCCGCTGCCACTGCTCGCCGCTCATGCCCGGCATCACCGCGTCGTCGTGGATCCCGGCATTGTTCACCAGCACCTGCACGGGACCATCCGCCAGGATGGCCTCGATCCGATCCGCGCAGCTCGCGGCGTCGGCAAGGTCGATGGCGAGCGCGTGCGCCTTGCCGCCGGCGGCGGCGATCTCGTCGGCGACGGCTTCGGCGGCGGCCAGTCGGGTGTTGGCGTGGACCAGCACCTCGTAGCCGTCGGCCGCCAGCCTTCGGCAGATTGCCGCACCGATGGCGCCGCTGCCGCCGGTCACCAGGGCGCGGCGCGTCATGTCGCGTCTCCGGCCCGCAATACCACGGTGGCGCGGCCGCGCAGCAGGCGGTTGCCGCCGGCGCCGACCGTGAAGCGGTAGAGCACGGTGTGATCGTCTCCCGAGAGGCGCTCGGCGACGATCTCGAGTGGATGTTCGCAGTCGAGCCGGTCGGCCAGCAGTTCGAGCGAGCGTACGCTGGCGACGTAGCCGACCCGTGGCCGGTCGCCGCCGCCGAGCATCGCGCCGTGGGCGGCCATCGCCTGGGCCGCGTACTCCACGCCGATGGCGATGCCGAGGCGCCCGCCGCGACGCAGCGGATGGTCGGTGCGCTGGTGGCTGCTGGCGGTGCACACGATGTGTTGTGGGTCGCAGGTTTCGACGCCATCGAGCAGGCACATGGTGCCCTGGTGGGGCAGATGGGCCGCCAGCCAGGCGCGATCGTGGATCACGCTGCCTCTACCCGCAGAAGCAGGCTCAGGTGTTCGTGCCAGGGCAGCACCAGGGTGCGCGCGCGAGCCGTGGCAAGGGCCGCCAGCAGGGGCAGGCCACGGGCTGTCGGATTGCCGGTACGCACCGCTTCGAGCGCGCTGTCGGCCATCTGCGACTCGGCCTCGTTGCCGGTCTCGACCTGGATCCGGGCGATGGCGTTGGCGCCCGGCCGGTCGTGCAGGACCAGGCCGATGCCACAGGCGTCGCGCATCGGTCGCACCGCGTCGAGCGGCGGCGGGTAGGGCACGTCGTAGGCCACCAGCAGGATCCGGCCAGCGGTCTCGGCAGGGGTCGCCAGTTGGATCATCGCCTCGAGCAGGCCGGCGGCGAAGCTGCCGTCGTAGGCCGAGACGATGGCCGAGGGTGCCATCGCGCCGGTGGCGATGCCCCAGTAGCCGGAGGCCGCGTTGTTGACCGAATTGTGGAAGCGGATCGGAGAAATCAGGCGGTCACCGGAGGCCAGCGTCTCGCAGATGGCGTGGCAGTTGCTGCCGTCGCCACCCGAAGAGGCGAACACGGACGGCAGTTCGGCAGGATCGGCGGCGGCCGAATCGCAGGCGGCAAGGCCGGTCGCCAGCGCCAGCCGCACCACCGTGCCGACGCGGCGCCGTTCGGCCGGTGGCAATACCGAAAGCCGGGGGATGTCGGTCGCGGTGGCACTGAAGCCGTGGCCACCGAGCGCGGACCTTGCCGCGTCCCAGCCGGCCAGCCCGGGACCGTAGACCGAGACGCCGTCGATCCAGGCGGTCAGCGGCGTGTTCAAGGAACTGCCCTCCCCTTGCCCCGTGTGATCGGCCGTGCCCGGTTCATGGTTCCACCCGGCTGATGATCAGGCTGGCGTTGGTGCCGCCGAAGCCGAAGGAGTTGCTGAGGACGTGGTGCAGTGGCCGTGACCTGGCTTCGAGCAGGTAGTCGATTCCGACGCCCGGATCTCGCGTCCTGGTGCCGGCGCTGCCGGGCATGATGCCTTCCTCCAGCGCGATCGCGGCAACGACCGCCTCCAGGGCGCCGGCGGCACCCAGGGTGTGTCCGCTGTAGCCTTTGGTCGAACTGGCCGGCGTGCGATCGCCGAACAATTCATGCACGGCCGCCCCTTCGGCGGCATCGTTGCTCGGGGTCGCGGTACCGTGCAGGTTGATGTAGTCGATCTGGGGGGCGCCGAGGCCGGCACGCGCCAGCGCCGCGCTCATGGCCAGCCGGGCACCGAGGCCCTCGGGGTGGGGCGAGGACATGTGGTGGGCGTCGCTCGATTCGCCATAGCCGCTGAGCACCAGGCGTGGCGCGTCGGTCTCCTCCGGCTCGCGCTGGAGCAGAGCGAAGGCGGCCGCTTCGCCGATCGAGATGCCGCGCCGCTCGGGGTCGAAGGGCCGGCACGGTTCGGACGACAGCAATTCGAGGGAATTGAACCCGTACAGGGTCGTCAGGCAGAGGGAATCGACACCACCGACCAGCGCCGCATCGACCAGCCCGGCGGCGATCATGCGGGCCGCGGTGGCGAACACCTTGGCGCTCGACGAGCAGGCGGACGAGACCACCAGGGACGGGCCGTGGAGGCCGCAGGCGGCGGCCACGAACTCGGCCACGGAGTGGACGTTGTGGGTACCCCGGTAGTCGAAGTCGGGTGGCAGCGATGCGTCGACCGGATCGCGTCGGCGGTAGGCCCGTTCGGTGCTCAGGATGCCGGCGGTGCTGGTGCCGAGGACCACCGCAATGCGCTCCGGGCCGTGGCGCGTCGCGGCCGCCCGTACGGCAGGGGCGAATCCATCCTGCGCCAGGGCGAGCAGCGCGAGGCGGTTGTTGCGGCAGTCGAAGCGCGACAGCGCGGCGGGCATCACGAGGTCTTCGATGCCGTCCACGCGGCCGATCCAGGTCGCCAGTTCGGCGTCGTCGAAATCGCACGGGCGCAGGCCGCCGGTACCGGCGAGCAGGGCCGCGCGGGTCGCGGCGAGTCCGGTACCGATGCAACTGGTCGCGGTGAAATGGGTGAGAGGAACGGGCTTCAAGGACGGATGGCGGCGAGCATTCGCCGGAATTTTAGCAAAGGCCCGGCGCTTCAACGGGGCCGGGCCAGCAACAGGATATTGGCAAACGGGGTTCCCTGGTTCATGGGCCGACTGGAGACGTCCAGCGCCAGATCGTCGAGCAGCGCCCGCCAGGCGCGCAACGATCGCCCGTGGATGCGCGGCGACTGGCCCCGCCCGAGGCACACCAGGCGGTCCACCACGGTGCCGAAGCGGTAGCCGGCGCCGGCCTCGGCGTCGCCGACGCGCAACAACAGCCGGCCGTCGTCGGGGAGGGCCTCGCGGACCCGCAGGAGCAGCGCATGCTGGGCCGCCGCGTCGAGGTAGTGCAGTACGTCGAGCAGGAGGACGACATCGGCCGACGGCAGCGCCGCGTGTGGCAAGTCGCCGGTCGTGAGTCTCAGCCAGGATGGCCCCGCCAGCGCCTGGGTCGCGACCGCGATGTCGGCGGCCGAACGGTCGATGCCGTGATAGGCGCCCAGGCTCGGGGGCGGTGGCCGGTCGGCGGGCCAGTCGCCACGCCGATGAAGCGCGGCGGCGGCGCCCAGCCACGCCGCCACCAGGGCCTTGCCGCAGCCCAGGTCGAGCAC
>JAGRFZ010000099.1:0-291 GCA_020445785.1 Rhodocyclaceae bacterium
TCGTCAGCATGAAGCTGCGCGCCGACAAGAAGGGCGACCGCTTCGTGTTGAACGGCGCGAAGATGTGGATCACCAACGGCGGCGACGCCGACACCCTGGTGGTCTATGCCAAGACCGACCTCGCGGCCGGTCCGAAAGGCATCACCGCCTTCCTGATCGAGCGTGGCATGAAGGGCTTCACCCACGGCAGCCACCTCGACAAGCTCGGCATGCGCGGTTCGAACACCTACCCGCTGTTCTTCGACGACGTCGAGGTACCGGAAGAGAACGTGCTCGGCGGCGTCGGCAACG
>JAGRFZ010000099.1:456-589 GCA_020445785.1 Rhodocyclaceae bacterium
TACTCGACCTGGATGGCCAATCGCGCCTACGTCTATGCGGTCGGACAAGCCTGCGACCGGGCCGACCACGCCCGCAGCCTGCGCAAGGATGCGGCCGGCGCGATTCTCTATTCCGCCGAGAAGGCCACCTGGA
>JAGRFZ010000099.1:679-4648 GCA_020445785.1 Rhodocyclaceae bacterium
TCGGCGCCGGCACCTCCGAGATCCGCCGCATGCTGATCGGACGGGAGCTGTTCGCGGAGACTGCCTGAGGGCAAGCGGCCGCCCGATCCGGGCATGCCGGGGGATGCCGGAGACCCGACCGCTCCGGTATCGTCTCGGCTTCCCGGCCAACGGAGACTCGAACGACATGACAAACACGATACGCGTCCTCGACGCAGACGATTCCACCGAACTGGACCACGTACGCCAGTTCTTTCGCAACTATGCGGCATGGCTAGGCCGCGATCTCTCGTTCCAGGGCTTTGCCGACGAGATGGCGAGCCTGCCCGGCGCCTACGCCGCACCGGAAGGCCGGCTGTTCTATGCCGAACGCGACGGCCGCCCTGCCGGCTGCGTCGGCATCCGCCGCTTCTCCGACGGTGTCTGTGAGATGAAGCGGTTGTATGTCGAGCCCGAGCTCCGCGGCCTCGGCCTGGGTCGCGACCTCGCGCTGGCGGCAATCAAGGCGGCGCGAACCGTCGGCTACCGACGCATCCTGCTCGACACCCTGCCGGCCATGCGAATCGCCGTGAAGCTCTACCGTGAACTGGGATTTCAAGAAGCGCCAGCCTATTACCCGACGCCGATCGAGGGCACGATGTTCCTCGCCCTCGACCTCGAATCCTGGAACGAGGAGCGGGTGCAGAACGACATGCTCGCCCACCTCTTCGACTACAACCGGGCGTGGTCGCAGCAGATGCGCGAGGTGGACCCCCACTACTTCGAAAAGCTGTCACACCTGCAAACCCCCGAGTACCTGTGGATCGGTTGCTCGGATTCGCGCGTGCCGGCCAACCAGATCATCGGCCTGCTGCCCGGCGAGGTCTTCGTGCATCGCAATGTCGCCAACGTCGTCGTCCATACCGACCTCAATTGCCTGTCGGTGGTGCAGTTCGCGGTCGAAGTGCTGAAGGTCAAGCACATCATGGTGGTCGGCCACTATGGCTGCGGCGGCGTCAAGGCCGCGCTCGACCGTGCCCGCGTCGGCCTGGTGGACATCTGGCTGCGCCACGTCGTCGACGTGCACGTCAAGCACCGGAAGCGGGTGGACTGCCTGCCGGAGGATCTGCGCCACGACCGCCTGTGCGAGCTGAACGCGCTCGAACAGGTGGTCAATGTGGCCCAGACCGTGGTCGTGCAGGACGCCTGGCGCCGCGGCCAGCCGCTGACCGTGCATGCCTGGGCCTACGGCCTGAAGGACGGACTGATGACCGATCTCGGCCTCAACGTCAGCCGCCCCGAGGACCTGATGCCGCGCTACCTGGCCGCGCTCGAATCGCTCGGCCCCTGAGGGCCGGGCGCATGGTGCCGCCGAGCAGCGGCAATGGACGATCGGGCCGGCAAACGGAAGCAGGCGCCGGCAACGACGAGAGGAGAACCCGATGAAGACCGTGCTGGTGGTCGGCGCATCGCGAGGCCTGGGCCTGGAGTTCGTGCGCCATTATGCCGCCGCGGGCTGGCGGGTGCTGGCCGGCTTGCGCCATCCGGCCTCGACCGACCTGCCCGCCGCGGTGACGAGCTACCCCATCGACGTGTGCAACCTGGCGTCGATCGCCGCCGCGGCCGAAGCCCTGCAACACGAGCTCGACCTGCTGGTAATCTGCGCCGGTGCGCTCGGCGACAAGAACCAGGCGTTCGAAACCCCCGAGCCGGAAGACTTCGACCGGGTCATGCGCACCAACGTGCTCGGCACGATCGCGCTGATCGAGCAGCTCGCGCCGCGAATGGCGGCCGACGGCTCGATTGCCTTGCTGACTTCGCGAATGGGCTCGATCGGCGATGCCGAAAGCCCCTTTGCGCTGCTCTACCGCTGCTCCAAGGCTGCCGCCAACATGGCCGTCAAATGCGCCGCCAAGGCCTTCGCCGATGCCGGACCGCGCATCGTCGCACTGCATCCGGGCTGGGTGCGGACTGCCATGGGGGGCTCGGAGGCGCCCTTGCTGCCCCCCGAGTCGATCGCCGGCATGCGCCGCGTCATCGACGACGCCGGCGCCTTCCCGAGCGGCGGCTTCTACAACTATCTCGGCGAACCCCTGCCCTGGTAATCGCCCGACGCCGGAGACACCATGCCCCCGCCCCGCCTACACCCGACTTTCTCCCTCGAGCGCCTGAACGCGCGCACCCCCGGCACGCTGCCGGGATGGTTCGGCTTCGAGGTCGACCGCGTCGAGGCCGGCCGCCTAGAAGCCGGCTTCGACCTGCGCCCGGACATGCTCGCGCCCAACGGCTACCTGCATGCCGCGTCGGTGATCGCGCTGGCCGACACGGCCTGCGGCTACGCCACCTTCGCCCACCTGCCGGAAGGCGCCGAAGGCTTCACCACGATCGAACTGAAGAGCAACTTCCTCGGCACCCAGTACGACGGGCGCATCACCTGCGTCGCCACCGCGGCCCATTGCGGTCGCAACACCCATGTCTGGGATGCCGAGGTCCACGGCGAGCGCGGCCGGCTGGCGCTGTTCCGCTGCACCCAGATGATCCTCTGGCCGAAGCGCTGACGGGAGAAACGCCGATGTCCGATCCAATCGACTTCCACTTCGACTTTTCCTCCCCCTACGGCTACCTCATGAGCGAGCGCATCGACGCGCTGGCCGCCCGCTTCGGTCGCAAGGTGCGCTGGAAGCCGATGCTGCTCGGCGTGGTCTACAAGCAGATCGACAGCCAGCCGCTGCCGTCGATCCCGATGAAGGGGCCGTACTCGCTGCACGACATCCGCCGCAGCGCCCGACATCTCGGCATCGCACTGAGCATTCCGACGCCGTTCCCGGTCGCCACCCAGCACGCGGCACGCGCCTACTATTGGCTGCACACTCAGGACTGCGCGATGGCCCGCGCCTTCGCCCACGCCGTGTTCCGTGCCTATTTCGTCGATGGGCGCGACATCTCGAACAAGGACGTCGTCGTCGCGCTGGCCGCCGCGGCCGGCGCCGATGCCGACGCGTGCGCAAAGGCGCTCGACGACGACGAGGTCAAGCAGCGCCTCAAGGGCGCCTGCAGCGAGGCGCTTGCCGCCGGCGTCTTCGGCTCGCCCTTCGTCGTCATCGACGGCGAACCGTTCTGGGGCGTCGACCGCCTCGAACAAATCGAGCGCTGGCTCGCCGAAGGCGGCTTCTGAGATGGCCGAGTTCGCCCGCATCTGCGTCTTCTGCGGCTCCCGCGCCGGGGTCCGCGACGACTATCGGAGGAGTGCCGAAGCACTCGGCCGGCGGCTCGCCGAGCGCGGCATCGAGCTGGTCTATGGCGGCGGCAAGGTCGGACTGATGGGCGTCGTCGCCGACGCCTGCCTGACCGCCGGCGGCCGCGTCACCGGCGTCATCCCCGATGCGCTGATGAAATGGGAGGTCGGCCACGCCGGCCTGAGCCGGCTCGAAGTGGTGGACTCGATGCACGCCCGCAAGGCCCGCATGGCCGAACTGTCGGACGGCTTCATCGCGCTGCCCGGCGGACTCGGCACCTTCGAGGAACTGTTCGAAATCCTGACCTGGGCGCAGCTCGGCTTCCACCGCAAGCCTGCCGCCCTGCTCGACGTCGGCGAATATTACCGGCCGATGGTGACGATGCTGGATGCCGCGGTCCGCGAGGGCTTCATGAAGCCCGAGAACCGCAGCCTGCTGCTGCACGGCCGCGAGCCCGACGAATTGCTGCAGGCGATGACCGACTACCGGGGCTCGGAAACGTCCCGGGTGATCCACGACGAACGCCAACTGTGACGCGGGGGTACCCCGCACGGGCGAGGAGACATGAGTACGATAAAGAGCCAGATCAATCCACGTAGCGAGGACTACCGCGCCAACGCGGAAGCGATGCAAGCGCTGGTGACCGACCTGCGCACCCAGGCCGCGCGCATCGCCGAGGGCGGCGGCGAGAAGGCCCGCGCCAAGCACACCGCCCGCGGCAAGCTGCTGCCGCGCGAGCGGGTCAATCATCTGCTCGACCCGGGCACGCCCTTCC
>JAGRFZ010000014.1 GCA_020445785.1 Rhodocyclaceae bacterium
AGCGGACATGCTCGACTCCTGGTTTTGTAGCGTTGTTCAAGAAAACGGAAAATCAACGGGCCGAATCGTAGCACTTAGCGTGCCAAATGGCAGACAACGCGCGGATCGCCTCTGCCACGGCCTATGCACCAATTTGGGCGGAATGGATTGCACGACATTGGTGCACTTCAAGACTCTTTGCACCAATTGTGTGCATTCTCGAAGAAGCGAATGCTGCGCAGGTAGGACTGGCGGGCCAAGGCCTCCTCCACCCGCCGTTGCAGGGCGGAGCGTTCCTCGTCGTCGCACCGCGACCACTGCGTCGGCATGAACACTTCGACCTCGACCTGGCCACCCAGGTAGTGGAGCTGCACCCGATCCGGCTCCGGCGCCTGCGGACCCAGCACGTCGCGCACGGTCGCGACCAGTTGATCCCGCCTCGGGATGCGCGGACCGAGCGGCGCCACCAGGTCCTCCTCGACATCGACATGAACCAGCACGTCCTGGACATCGCTGCGGATCCGCAGCAGCCTTGCGCGCGCCGTTTCCGCCACCCGGTGGCCTTCCGAGACCGTGATCCGCGGGTCCACCTGGACGTGGGCGTCCACCAGGACCCTCGGACCCATCCGCCGGGTGCGCAGCTCATGCACGCCCATCACGCCAGGCGTTTCCAGCAGCGCGCCGCGCAATTCTCCGGTCTCCTCCGGATCGAGCCCGGTGTCGATCAATTCGCGCACCGCCTGGAAGGCCAGCCGCCAGCCCATACGCAGGATCATGATTCCCACCAGCACGGCCGCCAGCGGCTCGAGCGCCGGGTAGCCGGCGAGGCTGCCGCCGATGCCGACCGCCACCACCAGCGAGGAGGCCGCATCCGAGCGCGCGTGCCAGGCGTTGGCCTCGACCATGGACGATCGCACGCGCCGTGCCACGCGCCGCAGAAACCGGAACAAGCCCTCCTTGGCGAACAGCGTGAGTATCGCCATGAGCAGCGCCGCCACATGAATCTGCGGGAGTTCGCCGAGATTCTGGATGCGGTCCACCGAGGCCACCAGAAAGCCCGTACCCACTGCCATCAGCAGCCCACCCAGCACCATCGACGCAACCGTTTCGATGCGACCGTGTCCATAGGGATGGTCGCGGTCGGCGGGCTCCCCGCCCCGCTTGTTGGCGAACAGCACGAGGCCGTCGGCCAGCAGGTCCGCCAGGGTATGGGTGGCGTCGGCCAGCAGGCTGAAGGCATTCGCGGCGAGGCCGACCACGACCTGGGCCGCGACCAGCGACAAATTGACGGCGATTCCGCCCTGGGTGGCGCGGCGGATCACACGCTCGCGCGCTTCTGCGGTGGGTTGCGGCTTGCCCTCGGTCACCATGTCGCGTCGGCCGGGTATACTCTCGAACCCGCCATTCTATCGATCCGGGAGCGAACGATGGGAAGACTCAACGACCTGCTCGGGCTGGCCCACAAGCGGGCCGAGGAGATGGAGCTGCCCTACGCCGGCGCGCTGACGCCAGCCGAGGCGAACGAAGTCTGGCGGCTTGCGCCGGGCGCCAAGCTGGTGGACGTGCGCACCCACGCGGAATGGGACTGGGTCGGCCGCGTACCGGAAGCGGTCGAGATCGAGTGGCTCGCCTACCCGGGCAACCAGCCCAACCCGAACTTCCTGAGCCAGCTCGGGCATCAGGTCGACCAAGAGGCGCTGGTGATGTTCCTGTGCCGCAGCGGCGTGCGTTCGGGCAAGGCGGCGGCCGCGGCGGCGGAGGCCGGCTATACCAATTGCTACAACGTCCTCGAGGGTTTCGAGGGCGACAAGGATGCCAACGGGCACCGCAACCGGATCGGCGGCTGGCGCCATGCCGGCCTGCCTTGGATCCAGAGCTGACGCCGGCCATCTTGCCGGGCGAGACAACCGGCGGCACAGCCGCCACCTGACCCTTTGCAGGACGACCATCATGCAGGTAGCCACGATCAGCTTCGACAAGTACAACACCCTCGCCGACGAGGACGCCCAAGAGCGCATCCGGGCGGCCCGCGCACGCCTCGGCGACAAGGCGGTATTGCTGTGCCACCACTACCAACGGGCCGACGTCTACCAGCACGCGGACCTCACCGGTGATTCCCTCAAGCTTGCCAAGCTCGCTTCCGAGACCGACGCCGAATACATCGTGTTCTGCGGCGTGCATTTCATGGCCGAGGTCGCCGACATCCTGTCCAAGCCCCACCAGACCGCGATACTGCCCGACCTGGCAGCCGGCTGTTCGATGGCCGACATGGCCAATCTGGCCAAGGTCGAGCGCTGCTGGCGGGAACTCGGCGAGGTCATCGACGCGCCGGACGAGCGCATCACGCCGGTCACCTATATCAATTCGGCAGCCGACCTCAAGGCCTTCTGCGGTGAGCACGGCGGCATCGTGTGCACCTCGACCAATGCGCCGACGATCCTCGACTGGGCCTTCGCCCAGCGTGAAAAAGTGCTGTTCTTCCCCGACCAGCATCTCGGCCGCTGGACCGGCTACAAGAAAGGCATCCCCCTCGAACAGATGGTCGTGTGGGATCCGGATCTCGAATACGGCGGCCTCACCCCGGAACAGATCGCCAACGCCAAGATTCTGCTGTGGAAGGGCCATTGCTCGGTGCACCAGATGTTCCAGGAAAGCCACATCCGGCGCTGGCGCATGCAGCACCCCGACGGCCGGGTGATTTCGCACCCCGAAAGCAACCTCGACGTCTGCATCAACTCGGACTACGTCGGCTCGACCGAATACATCATCAAGACCATCACCGCGGCCGAGCCCGACACCCGCTGGCTGGTCGGCACCGAGCTCAATCTGGTCAATCGCCTCGCCGAAGAAATGAAGCCCGAAGGCAAGGTCGTGCAATTCATGGCACCGACCGTCTGCATGTGCTCGACGATGCAGCGCATCGACCCGCAGCACCTGGCGTGGACGCTGGAGAACCTCGCCGATGGCAAGGTCGTCAATCCGATCCGGGTGCCGGAGCACGAAGCCGAACTCGCCCGACTGGCCCTCGACCGCATGCTGTCGGTGTCCTGACCCCGCTTGCCGCGCCGCCGGCAGCGGCGGACCGACTCAACAGCGGATGAAGGCAGCGACCTTGGGGTCGCGGCGCAGTTCGGTCAATTCCACCTCGCTCGGCAGGCACGGTCGATCCCGGTCCGCATTGACCAGACACAGAAAGCCGAGGGGCGACGCCTCGGTGGCGCGGAACTGGTGCCAGGTCCACGCCGGCACCTCCACCAGGTCATGGCTGCGCACCGCGCGCACCTCGCGCCCCACCAGGCAGGCTCCGGCGCCCCGCAGGATCATCACCGCATGGCGGTGGTCATGCCGTTCGAGGGTGGTGTGTCCACCGGGACCGATCTCGAAATAACGCCACTCGCAGGCCAGCTCCGGGTGGGCGAACAGCAACTGCCGGGTGACGTCACGAAACGGTGCCGAACCCTCCGCCTTGTACTGATGTACGTGCACCATCTGCCAGCGGCCAGGGGCTTCGCAGCGACGCCAGACCGGTTCGCTCATCGACTGCGTCCAGCGGCGCGGGCCGCGCCGACGAATGCCTGGGCCGCGGCCTCGACCCCCCTTGGCGAGGCCAGCAGGGCGCCTCCGATCAACAGCATCACATCCTCCCCGTAGAACCGAAGCATCTCGTCGACACGCGCCGGGTGCATGCCGCCGGCCGGCACCGGCAGCGACGCTGCCAGACCATGCCAGGGTGTGCGCGCCGCATCGGCGATCCGTCGGCAGCAGTCCTCAGAATAGCTGAAGCGTCCGCCATGGTTGGGGAATATCGTGGCGTCCGCGCCGCACAGCCGGAACAGCTTGCCGATCAGTGCCGGCGGCGCCACGCGCGCCGCGCCCGCCATCGCCGGATGGGCCAGCACCAGGAACTCGTCGGCGATCTCCTGCAGCGCGCCGACGCCGCTGATCATCGGCGCCAGCAACACCATGCGCACACCTTCCTCGCGCGCAATGCGAAGCTGGCGCTGCAGGCGTGTCGGACCGCCACCGACGCTCGGTACATAGAGGCAACGATCCAGCCCGGCGCGCGCCAGCGCCCGGCACACCGCCGGCACCCGCTGTTCGAACGGCGCCCGCGATTGATCCGCCAGGCCGTGGTCGTCCTTGATCAGGTCGATGCCGCCGGCGGCCAGCGCGCACGCCAAACCGGCCAGCTCGGCCGGCGTCGAGCCGAGGGGCTTCAAGGCGCTGCAGGTGAGGGCACCGCTGGCTCGCGCGAGCGCTCGCCGCAGGCCCGGGACGCCTTGGCGTGGGCCGCCGAAGCAGGCTGCCGCGGGCGCCGACAGGTCGAAGTCCAGGAGGTGCACGTCGGGCTGCAGCGAACTGTTGCCGAACAACATGTTCAACAACTGCCCGCCCTCCCCGCCCGTGCTCTCCAGCGACAGTCCGATGCGCACGTCGAAAGCGCCGGTTCCGGCGACGTCGATGGCGAGCACCTCGCCGATCACCTGATCGCGGACGAAGGCGCTCGCGACCGCCTCCGGGGGCATTTCGATGCTCTGCTCGACCGCGAGCGCCCGCGCCCGTGCGTCGACTTCAGCCGCCGCGCACTCGACCCGATAGACAACCTGCAGTTCCTTCATCGCCGCCTGCTCTTAGAATAAGTCCCGCAACCCCGACACCGACTCGACCAAAGGCCCCACGATGCCGACCCTGCGCATCTGCACCTATAACATCCACAAGGGTTTTTCGCAGTTCAACCGTCGCCTGGTGATCCACGATCTGCGCGAACAACTGCGCAGCCTCGAGGCCGACCTCGTGTTCCTGCAGGAAGTCCAGGGCATGCATCTGGCGCACGCCCAGCGCCATCCGGAATGGCCCGCCATTCCGCAGCACCACTTTCTCGCCGAGGGTGCCTGGCTCGACAGCGCCTACGGCGGCAACGCAATCTACGACCACGGCCACCACGGCAACGCGATCCTCAGCCGCTTCCCGATCGCCAGCAGCGCCAACCAGGACGTCTCCGATCACCGCTTCGAACGTCGTGGCCTCCTCCACTGCGAGATCGACGTCCCCGGCATGGCCGGGCGGCTGCACGCGGTGTGCGTCCATCTCGGCCTGTTCGCCGGCAGCCGTCGCCGCCAGATGGAAGCGCTCGCCGAGCGCATGCAGGTGCTGGCCGGCGACGACGAACCGATCATCATCGCCGGCGACTTCAACGACTGGCGCAATCACGCCGATCGCCTGCTGGCGCGGCGGCTGGGACTTCGCGAGGTGTTCTGCGGCGGCCGAGGCCGCCCGGCCCGCAGCTTTCCGAGCCAGCTACCGCTGTTCCGGCTGGACCGAATCTACGTCCGGGGCTTCGACATCGAATGCGCCGAAGCCCACTTCGGTGGCGCCTGGGCCCGCATTTCCGATCACGCGGCCCTCACCGCCACCCTGCACCGACCCGCCGGGCGGGCCCGCGCAGCGCACGCCTGAGGCCGCACTGCGCCACGGCTCACAGCGACGACCGGTACCCTGCCGACCCTTCAGCCCGGACGACCGGGGCGAGGCGGCAGGGGCGGACGCTTGGCCGAGATCACGCCGGTATTGACGCCGAACCAGCCGAGCCCACCGAACAGGCGCCCGTACTCGATCTTGACGCAGCGGTCCATCACCACCCGCAGCCCTGCCTCTTCGGCCCGTGCCACGGCCTGCTGATTGATCACCCCGAGCTGTAGCCAAAGGGTACGCGCGCCGATCGCGATCGCATCCTCGACGACCGGCATCACGTCCGCCGGCTTGCGGAAGACGTCCACCATGTCGATCGGCTCGGGCACGTCCCGCAAGGACGGATAGCAGCGCTCGCCGAGCACCTCGTCGTAGGTCGGATTGACCGGCACGATGCGGTAGCCGCGCTCCTGCATGTACTTCGCTGCGAAATAGCTCGGGCGGTACCAATGGGCCGACAGGCCGACCACCGCGATCACGCGGTCCTCGCTCAATACCCTGCGCAGACCCTGAATGTCGTCGATCACGCGTCTTCCTCCCAGAATTCGGCGTCGGCGCGAATGCTCCGCCGCGGCGGGATGGCCTCCGGCCGCCAATGGTCGATCGCCCACCGCCAGATGGTAGCAGGCGAGCCACCGGCGAGCGCATCTGGTGGCTGCTGGCCGAGGAACGCGAGCGCTGCCACGAGCGCCGGCGCCGGCCTGCTCGGGTCGATCGCCCGCGCCCGGCTCTGCTTCGACAGCTTGTTGCCGTAGCCGTTGATCGCCACCGGCAAGTGCATGTAGCGGGGCGTCGGCAGGCCGAGACAGCGCTGCAGCCAGATCTGCCGGCAGGTCGAGTCGATCAGGTCGGCGCCGCGCACGACGTCGGTGACGCCGCTGGCGGCGTCGTCCACCACCACCGCGAGCTGGTAGGCGAACAGGCCGTCGGCGCGTTGCAGGACGAAGTCGCCGACCGCGGTACCGACGTCTTCGCAGACCCGCCCCTGGACCGCATCGTCGAAGCAGATCTCGACGCCCGCCTCGGTCCTCAGCCGCACGGTCCGCGCTTGGCGGCCTGCTGCCAGACCGTTGCGGCAGGTGCCCGGATAGCGCGGCGCGCCGTCGGGCGCCAGCGCCGAATCGGCAATCTCGCGGCGGCTGCAGCCGCAGTCGAACACCTGCGCGCATTCACGCAGCGAGGCCAGCGCGGCCCGATAGGCCTGGTCGCGCTCGCTCTGGCGCCAGGGGTCCAGCTCCCATTCGAAGCCCAGGGCCTCGAGCTGGCGCAGGATCTGGGCCTCGGCACCAGCGACCGTGCGTGGCCTGTCCACGTCCTCGATGCGCAGCAGCCAGCGGCCGCCCGCGCACCTCGCTTCCAGGTAGCTGCCGGCCGCGGCCACCAGCGAACCGAAATGGAGCGGTCCCGAGGGGGATGGGGCGAAACGCCCGACATAGGATGGCGGCATCGGTTCGGCAGGGGCAATCTTCGCTTCGACACACGGCGGCCACAGGGCGGAAGCCGTGCCCGGGCCGCCGCGGCGGCGGCGATCGACAGCGCGAACGATACACGAGGCTGGCAAGCGACGCCCGGCTCGGTGACAATTACGCCCTTTGACGGCGGCGGCAGACACAAGCAGCCGGCCGCGGTATCGCAATTCCACGCTCAGGAACTAGATCGCATGCAAAACACGGCCCCAAACCGGCTCTCGGTCGAGAAGATCGGCGGCACCTCGATGTCGGCCTTCGGTGATGTACTGCGCCACATCATGCTGTACGACAAGGCTCGGATTCTCGGCCGGGTCTATGTCGTTTCGGCCTATTCCGGCGTCACCAATCAGTTGCTGGAGCACAAGAAGACCGGCGAGCGCGGCATCTACGCGCTGTTCGCGGAAGGCGCCGGCTACCAGGACGCACTCGACGGCCTGGCAGTCAGTCTGAAGCGGCTCAATGCCGGCTTTGCCGAGCTGGGGCTGCCGCTGGCGGTGGCCGACCGCTTCGTCGACGGGCGCATCGCCCAGGCCCGGAAATACCTGGAGGCGATGCACCACGTGCTGGCCAGCGGCTACCTCAGCCGGGCCGACGTGCTGCTGGCAGCGCGCGAGGTGCTGGCCTCGATCGGCGAATCCCACAGCGCCTTCAACTCGGTCGAGATGCTCAAGGCCAACGGCGTAAACGCGACACTGATCGACCTGGCCGGCTTCGACGACGACGAGGCCTGGACCATCGACGAGCGTATCCACAATTCCTTCAAGGGCCTCGATCTGGCGAATTCGGCGGTGGTCGCCACCGGCTACACCAAGGGCATCGAAGGCATCATGCGGGAGTTCGACCGGGGCTATTCCGAGGTCACCTTCAGCAAGATCGCGGTCGAACTGAAACCGATGGAAGCAGTGATCCACAAGGAGTTTCACCTGTCCTCGGCCGACCCGAACCTGGTCGGAATCGAGAACGCAATCGTCGTCGGCGCCACCAACTACGACGTCGCCGACCAGCTCGCCGACGTCGGCATGGAAGCGATCCACCCCAAGGCCTCCAAGCCGATGGAACTGGCCGGCATCCCGATCCGCCTGAAGAACACCTTCGAGCCCGAGCACCCGGGCACGCTGGTCACCAAGGATTTCGTCGGTCAGCGCGCCCGCGTCGAGATCATCACCGGCACCGACAAGGTCACGCTGGTCGAGATTCACGACCCGATCATGGTCGGCACCGTGGGCTTCGACTATGGCCTGACCGAGATCCTCAGCCAGCACGGCATCTCGTACATCATGAAGACGACCAACGCCAACTCGATCGCCCACCTGGTGTGGGACAACTCGATCACCGACCAATTGGTGGCCGAGCTCGAGTCCCGCTATCAGATCGTCACCGTCAAGCCCAGCGCGATCGTCTGCGCGATCGGCTCGAACATCGCGATTCCCGGCGTCCTTGCCCGCGCCGCCCAGGCCCTGGCCGACGCCGGCGTCAATGTGAACTGCGTGTCCCAGACCCTGCGCCAGGTGAACATGCAGTTCGTGATCGAGCGCGGCGACTACCGGGATGCGGTCAAGGCACTGAACCAGGCGCTGTGCGTGAATCCGGCCGCCTGAGATCGACCGGACGGAATGGCGGCGTACAGGCCCTGCTTCACGCTCGGCGCCACACGCGACCGGCCGATCCCTGCCGCGGCACGGCAGCCGCGATCGTTCGGGCTACCCGACCTTCAAGTGCAGTTCGGCCGTCGCAGCCTCCCGGACGCGGCGGATTCTCCGGCCACCTCGGCAATCGGAGATCCGGCGGGTCCGGACGAAGGCTTGCGGTTCGCGTCGAGCATCGACGACGGGCCTTCCCTGTCCCCGTGTCCGGCGGTCGGGATATGGTGTTGATGCGACCCGCCGCCAGGGCGCGGACCGGGTTTGGATCACCGGTCCGCCACCGCAGCACCGCCTGGGTCATCCCCCACGACTTGGCCTGACCACGGACGCCAGACATCCGCCCACGATGCGCCTCGAACCCGTTCTGCTGTTTCTCGCCGGTGTGTTCGGCGGCGTGCTCAATTCCGTCGCCGGCGGCGGCAGTTTCATTACGTTCCCGGCGCTGATGGCCGCCGGCGTCGCGCCGATCAGTGCCAATGCCACCAACACCTTTGCCTCCTGTGCCGGCTATCTGAGCGGCGTTTATGCGCTACGCCGCGAACTGGCCGCGCATCGCGCCGAACTGCCGCGGCTTGTGGGCACCAGCCTGCTCGGGGGCATTACCGGCGCGTGGCTGCTCCTCCGTACGCCGGAGGCCGTGTTCCGCGAGGCGATTCCCTGGCTGCTGCTGTTCGCCACTGCGCTGTTCGTCTATGGCGGTCGGATCAATCAACGACTGAAGGCGCTGGCCACCGGTCATCGCCATGCGTCGGCCGCCGGCGCCGTCCTGCTGGCGGGCCTGCTGCTTGCAGTCTGTGTCTATGGCGGATTCTTCAACGCCGGGCTCGGCATCGTTACGCTGAGCTACTTGGCCCTGGCCGGCCATACCAACATCAACGCCATGAACGGCCTCAAACTGCTGGTATCGACGGCGGTCTCGCTGATCGCGATCATCCTCTTCATCGCCAATGGGGCGATCGCCTGGTACGAGGGCACGATCATGCTGACCGGCACGCTGGTCGGTGGCTATGGGGCGGCGCACGTGTCGCGAAGCCTACCGCAGCAGCATGTCCGCCACTTCGTCATCGTCGCCAGCATCGCCATCACGGCCTATTTCTTCTACGCGACCTATTTCGACGCGACGTCGGCGGCCGGCTGAGTGCTGCACGCAACGAAGTTCCATCGGTCGTGGATGGAGCATGCGGCACGTGCCGAGGAATGCACGGCACGTGTCCTTTTGCGTCGGCTCCGAACGGGGGCTGCCCGGGGACATTTGGCATCATCAGCAGCCGCTGCCGGGCGACCGCGCGACGCAGACGGTCCAAGTGACGGCTGGCCGACGATTGCGGCATTCTCGCCATCAGATTGCGGGGCGTCGTGGCACACCTTGAATTGCTCCTTCGGCCGACAAGCAATCAAGAACCGGAGTGCGCCGACCAGCCTGCCTGAGAACCTGTCGCTCGGGCAGGCGTCCGGCCCGCATACCGCGCGAGCTTCCAACTGGCCGAGAGGGCGGGGCCCCTTCCCCGCACCTCGGCGCGCGCGGCTCAGACGTTGAACAGAAAGTTCATGACATCGCCGTCCTTGACCACGTAGTCCTTGCCCTCGGCGCGCATCTTGCCGGCTTCCTTGGCGCCGTTCTCGCCCTTGTACTGGATGAAGTCGTCGAAGGCGATGGTCTGGGCGCGGATGAAGCCCCGCTCGAAGTCGGTGTGGATCACGCCGGCCGCCTGCGGGGCGGTGTCGCCGATGTGGATGGTCCACGCCCGCACTTCCTTGACCCCGGCGGTGAAGTAGGTCTGCAGGCCGAGCAGGCGGTAGGCGCTGCGGATCAGGCGGTCGAGGCCGGGCTCCTCGAGGCCCATCGAGGCCAGGAAGTCGCCCTTGTCCTCGTCGTCGAGGTCGGCGATCTCGGCTTCGATCGCGGCGCACAGGGCGACCACCGGGGCGCCCTCGCGCTCGGCCAACTCGCGCAGCCGGTCGAGATGGGGATTGTCGTCGAAGCCGTCCTCGGCGACGTTGGCGACGTACATCGCCGGTTTCAGAGTCAGCAGGCACAGCGGCTTGACCAACTGCTGGGCGTCGTCGTCGAGGCCGGCGCTGCGCGCCGGCTTGCCTTCGTTGAGGTGCGGCAGCAGGGCTTCGAGCACGGACACCAGCTTCTGGGCGTCCTTGTCGCCGGCGCGGGCCTTCTTTTGTTCGCGATTCACCGTCTTTTCGACGGTCGCCAAGTCGGCCAGCGCAAGCTCGGTGCCGATCGTCTCGATGTCGGCGATCGGGTCGACGCGGCCATTGACGTGCACCACATTGCCGTCCTCGAAGCAGCGCACGACGTTCACGATGGCGTCGGTCTCGCGGATGTTGGCAAGAAACTGATTGCCCAGGCCCTCGCCCTTCGACGCGCCGGCCACCAGCCCGGCGATGTCGACGAATTCGACGATCGCCGGCTGCACACGCTGCGGATCGACGATCGCGGACAGCTGGCCGAGGCGGGCGTCGGGCACCTCGACGATGCCGACGTTGGGCTCGATCGTGCAAAAAGGATAGTTCTCGGCCTGGATACCGGCCTTGGTCAATGCATTGAAGAGCGTCGACTTGCCCACGTTGGGCAGGCCGACGATGCCGCATTTGAGGCTCATTGCTCAGTCGTCCTTGCTTGTCTTGTTGCCGCCCGAGCGGGCGTTGATGCGGGTACCGGCACGATTCCAGTCACCGTTGACGAGCGACGGCCACTCGGACAGCGCCCGCAGGATCGCGTCGTCGATCAGTTCCTGCTCCTCGCGCCGCGGTGGCTTCAGCACGAAGCCGACGACCTGGTTGCGATCGCCGGGGTGGCCGATGCCGATGCGCAGGCGCCAGTAGTCCTGGGTGCCGAGATGGGCGGTGATGTCCTTGAGGCCGTTGTGGCCGCCCATGCCGCCACCGAACTTCAACCGCAGTTGGCCCGGCGGGATGTCCAGTTCGTCGTGCACCACCAGGATCTCGGCCGGCGCGATGCGATAGAAGCGGGCCAGCGCCCCGACCGACTGGCCGGAGCGGTTCATGAAGGTCTGCGGCATCAGCACCCAGCCACCGACGGCCGGCGCCTTGGCGACCAGCCCGTGGAAGCGCGACTCGGCCGAGAACGACGCGCCGTGCTCCGCGGCGAGGCGTTCACAAAGCCAAAACCCGGCGTTGTGCCGGGTCTGGGCATAGCCGGCGCCGGGGTTGCCGAGGCCGACGACGAGTCTTGGGGGCGGACGATCCACGGCAGTAGCCGCGCTGCGGGCGACGGCCGTCGCCGAAGCGGCTTACTCCTCTCCGCCTTCCTCGTCCGCTTCACCCTCTTCGCCGGTCTCGCCACCGCCGGTCTTGAGGACGGTCGCGACGATCGGATCGCCTTCACCGTGATGCACCACTTCGACGCCGGCGGGCATCACCAGCTCGGAGACGTGCAGCGACTTGGTGCCGGAAAGATCCTTCAGGTCCACTTCGATGTACTCGGGCAGATCCTTCGGCAGGCACTGCACGTCGAGTTCGGTCATGACGTGGGAGACCATGCCGCCCTCGAGCTTGACGCCCGGGCAGATCTCGTCGTTGACGAAGTGCAGCGGCACGCGCAGGTGGATCTTCTCGTCGGCGGCAACGCGCTGAAAATCGATGTGCAGCACCTGCGGCTTGTAGGCGTGCCACTGGGTGTCGCGCAGCACTGCGTTCTGCTTGGCACCATCGACGTCGATGGTCAGAACCGAGGCGTGGAAAGCCTCCTTCTGCAGGGCGTGGTAGAGATCGTTGTGATCGAGCGTGATCGGGGTGGCGTCCTTTCCACCGCCGTAGATGATGCCGGGCAGCTTGCCGGCGCGACGCAGGCGGCGGCTCGCACCCGATCCCTGGTCCTCGCGCTTGCTGGCATTGACTTGGATTTGCATGATGACTCCTGGTTGACGGTGCCCCGACCGCGACCAGTCGGGGCGGAAAAGGCCCGGCCAGCCGGCCGGGCCGAAAACTCATTCCATGAACAGCGAACTGACCGACTCTTCGTTGCTGATCCGCAGCATGGTGTCGGCCAGCAGCGAGGCCACCGAAATCTGGCGGATGCGGTTGCACGCACGCACATCGTCGCGCAGCGGCAGGGTGTCGGTGATCACCAACTCGTCGAGCGCGGAGTCGGCGATGCGGCTGACCGCGGAGCCCGAGAGCACGGCGTGGGTACAGTAGGACAGAACCCGCCGCGCACCGCTTTCCTTCAAGGCCTGGGCTGCCTTGCACAGCGTGCCGGCGGTATCGACGATATCGTCCATGATGACGCAGGTGCGATCCTTGACCTCGCCGATGATGTTCATGACTTCCGACACATTGGCCTTCGGCCGCCGCTTGTCGATGATCGCGAGATCGCACTCGAGCCGCTTGGCGAAGGCGCGAGCGCGAACCACCCCACCGACGTCCGGGGAAATCACCAGCAGGTCGTCGTACTTCTGCTTATCGAGATCGGCCAGCAGCACCGGCGCGGCATAGACGTTGTCCACCGCGATGTCGAAGAACCCCTGGATCTGGTCGGCGTGCAAGTCCATCGTCAGCAGACGCTGGACACCGACCGCCTGCAACATGTTGGCGACCACCTTGGCGGTGATCGGCACCCGCGCCGAACGCGGACGGCGATCCTGGCGAGCGTAGCCGAAGTAGGGAATCGCAGCGGTGATGCGGCCGGCCGACGCGCGCTTCAGCGCATCCACCAGGATCACCAGCTCCATCAGATTCTCGTTGGTCGGCGCGCCGGTGGGCTGCAGCACGAAGACGTCCTTGCCGCGCACGTTCTGCAGCAGTTCGACATTGACCTCGCCGTCGGAAAAGCGGCCTACGGTCGCCGCGCCGAGCGACATACCGAGCCGCTTGACCACGTCCGCCGCGAGTTTCGGGTTGGCGTTCCCGGTAAAGACCATCAGGTTGCCAGAGGCCATCGAGCTGCTCCGATGCGCAAAGTACGGTCCAAAACGACTCGGGCAGGCGATCTGCCTGCCCGATGGATTTTGGCTGGGGAGGAAGGATTCGAACCCTCGAATGCCGGAATCAAAATCCGGTGCCTTAACCGACTTGGCGACTCCCCAGTGACACTTCAGTCGCGAGCCCAGTCCCGTAGCGGGTGGCTGGCGAGCGTCGCAACGCTCCTTGCCTGCCACGGCGCCGGGCACTGGGCCACGATTCGCAGCGCTTCGTTCTCGTCCGAAAACGAAGCGAACACACACGCGCCAGATCCGGTCATCCGGGCCGGCGCATACTGCCCGAGCCAGCGGATCAGGCGATCGACTTCCGGGTATCGAAGCCGGACCACCGCTTCCAGATCGTTGCGAGTACTGCTCGCTGCGAAGTCCGCCATTCTGATTGGCGCGCTGTTCCTCGTCAACTCCGGATCGCCAAAAATCGCCCCTGTCGGCACGCGCGCCTGTGGCGTCACCACCACATAACGGCATGCGGGCCACACCAGGGGCTGCAGCTTCTCTCCAACCCCTTCGGCGAACGCATCGCGCCCGAACAGAAAGAACGGAACGTCGGCGCCCAGCCTCAGGCCAAGCGCCATCAATGCGGCGCGATCGAGATCGAGCGACCACAAGCGATTGAGCGCCAGCAGCACGGTGGCGGCGTCGCTGCTTCCGCCGCCGAGCCCACCGCCCATCGGCAGGCATTTCTCCACCGCCAGCTCGACGCCGAGACCGCAGCCGCAATGCGCTTGCAGCAGGCGGGCAGCACGCACCACGAGATCGTCCGCCTCGGCGACCCCGGCCAGCGCGCCACGGCGCACGACCCGACCATCGTCGCGCACCCTGAGGGAGATCGTGTCGTGCCAGTCGATCAAGCGGAAGGCGGATTGCAGCAGATGGTAGCCGTCATGCCGCCGTCCGGTGACGTGCAGGAACAGATTGAGCTTGGCCGGCGCGGGGCAATGCAGCCAATCCGCGCTCATCTCGCCAGCCATTGATCCACCAGCAAGGTCAATTCCAGCGCCCCCCAGCGTGCCTGCAGGCGACGCACGGGGGCGTTCGCGGAGTCGTCGCGGTAGGCCGTGTATTCGATCAGCCAGCCTTGCTCCGAGATCAGCGCCGGCCGCCCGCCCGGATCACGGCGCAGGATTCGCGCGTCGGCGCCGGCCACTGCCTGCACCCAAGCGCGCAGGCGCGACACCGGCACCGCGAAGCCGAGCAGGTCGGCGGCCAGCCGGTCGAGCGACTCGGCCGCGCGCTGCTCGCCACCCGGCAGTTGCATGCGTGCGCCGCTTCGATCACTGGAAAGTCGCCCCATCACCTGCCCGGTCGGCGCGAGGAAGTCGATCGTGTCGACGCCGTTGTCGTGGGTCCAATAGATCGCGGCCGCGGTACTGCGCTCGCCGTCACGCACGGCTACCCGCCCGTCGAGTTCGAAGCCGGGCGCGGCGACACGCTCGACCGCAGCCACCTCGGCCGGCGGCCGACTGGCGCAGCCGGCAAGGCCGGCGGCCGCGGCCATCGCCATGAGCAGGGCGCGCAGCACCGGCATCACTGCGCGTAGCGGCCGATGACTTCCTGCAGTTCCTTGCTGTCGGGGTGGCGCTCGCTGGCTTCGCTCCAGACCTGCCGGGCTTCGTCGCGGCGGTCCATTGCCCACAGTACCTCACCGACGTGGGCGGCGATCTCCGGATCGCTGCGCTGGCCATAGGCCTGCTGCAGCAGCTCGAGGGCGCGGTCGTGTTCGCCCTTGCGGAAATGCACCCAGCCGAGGCTGTCGAGGATGAACGGATCCTCCGGCGAGAGTTCGTTGGCACGCTTGATCAGCGTGTACGCCTCATCGAGCCGTACACCGCGATCGGCGAAGGAGTAGCCCAACGCGTTCAATGCGTGGGCGTTGTCGGGATTGACGTCGAGCAGCGTCCGCAAGTGCCCTTCCATGACGTCGGTGCGCCCCAGCCGCTCGGCCAGCAGCGCCGTCTCGTACAGCAAGTCCGGGTCCTGCTCGCTGCGGCTGAGTTCGTCCTCGAGCAGCTCGTACGCATCCTGGTAGCGCCCGGCATCGCGCAGAACCTGGGCCTCCGCTACGCGGGCGCGGCGCAGCACGTCGTCGTCGCCCTCGATCGCCTGCAGCGTCTGGCGCGCGAGATCGTACTCGCCGCGGCCGGACTGCAGCCGGGCGATCAGGAACTGCGCCTGGATCTGTTCGTCGCCGCTGAGCACGGCCCGGTAGTACTGCTCCGCCAGGGTGTCGTTGTCGCGCGCGGCCGCAACCTGACCGAGCAGCAGGCGCACCCGGTCGCCGTTGTCGGGACTGGCCCGCAGCAATTCATGGAGACGGCGCTCGGCGGCCGGCCAGTCTTCGATCTGCATCGACAGCAGTGCCGAAGAATTCAGCGCATCGGTATCGTCCGGCGAGGTTTCCAGCACCGAGTCGAAGGCATCGCGGGCTTCCTCGTAGCGCTTGGCCGCAGCCAGCGAGCGTGCCAGCACCAGCTTGGCCTGATGGCTCTCGGGGTGGGCCTCGGCATAGGCCCGCAGCAAGGCGATGGCCTCGTCCGGGCGCTCGTGCTGGAGCAACTGGGCCTTCATCATCACCGCTGGCTCCCAGTCGGGACGATGCGCCAGCGCGCCGTCGAGATGACCCAGCGCACCGGTCGCATCGTTGGCGTTGAATGCCGCGTGGGCACGCGCGAAGTAGGCCTCGGGCTGCGTCAGATAGGGCTCGGTGACCCGATCGATGACCTCGCGCGCCGCCTGCTTGTCCTCGACCCGGGTCATCGCACCATTGAGACCCAGCAGGTGCTGGGGCAGACGCACGCCGGCACCGGCCAAGGCCTTGGCCAGATGCGCTTCGAGTTCGTCGATGCGCGCGCCGGTGCGCATCAGCACGCCGGTCAGCACCCGCTGCGCCTCGGCCGAATCGGGCTCGATCTCGTTCCACAGTCGGGCCGCCTCGGTGGCCGCGCCCATGTCGCGCGCAAACAGCGCGATCTCCGCCGCGCGCTTGGCGATGCGCGGATCGCGGGTATCGCGGGCGAGCTCGAGATAGGCGCGAACCGAGATGCCGAGTTGCCCGCGGGCGCCGGCGATCTCGGCGAGCAGGAATTGATACAGGGTCTTGGCGTCGAGTGCGCTCTGCGCAGCCGGGGCGTCGCCAGCCGTGGGCTGGACCGTCTCCGCACGAACGGCGACGGGCCCCAATACACCGGCCACGAAACCGGTGACAACGATCAATCTGCGGACTGCGTGCATCAGGAATCCCGAACTAGGCTGAGCGTGCCGGCACCGGCATGGCGCTACCCGGCATACAAATCGAATGACGAAGATTTGAGCGCCGGAATAAAATATGGTTCGGCCCTCTTCCGGGCCGGCTCGGACCGACAGACCTCGGTTCGGGCGATCTTAGGTACTTTCGCTGCCCTCGGCAAGCAAGCGCCGCATGGAGCCACATGCCAGAATTGCCCGAGGTCGAGACCACCCGTCGCGGACTCGCACCCCACCTCTCGCACCGTCGCGTCACCGCCGTCGAGGTCCGCCAACCGCGGCTGCGCGTACCGATATCCGACGATCTCGCGGCCAACCTGACGGGCGCCTGCCTGAGCGCCATCGAGCGTCGCGGCAAGTACCTGTGCTTCCTTTTCGATCGCGGCGTCTTGCTCATCCATCTCGGCATGTCGGGCAGCCTGCGCATCGTGCCTGCGGGCGAGCCGGCGGGCCGTCACGACCACTTCGACGTCGCCTTCGGCGATCGCGTCCTGCGCCTGCGCGATCCCCGGCGCTTCGGCATGGCCCAGTGGTACGAGCCGCGCGACGCCAACCCGCCCCCGCTCGCCCGGCTGGGCATCGAACCGCTGTCGGCCGCGTTCGACGGCGACTGGCTGTACCGGGCCACGCGAGGCCTCGCGGCGCCGATCAAGTCGTTCGTGATGGATGCCCACCGGATCGTCGGGGTGGGCAACATCTACGCGTCGGAAAGTCTGTTCCGGGCCCGCATCCATCCCCGCATGTCGGCCGGGCGCCTCGGACGGGTGCGCGCCGGTCGGCTGGCCGCAGCCATTCGCGACGTCCTCGACGAAGCCATTGCCGCCGGGGGCAGCACACTGCGCGATTTCATCGGCGGCGACGGCCGGCCCGGCTACTTCCAGCACAGCCACGCGGTCTACGGACGCGAGGGGCTGGCCTGCCCCAACTGCGCCGCGCCGATTCGCAGGATCGTTCTGGCACAGCGCGCCACCTTCCTGTGCGCCCGCTGCCAACGCTACTGACTGGGCCTTGTCGCCCGCTCGTCAGCCATAGCCACCTTCGGGCGCCTACTTCGAAAGAAGCCGCGGTAGCGGCCGAGAAACCCGTTATCCTTTGATTCCATTGGCCATACTCGGAGGCGCGCGTAGCCTCTACGATTACGGATACCCCCATGAGCTTGATCGATCGCTTTTCCGCATACAGTGAATGGCGCAAGCGCGCCGCCGCCACCGTCGAGAGTCTGCGGGTGTGGCTGGATCACAACCAGCTCGGCGATGCCCAGGGCGAACTGCGGCTCAAATACGCCCTCGACCGCCTGCGCGAGGACCAGCTCACGGTCGCCTTCGTCGCCGAATTCTCCCGCGGCAAGTCGGAACTGATCAACGCCGTGTTTTTCAGCGACTACGGCGATCGCATCCTGCCGTCGAGTGCCGGCCGCACCACCATGTGCCCGACCGAGCTGCAGTGGTCGCCGGGCGACACGCCGAGCATCAGCTTGCTGCCGATCGAGTCGCGCTCGACCCACGCCAGCGTCGCCGAACTGAAGCGCTTCGATGACGAGTGGCAGACCCTGCCGCTGGACTCCAACTCCGCCGCGAGCCTGCAGGGCGCGCTGGGCCGGGTCGGCGAAACCAAGTGGGTACCCCTCGAGGAGGCCGAAAAGCTCGGCTTCGCGGTCGATCCGGCCGGCGAGCGCGGGCTCAAGCCGGGGGCGGACAATCTGGTCGAGATTCCGAGCTGGCGCCACGCCATCATCCGCTTTCCCCATCCGCTGCTGGAGAAGGGCCTGGTGGTTCTCGACACGCCGGGCCTCAATGCGATCGGCGCCGAACCCGAACTGACCCTGTCGCTGCTGCCCAACGCCCACGCGGTGCTGTTCGTGCTGGCGGCCGACACCGGCGTCACCCAGTCCGACCTCGCCGTCTGGCGCGAGTACGTGGACACTTCGAAGGGCGCCCGCCGCGGCCGCCTGGTGGCACTGAACAAGATCGACGGTCTGTGGGACGGCTTGCGCGACGACGCCCGCATCGAGCGCGAGATCTCCAAGCAGGTGTCCACGGTCGCCAGCGCCCTCGAAATCCCCAGCAGCCAGGTTTTCCCGATCTCGGCGCAGAAGGCCCTGGTGGCACGCATCAACGGGGATTCCGGAACCTTCGCCCGCAGCCGTCTGGCGGCGCTCGAAACCGCCCTGGTCGAGGATTTGCTGCCGACCAAGCAGGAGATCGTGCGCGAGGGCACGCTCGGCGAGGCCGACGACCTGATCCAGCACACGCGCGAACTGCTCAATGCCCGGCTCACCGGCATCCGTGAGCAACTGCACGAACTCACCGAGCTGCGCGGAAAGAACCAGAGCGTCATCGAGTACATGATGCGCAAGGTCAAGAGCGAAAAGGACGAGTTCGAACAGGGGCTGCAGAAATACTATGCCGTGCGCAGCGTCTTCTCGAACCTGACCAACAATCTGCTCGCCCATCTCGGCCTCGACGCGCTGCGCGACGAAACCCGCCGCACCCGCGAGGCGATGCTCGAATCCTCCTTCTCCCGTGGCCTGCAGGGCGCGATGCGCGACTTCTTCAACAACATCCGCTCCAACCTGCAGCGCTCGAGCGGCGAGATCGCCGAGATCACCAAGATGCTCGACGCCATGTACAAGCGCTTCAGCGTCGAGCATGGCCTCAAGCTGACCTCGCCGAGTGGCTTTTCCACGCTGCGCTACCAGAAGGAGATCGACCGTCTGGAGGCGGCCTTCAACAACCAGTTCAACACGGTGCTGGCAATCGTCACCACCGAGAAGCACACCATGACGCAGAAGTTCTTCGAGACCATTGCAGTGCAGGCACGCAAGACCTTCGAAGTGGCCAATCGGGACGTCGAGAACTGGTTGCGGGCGGTGATGTCACCGCTGGAGACGCAGGTGCGCGAATACCAACTGCAGTTGAAGCGGCGCCTGGAGAGCGTCAAGCGCATCCACCAGGCCACCGACACCCTCGAGGACCGCATCGTCGAACTGCAACAATCCGAAGACGGCGTGCTCGCGCAGATCGATCAACTGACCGAGATCGCCAATCAGATCCACCGCGAATTCGGCCAGGACGTGCTCGCTGGCGGCGAGCGAAGCGACGCCCAGGCGGCCTGAAACCCGCCGTTGCGTCCACGAAAAAGCCCCGCATTGCGGGGCTTTTATTTCGCCCCGCGATGCGGGGGCGGCCGGCGCCTGCCCGTGTTCAGCTCTTGCCTGCGGTCAAGCGCAGGAACTTCTCCATCAGCTGGTCCTGGCTCTCCTCACGCTCGGGGTTGAGCGGGATGCAGTCCACCGGACAGACCTGCTGGCACTGGGGCTCGTCGAAATGGCCGACGCATTCGGTGCACTTTTCCGGATCGATCTCGTAGATCTCCTCGCCCTGGTAGATCGCGCCGTTGGGGCACTCCGGCTCGCAAACGTCGCAGTTGATACATTCGTCGGTAATCATCAGAGCCATTGCTCGTTCCTCTTCATGGTTGCTGCCGGGCCGTCACCTTCAGCCGCAGTCTCTCAAATACGGTCGGATGGACGAATTTGCTGACATCGCCACCGAGGCGCGCGATCTCGCGCACCATCGTCGCCGAAATGAACATGTACTCGTCGGACGGCGTCAGAAACACCGTTTCCACGTCCGCGAACAGCTTGCGGTTCATGCCGGCCATCTGGAATTCGTACTCGAAATCGGAAACCGCCCGCAGCCCCCGCAGGATCACCCGTGCCTGGCGTTCCCGCAAGAAGCGCATCAACAGGCCGGAAAATCCGGTGATCTCGACATTCTCGAACGGCGCCAGTACCTCTTCGGCGATCGCCACCCGCTCTTCCAGCGAAAACACCGGATCCTTGGCGGGGCTGGCGGCCACCGCCACCACCACACGGTCGAACAGTCGCGACGCGCGTCGCACCAGGTCCTCGTGGCCGCGGGTGAACGGGTCGAAGGTGCCGGGGTAGATCGCAACTGCGTCTCTCATCGGGGGGCTCCTCGCATCAACTGGAAACACACCTGGCCCGCCCGTCCACGCTTGACGGTTGTCCACGAACCCAATTCATCCAGCGGCTGCTCCGCTTCGACATAGAGCCAGCCGTCCGCCACCAGCAGGCGATCGAGATGGTGCCCGACCCGTTCCAGCAGGCCCTTGCCGTACGGGGGGTCGAGGAACACCAGATCGAATGGCCGCTCGCAGGTGGAGGCGAATTTTACCGCATCGCCGCGATACATCTCTACACATGACGCCGACAGGGTCTTTGCGCTGCTCGCCAGGGATCGCTGAGCGCTGCGATCCTGCTCCACCATCATCACCGAGGCGGCCCCGCGAGAGGCCGCCTCGAAGCCGAGCACGCCGCTACCGGCGAAGAGGTCGAGCACGCGCCAGCCGGCGAGATCCTGCCCCAGCCAGTTGAACACGGTTTCGCGCACCCGGTCGGGCGTCGGCCGCAGGCCCGGCGCGTCGGCCACCGGCAGCAGCCGCGACCGCCATTGCCCCCCGACGATGCGCACCCGGCTCATTGCATCGCGGCGGGCGGTGCGGCCGCATGGGCGGTATCACCATCGCCGCCGACGACCACGCTGACCAGATGCTGCGGCAGCACCCGCCGCCGGAAGGCGTCCCGTACCTGCGCCACGGACAACTCCGCCACTTGGCGGGGATACTGGTCCAGCCAGTCGAGCGGCAGGCGATAGAAACCGATCATCGAAACATAGCCGAGCACCTTGCGGTTGGAATCGAGGCGCAGCCCGAACCCATTGATGGTGTAGTCCCGAGCGGCAGCGAGTTCCTCTTCGGTCGGCCCCTGTTCGATGAAATCGCGCAGGGTCCGGTCCACCACGTCCAACGCCTCCTGCACCTGGCTACCCTTGGTCTGCAGGCCGATCCGGAAGGGTCCTGCTTCCTGCTGCGGCGAAAAATAGCTGTAGGCGCTGTAGGCGAAGCCCCGCTTTTCGCGCACCTCCTTGACCAAGCGCGAAACGAACCCGCCGCCGCCCAGCACGTAGTTTCCGATCAGTAGCGGATAGTAGTCCGGGTCCTCGCGCTTGATGCCGGGCATGCCGATCAGCACATGCGCCTGGGCCGAGGGATGGGGCACGCGGATCTGTGCAGCCTCCGGCAATCTCACCGGCGGAATGTCGTCGCCCCCGGCGACGCCCTGGGGCAGACCGGCAGCGATGGCTTCGGCGATCGACTCGGCCTGCGCCCGGTCCACATCGCCGACGATTGCGATCGACGCCCGCTGGACGGTGTAGTGCTCTCGATAGAAACGCGCGATGTCGTCGCGGGTGAGTGCCTGGATGCTGGCCTCGGTGGTCACCGCGCCATAGGGATGGTCGCCGTAGATCGAAGCGGTGAAGCGACGTGACGCGATCACGCCGGGCTGGGTCAGTGACTCCTGTAGATCGGCCACCGCCCGCTTCCGTTCGCGTGCAACCACCGCGGACGGGAAGGTCGGGTGATGAAGGATGGTCTGGAACAGCGTCAACGCCGCACTGCGCTCCTCGTCGGTGGACAGGGTCCGCAAGGACACACTGGCGCGATCTTCGCCGACTCCGCCGCCCATCTGCGCGCCGATGTCGGCCAGGCGGTCGGCGATGGCGCCCTCGTCGAGATTGCCTGCACCGGTATCGAGCAGGCGGCGGGTGAGACTGGCGAGCGACGACTTTCCGCCCGGATCGAATGCGCTGCCGGCGGCGAAATCCACCTGCAGGTCGAGAATGGGCAGGGCGTCGCTGGCGACGAAATAGACCCGCGCGCCCTGGCTGGTGCTCCAGTGCTGGATTTCGACGCCGGCGCCTGCCGACAGGGACAACCCGCCCCCCAGCAGGGCGACGAATACGATTCGCATCAAGCGCATGACAGATCCTCAGTGATGGGCGGAAGCGGTCGGCGCCGGCGCATCCAGCGCCTGCGGCTCGAGCACGGCCACCGACAGGGTGTCGTCGGAGAAATAGCGGCGCGCAACGTCCTGCACCTGCTCGGCCGTGACCAGCCGCAGCTTGTCGATCATGGTTTGTTCGTCCTGCCACGACATGCCGATCGCGTCGAGTGCGCCGATCTCCATGGCCTGCCCCATCAGCGAGTCCTTCTTGTAGATCTGGCCGGCAATCACCTGGGCCTTGACCCGCCGCAGCTCCGCGTCGCTCACCCCCTCTTCGCGCACCCGCTCGATCTCGGCGAGCAGGGCGGCCTGCACGTTATCGACCGTCTTTCCGCGCGACGGCGAGCCGTCGACGATGAACAGCGATTGACCGCGGGCGGTGCCATCGTAGCCGGCCCCGGCGCTCACCGCGACCTGACTGCCACGGACCACGTTGCGCGGAATCCGGGCGCCATCGTGGCCGTCGAGCACGGCGGCGAGCACCTGCAGCGCATAGACGTCGGTATCCTGCTCGAGATCGCGCAGGGTCGGGGCCCGCCAGGCCATGGCCACGTAAGGCAGCTCCGCCGGCGCGCGCACCACCGCCCGTCTCGGCCCCCTCTGCTCGGGCTCGATCACCGGCCGGCGCGCCGGCAGAGTCTCGGGCTCGAAGCGCCCAAAGGCCTTGCGTACCCGTTCGAACACCTGCTCGTGGTCCACGTCGCCGACGATCACCACCACGGCGTTGTTTGGCGCGTACCAGGTACGGTACCAGCGCCGGGCGTCGTCGGGACGCATCTGCTCCAGATCGGTCATCCAGCCGATGATCGGCCGCCGGTAGGGATGGGCGACGAAGGCCGTCGCCATCAACTGCTCGAACACCAGCGAACGCGGCTTGTCGTCGGTGCGCAGCCGCCGCTCCTCCTTGACGACCTCGATCTCCTTGTCGAATTCGTCGTCGGTGAAGCGCAGGTGGCGCATGCGGTCGGCCTCGAGTTCGATGACTTCGCCGATGCGCGCGGCGGGTACCTGCTGGAAGTACGCGGTGTAGTCGCGGCTGGTGAACGCGTTGTCGCGGCCGCCCATCGCCGCCACCCGCTTGTTGAACTCGCCGGACGCCAGATTC
This sequence comes from Rhodocyclaceae bacterium, assembly GCA_020445785.1. Taxonomy (GTDB): domain Bacteria; phylum Pseudomonadota; class Gammaproteobacteria; order Burkholderiales; family Rhodocyclaceae; genus Cognatazoarcus. Next base: position 23,736 of record JAGRFZ010000014.1, read on the forward strand.
TCGGTGCCCTTGAACATCAGATGTTCGAGCACGTGGGCGACGCCCGTGGCTCCGTCGAGCTCGTCCATCGCCCCGACCCGATACCACACCATGTTGACCACCGAAGGGGCGCGACGGTCTTCCTTGACGATGACTTTGAGGCCGTTCTCGAGCGTCGTCTCGAACGGATTAGCGAGCGCCGGCAGCGAAATACTGCCGATCCAAAGGGCCAGGAACAGGCCCGCGGGGCGGTGGCGAAGCGTCATTGGCACTCCATGCATCTGTTAATATCAGCGGCTTACTTTCCCGAGGGATGGTGCCACCAACGGCAAGCGGGCCGCATCTTAGCGGCATGCCGCGGCAGTGTCAGCCGGGGAACTCACGAACCTAGCCTGTGACCGGACCCCGAATGTTTGGTTTCTTGAAAAAAAAGCCGGCCGGCGCTGCCGACCGCGGCAAGCCGGCGGACACCAGCGAGGCCTCCACCGAGACGACGCCGGAAATTCCCCTGGCACCGCCCGTCAGCGGCGAAGCCGAGCCCGCCACACCGGCGTCGGCCGAGGCGCCGGCGGCCGATCTTCCGGCCGCCGCGCCCGCAGCACCGGCCACAGCCCCCGAACCGCCAGCCGCCGCGCCCGAACCTGCGGCGCCCGCCACCGAAGCGGCCACCCAGGCACCAGCCATGCCGCCGCGTCGTTCGTGGTCCGAGCGCCTCAAGGCGGGCCTCGCCCGTACCCGCACCCAACTCGGCGGCGGGCTTTCGGGCCTGTTCGGCCGGCGCAAGATCGACGAGGAGTTCCTGGAAGAGCTGGAGACCACCCTGCTGATGGCCGACTGCGGCATCGACGCCACCAGCCACCTGCTCGACGGCCTGCGCAAGCGCTGGAAGAGCGAGCGACTCGAATCCGCCGACCAGCTCCAGGGCACGCTCGCGACGCAATTGTGCGACATCCTCGCCCCCCTCGAGCAGCCCCTCGACATCGAGACCCACAAGCCCTTCGTCATCATGCTCGCCGGCATCAACGGTTCGGGCAAGACGACCTCGATCGGCAAGCTCGCAAAACACTTCCAGGCCCGCGGCAAGAGCGTGCTGCTGGCCGCCGGCGACACCTTCCGCGCCGCCGCGCGCGAGCAATTGCAGAGCTGGGGTGAGCGCAATGGCGTCGCCGTCATTGCCCAGGACGGCGGCGACCCGGCGGCGGTAATGTTCGACGCGGTCAGCGCCGCCCGCGCCCGTGGCATCGACATCGTGCTCGCCGACACCGCCGGGCGTCTGCCGACCCAGCTCCATCTGATGGAAGAGATCGCGAAGGTGCGGCGGGTCATCAACAAGGCCGATCCGACGGCCCCCCACGAGGTGCTGCTGGTGCTCGACGCAAACATCGGCCAGAACGCCCTCGCCCAGGTCAAGGCCTTCGATGCCGCGATCGGTGTCACCGGACTGGTGCTGACCAAGCTCGACGGCACCGCCAAGGGCGGCGTCGTTGCGGCGATCGCCCGCCAGTGCCCGAAGCCGCTGCGCTTCATCGGCGTCGGCGAGGGCATCGACGATCTCCAGCCCTTCCATGCGGGAGAATTCGTCGATGCCTTGCTCGGCATCGACCCTGCCCGCGGTCGCGGCTGACGCCCGAAACCCGCCGCGCAACACCGAGATGATCGATTTCGATCAGGTTTCGCTTCGATACCCCGGTGGCAGCGGGGGCGTGCACGAGGCCAGTTTCGCCCTCGCACGGGGAGAATTCGCCGTGCTGAGTGGCCACTCGGGTGCCGGCAAGTCGAGCCTGCTCAAGCTGATCGCCGCGATCCAGCGCCCCACCGCAGGCCGTGTCAGCGTCGGCGGCCAGGACGTCGGCAGGCTGCCGCGCCAGGCCATTCCCTACCTGCGACGCAACATCGGCCTCGTGCTGCAGGAGATCCGGCTGCTGCTCGACCGCAATGTCTTCGACAATGTGATGCTGCCGCTGCAGATCACCGGCCATCCGCCGGCCGACGCGTCGAAACGGGTACATGCCGCCCTCGAGCGGGTCGGCCTCGCGGGCCGCGGACAGGAAATGCCATTGTCGTTGTCCGGTGGCGAGCAGCAACGCGCGGCGATCGCCCGCGCGGTGGTGAACCGTCCGTCGATCCTGCTCGCCGACGAACCCACCGCCCACCTCGACGCCGCCTACGCCGCGGACATCGCCGCCCTGTTTCGCTCGTTCCACGCGGCCGGCGTGACGGTGATCGTCGCAACCCACGATTCCAGCCTGTTCGACGACGCCGCACCGCGCCGCCTGGTGATGGATCACGGCCACCTGCGGGAGGCCTCGTGATGAGCGGCTGGCTTCGTCACCATCTGGCCGCCCTCGCCCACGCAGCCGGCCGGCTGCTGCGCCACCCCGTCGGCAGCCTGCTGACGGCGCTGGTGATCGGCATCGCCTTGGCACTTCCGGCCGGCGGCTTGCTGCTGCTCGACAATGCCGGCCGCGTCGTCGGCGATGTCGGTGAGCGTCCGGAAATCAGCCTGTTCATGGCGATGCCGCCGGACGCCACCGCCACCGCCGAAATCGAGCGCCGCCTGGCTGAATCCGCCGAGGTGGCGAGCTTCGAGTACGTCCCGAGAGAACGTGCACTGACCCAGCTTGCCGAGGCCGGTCTCGCCGACGTCATCGACGATCTGCCCGACAACCCACTGCCCGACGCGTTCGTCGTCACCCCGGCGGCGCTCGACCCGGGCGCTTTCGGCGAGATTGCCACGCGCTTCGGCGAGTGGCCGGGGGTGGCCCACGTCCAGCTCGATTCGGCCTGGGTCGAGCGCATCCACGCGCTGATCGAACTCGGCCGCAAGACCTTCTGGCTGCTGGCGGCCCTGCTGGCCAGCGCGCTGGTGGTGGTCACCTTCAACACCATCCGCCTGCAGCTCATGACCCAGCGCGCGGAAATCGCGGTCAGCCGCCTGCTCGGCGCCACCGATCATTTCATCCGCCGCCCGTTCTTGTGGACCGGCCTGCTGCAGGGACTGGCCGGCGGCCTCGTCGCATGGCTGCTGCTGTCGGCCATGGTGACCGCCCTCCGCGATCCGGTGGCCAGACTGGCGAGCAGCTACGGCGCCGTATTCACGCTGCAACCACCAGCCGCGACCGAGGTCGCCGCCCTGCTGGCGATCGCCGCGGCACTCGGACTGGCGGGCGCTGCGCTGTCGGTGGACCGCCATTTGCGCGCCACCGACTGAGGGCAGGCCGCGGCTCCGTCACGAAGTGTCCGAAGCGAGCAGCGCCGCCGCCCTGCGCGCGCGCGTGGCCGGCTGCCGGGCAGCGCGGACATGGTCCGAGAACGCCCGCTGCCGGCTCGCACTCAGCGCATGCCAGCGCATCCGCGCCGACGGATTCGACGCCAGCAGATTCGACAGCTCGACCGGCAAGGCATCGCTCGCGCGCCGTAGATGCAGCGTCACCGGCTGCCCGCTGTCGATTCCCGCCCGCCGACACCATGCTGACGGCAAATCCAGGAACCAGCAGTCCCGCCCCTTGCCCCAGCGTTTCAGGTTGCGACGCCCGAGTTGGACGCCACCGACCGCGACTTCCACCGGCGTCGTCCCGACGAGGCACCACACCGCCACGTCGCGGGCCGGGATCACGACATAGCGCGGCAGTGTTTCGGCCTTTCGCGCGACCTTCGTCTGCACCACGATCGGATCCGTCATCCCAGCCCCCTTTGGTCACGACATGTCGCGACATCCGCGCAATTCGCGCAATTCGCGGCCAGTTTCCGTGCAACGGACGCCGATCGCAAGCGCCCTGCGGATGCATCCACACGCGAGCCAGACTTCCGCCGGCCACCACATGCGCACACATCAGATCCTCCGCCAGGAACGCGAGACCGCCGCCGGGCGCTGTGTCCGACATTTGGCACCCCGGTGAAGAGGACCTGATCGTCAACCCACACGGAGCCCTTCCTACGGTCATGCAGCAGCTCCCGCGCGACGCGGGCGGCGATGCTGTCGCGTGCCACCGGATCCCACCGGCACACGCCAAAGTCGAAGTGTTCGGCAACGGTGCTTCATGTGTGGTTGCTGCGCGTGTAAGGCTGCGCTCCTCTGCAAGACAGAGGAAGGCGACCAGATCGATGGAGTCCAGACGACTCAATGCGTGATCTTGGTCGACGCCCCCTTGTCGATCACTTGGTCCCGCTGTGCTGGGTCTGATGTTCTGTGTGCGTGGCACCCTGGCAGCCGCGTGACGAACCGGTTCCGCATCCCCCCGGGCCACGCAAGCGCGCGCCACAGACACCCAGCGATCGAAATACCGAGTGCCCTCGGCGACAGGCCCTGTCGCACACAAGGCAAGTGGAGGCCTTTCACATGCCGCACCGAGCGGCTGGCGCGACTCGCTCCAACGGACGCGACGAAGGCAATCCAAGCCGACCGGTGCCGGTGCGGTCTGCCCGACCTGACGTCCTTGCCGGCGGACGATTCGGGCGAACTGGCCTCTTCGAAGGCAGCGGAAACGCCCGCATCCCTTGCGATCACCGAAAGCACCAGGCCGGACCGCATTGCCCCGCCCGCATTGCACCGAACCGCTATGCCGCACTCTCGATTCGCTTTGCAGGCGCTGCAGCGCCTGCGGAAATACGTCACGGTCGCGCTCCGAACATCCAGATTGCCTAGAACCTTCAGCCCATGTGGATGCAACCCAGGGTCAGACGGGACGCAAATGCAAAGCCACCGTCATTCAATCGAACTGTGAATGGACATCCAAGGAGAACCAAGATGAAAGCCACTCTGACCAAAGCCCTCGCCATCGCCACCATCGGCATGTTCGCCACCGGCGCCTTCGCGGCCGACACCCTCAACGCCAATAACAACAAGGTCAAGCAGGACAACCGCGGCTCGCGCGCCGAGCAGAAGGTGAAGATCGGCTTCATGGACGGCCCGCTGATCGGCAGCGCTCGCGTCAATGCCAACAACAACCAG
>JAGRFZ010000100.1 GCA_020445785.1 Rhodocyclaceae bacterium
CTTCTCGGTGGTCGAGACCATCAACCGGCTGATGCAGCGCGCCACCGGCAAGCCCAGCGTGTGGGAGCCGCGCAGGCTGCCGCCGCACGAGCCGGACGGCACGCCGATTCGCTACGATCGCCGCTGGTGGCTGGTGACGGTGCCGCTGGCGGTCGCCTTCGCATTCACCTGGGCAGTCGTGCTGCTGACCTATCTGCTGCCGCCGGCCGAAGTGTACGGCAATCTCCTCGCCGGAGAGCCGACCCGCAACCAACTGATCTTCATCACCGCCGGCACGGTGGTGCTGTCGCTCGAGTTCCTCTTCGCGAGACATTTATTCTGCCGCTTCGCGTGCGCGGTCGGCCTGTTCCAAAGCCTTGCCTGGATGGGCAACCGGGGGGCCATGGTGGTGGGCTTCGAGCGCGCACGGGCGGCCGACTGCGCGAACTGCTATTCGGCCTGCGACCACGTCTGCCCGATGCGGCTGAAGCCGCGCAACGTCAAGCAGGCAATGTTCACCTGCACCCAATGCGCCCAGTGCGTCTCGGCCTGCGAAACCACCCAGCGCGGCAATCCGCGCGGCCCACTGCTCGGCTGGGTGACCGGCACCGCAGCCCGTCGCAACGAGGCGAACCTCGCCGGGCGGCGCCCCGACTCCGCCGGGGCGCGCCGATGAGCGGGTGGAACGACTTCGCGATCGCCCGTGCGATCCACGTCGTCACGGTAGTGCTGTGGATCGGCGGCGTCGCCTTCGTCACGACGACGCTGCTGCCGGCCTGCCGGGCGATGGCCTCGGCCGAGCAGCGCATTGCCCTGTTCGAAACACTGGAGCACCGCTTTGCCACCCAGGCCCGGCTGACCACACTGGCGGCCGGCCTGTCGGGCTTCTGGCTCGCCCACCGGCTCGGCGCCTGGGCGCGTTTCGTGGCGCCCGGCGATTGGTGGTGGATGCATCTGATGGTGGCGATCTGGTTTCTGTTCACGCTGATGCTGTTCGTTCTCGAGCCGCTGGTGCTGCACCGCTGGTTCGCCGAGCAGGCGCGACGTGAACCGGCGCGCACCTTCGCGCGGATCGAACGCATGCACCGCGTCCTGCTCGCCCTGTCGCTGGTCGCCGTGGCGGGCGCCGTCGCCGGCAGCCACGGCGGCTGGCAATTCTGAGGAGAGAGGGCCATGGAAGAAGTCGTCGGCGGCCTGTGGCACCGCTTCATCACCGCCCGGGCGGACCGCCGCCACCCCGAGGCAGCGGTCCGCCTGGAAGAGATCGAACGCACCGCCGGCACGCTGTTCCGGGCGCTCGGCGGCGACGGCGGATTGCGCATCGCCGCCGCGGCGGACACCGAGCACGGCGCGCGTAGGGGCTGGTTGTCGCGTCTTGCCGGCACCGACGAGCGGGCCGCCCATGCCAGCCGCGACGACGAGACCCTGCGCCTGCCGCCGACGCTGGACCTGTTCGCCGAGCGCGCGCTGAATCGCGACCTCTACCTATGGCTGATCGCGCTTGCAGCCGGTGCGCCACCACAGGTCGACGACTGGCTGCAGGCCAACCAGCAGGCGACGCTGGCCACCCTTTCACGCTATCCCGGCTTCGAATCACGCTATCGGCGGCTGGTCGATGCCTGCCTCGCGCTGCGTATTCCACCGGCGGAGCTCTCCGGCGGCGAGGCCGAGGCGGAGCGGGCGATCCGGGGGGCGCTGAGCGAGCCCGGGTCGGTGGTCGCGCTGCCGTCGGCAGGACGGCCGCCGCAGCCGGTACCGCTGTGGCTGTACCCGAGTCGCACGGTGTTCGATCGACGCTCGTGCCGCGAGCGACCTGCGGCACCTGCGAATCCCGGTGGCGAGACGGTCGACGCGCGCGGCAAGCGCCGCAGCGCCCGCCGCGAGGACGACACCGACGGCCGCGATGGTTTCATCCTGCCGTTTCGCGCCGAGAGCCTGCTGTCCTGGGCCGAGTACGTCAAGGTCAAGCGGGCCCTCGACGATGACGACAACCCCGACGCCGCGCGCGCGGCCGACGACATGGACGAACTGGCGATCGCCGACGGCAGCGGCGAGACCGCGTCGGCCATCCGCTTCGACCTCGACCTGCCATCGGCCGCAGTGGACGACATTCCGCTCACCGACGGCATCCTGCTGCCCGAATGGGACTGGAAACGGCACACCTTGCAGAAGGATCAGTGCCGCCTGACGGAGTACGAACCGCGCGACGCCACACCGTGCCCGCTGCCAGCCCGCCTCGCCCGGGCCGCCCGCCGCCTGCGCCACCAGTTCGAGCTGCTGACGCCCTCTCGACGCTGGCTGAAGGCCCAGCCGGACGGCAGCGAAGCCGACCTCGACGCCTGCGTACGGCAATGGACCGACCGCGCCGTCGGCCACGCCGACGGCAACTCCGGACGCTACTTGAAGTGTGATCGGCGCGAGCGCGACCTCGCCTGCCTGGTGCTGGCCGACCTGTCGCTGTCCACCGACGCCCACATCAGCAACGACCTCAAGGTCATCGATGTCATCCGCGACAGCCTGATGCTGCTGGCCGAGGCGCTCGGCGCCACCGGCGACCGCTTCGCGCTCTATGGATTCTCCTCGTTGAAGCGCAGCCACGTCCGCTTCCAGCGCATCAAGCGCTTCGACGAAGGGCACGGCGCCACGTCGCGCGGTCGCATCAACGCCCTCAAACCCGGCTACTACACCCGCATGGGCGCGGCCATCCGCCACGCCGCCAATCTGCTCTCGGAGCAGCCGACGGCCCTCAGGCTGCTGCTGATCCTGTCCGACGGCAAGCCCAACGACATGGACCACTACGAGGGCCGCTTCGGCATCGAAGACACGCGCCGTGCGGTGATCGAGGCGCGCCGCCAGGGCGTGCGGCCCTTCTGCGTGACGATCGACCACGAGGGCGCGGACTATTTGCCGCACGTCTTCGGCGTCGATGGATTCACGGTGATCCGCAAGCCGGAGGAACTGCCGCTGCGACTGCCCCTGCTGGTCGCCGGGCTGGTGGCCTGAGGTGCGTCCCGCGGGCCTTGAGGCAGGTCATGTCGTCGGCGTGCCGGCAGGGCCACACTGCGCTCGTCACCCAAGGCTGGAGCTGCGATGAAGCCGCCACGACCTCGACCACTGGCGATCGGCGAGATCGCTGTCGCGCTGGCGCACGGGCGTCGTACATTTGCCGCCAGCCGCGGCTTCAGCCTCGCCTTCGGTGCCCTCTTCGCAGTGATCGGCAGCCTGCTGATCTGGGGCGCCCAGTGGTTCGCCCTGGCGCCGATGACGCCGGCCCTGATCGGCGGCTTCCTGTTGGTCGGTCCGATCGTGATGGCGGCCCTGATCGGCGCCGCTGAGGACGTCGCGGCGGGCCGCCGACCCACCTTTGCACGCGTGCTCCGGTCGATGCGCCACGCACCCGCCGGACTGTGGGCGCTGGCACTGTTCTGCCTGTTGATCTACCTGATCTGGATCACCGATGCCGGCACCCTCTACAGCTTCATGATCGGCGAGCCGCGCAGCGGCCTCGTCCAGGCCCTGCCGACGGCGGCGGGCAACGAGCACTTCCACTTGTTCTCCGGCGTGATGGGCTTCGTGCTGGCCAACGTCGTCTTTGCCGTGACGGTACATGCGGTACCGCTGATGGTGCGGCTGCGCACACCGCTGACGACCGCGGTCGTGGCCAGCGTACGCGCCTGCTTTACCGGTCCGCTGGCCCACGGCCTCTGGGCGCTGATCCTGGCGGCAGCCATCTTCGTGTCGATGAGCCTGCCGCCGTTGATGTGTGCGACCTTGCCGATTCTGGCCTACGCCGGCGACGCCTTGAACCGTCGCTGCTTCGACTCGTCGGCCTGAGCGGTCATCCCGGGCCGCTACGCCCAGGTGAACCTGAGGGCGCCCGGCGGGCAGGGATCGCAGCCGCCGGCCGCGCCCGGCCGCACGATCAGAATGCATACCGTCCTGCCCTGACGGTCCACCACCCGCAGGCGGGGAATGTCCGGGCACGGCGGGCACGGGCTGACGCAGAGGAAATCGCCGATGGCGATGCCCGGGCAGGCCTTGCCGACGAAGCCGGCGACGAAGTAGAGGCAGGCCGGCGTCGCCTGTGCGCAGTCGTCGGCCACCGGGTCACCGTCGTCGAGGGGTCGCACCGGCAGTTCGACCAGCCCGCCACCCCCACCGCCACCGTCTCCTCCCGTGGCCCCACGGCCGCCGCAGCCGCAGGGCTTGCCAGCCCCCTCGAGCAACTCGACGCGTTTCACCAGTTCGCCGATTTCCCGGCCGATTCGATAGGCCTTCATGATCGTTCTCCCATTCGTGATTGCGTGGATCGAGCGCCGGCAGCCGGTGGCATGCGGCACTCATCAACTGCTACGAAGGGAGTGAGCGGCCGGATGCAGCACGATGCCGACTGCATCACGATCGGCCATGCGGACCGGACGGCGGCGCAATCAGGGATTGTTCTGCACGAACAGTCGGACGAATCGCAGCACCTTCTCCTGGCCGGGGGCAAAACCGCGGAGCCCGAGTTTCTGATCGAGCAACGCCCGGTAGCCGTGCCGATCGGACAGGTCGGCGAGATTCTTGTAGGCCATCGACCAGTTCGGAAACAGGCGCGCCGGTGCGTTGCCGGAAAGCACCCGGGTGACCTGGTGGTGCCGCGGGTCTCGGGCGATCTGCGCGAACAGGGTCTCGACCACTTCCTGTCGGCCTTCGAGCAACTGCAGAAAATTGCCCGACTGGTAGAGCAGGATGCCGGTGATGCCGAGCGGCCCGTTGCGCTCCACGCACTCCTGCAGCAAGTGCTGGACGCTCGAGCGTGACATCAGGCCCCGGCAAGAGCTCACGTACACCAGATAGAACAAAAGCTACACCTCCCGATAGTCGTCGGTCCCGCGGTCTGGGACGGATCGCAAACGACCCGGCTAGCGCCGATGCACCGCTTCACGGCCCTGCTCCAGCTCCCGGAATAACCACTGCTGGAAGCTGCGTATCTTCGGAAGATCGGCCCGCGACTTCAACAAATTGAACGTATACCCCTGGACCTGGGGTCCGGCCGACCCGAACGGCGCCACCAGCTTGCCGGCATCGAGTTCGCGCTGCGCCAACATCACGCTCTCGAGGCAGACGCCCAGCCCGTCGACTGCGGCACTGATCGCCATGAACGAACGGTCGAAGCGCAGCCCGCGGGAAATGTCGAGCCTGACCGAGCGATGGCGCCGCATCCAATCGCGCCACCCGACCAGACACACCTCACTGTGGATCAGGGTGTGGTGCACCAGATCACTGGCCCGACGGATCGGTTGGTCGCCCGCCGCCAGCGCCGGGGCGCACAGGGGAACGATGGTTTCCGGCGGAAACGGCAGCACCATCGTCCCCGGGGGCTGCAGCCGTCGCATGCCGTAGCGGATGTCGATGTCGGTCGGCGTCGTCGCCAGGTCCACCGGATCGGTGGACGCGTTGAGCCGCACATCCACGTCCGGGTTGAGCGAACTGAAGCGGGCCAGGCGGGGCATCAGCCACTGGGTGGCGAAGCTCGGCGTCGAATGGATTGTCAGGATGTCGCTCTTGGCCGTGCCACCGAGTTCCCGGGTCGCCTTGTCGATCTGCGCGAAGGCCGACGCAACCGCTTCGGCGAAGCGTCGTCCCGAGTCGGTCAACACCACCGAACGGTGCACCCGATGGAACAGGCGCACCCCGAATTGCTCTTCGAGCAGCTTGATCTGGTGACTGATGGCGGAAGGCGTAACGAACAGTTCTTCTGCTGCAAGCGCGAAAGACGAACGCCGCGCGGCGGCCTCGAAAGCCTGTACTGCCTTGAGAGAAACCCGATCTTGCACCGCAGCGTTCCGATGAATTCACCTCATCAATAGCTGATTATTATTCGTTTGAGCATTAAATATCAAGTAGTTACGATTCATCCATGAGTTGCAGCGCCCGCCCCCCGGGGAAACATCGGGAGGCTTGGTACCCCGCGCTGCCGAGTGTGATCACCGAATCGGGACTGCCCGCGCCGATCGCCGGCACGTCCGCCAGCCAAGGAGAACCCAATGAACACACCAAGCGAGCGCGGCGTCGAACAGCGTCTGGCCGACCACGCCTACCGAATCCGCCGGCTGGCGCTGCGCATGGGCGAGGTCCAGGGGCAGGGCTACGTCGGCCAGGCGCTGGGCTATGCCGACGTCCTCGCCGTGGCCTACTGCCACGCGCTGCGATTCAAGCCCGACGACGTCGAATGGGCAGGGCGCGACCGCTTCCTGCTCTCCCACGGCCACTACGCCATCGCCTTCTACGCCGCGCTGATCGAAGCCGGCATCATTCCCGAGGATGAACTCGATACGTATGGCAGCGACGACAGCCGGCTGCCGATGTCCGGCATGGCGAGCTACACGCCGGGCATGGAGATTTCCGGCGGGTCCCTCGGCCACGGCCTCGCGATCGCCGTCGGCATGGCGCTCGGATTGCGCCTGAAGGCCAACCCGGCCTTCGTCTACAACTCCATGTCCGACGGCGAACTCGACGAGGGTTCGACCTGGGAAGCGGCGATGGGTGCGGCCCACCACGGCCTCGGCAACCTGATCTGCCTGGTGGACATCAACAACCAGCAGGCCGACGGCCCGTCGAGCAAGGTGATGGGCTTCGAGCCGTTGGCCGACAAGTGGGGGTCCTTCGGCTGGCACGTCCAGCGAGCTGACGGCAACGACCTGCCCGCGGTGCTCGCCGCCTTCGACACGGCCCGCGCACTGCCCGCGGAGAAGCCACGGGTGATCCTCTTCGACACCTTGATGGGCAAGGGCGTGCCATTCCTCGAGCGCCGTGAAAAGAACCATTTCATCCGCGTCGATCCGGACGAATGGCAACAGGCCATCGACATCCTCGACCAGAACCAGGGAGCCGCCCGATGAGCACCACGACCGCCACCAAACCACGGCTGACGACCTCGGCCATGATCGCCTCGATCGCTGCCGAGGGGCAGCGGGTCACCGCCGCGCCGTTCGGCAAGGCCCTTGTCGCGCTGGCCGAAGCGCGGCCGGAGATTGTCGGACTCACGGCCGACCTGTCGAAATACACCGACCTTCATTTGTTCGCCCAGGCCTACCCGGAACGCTTCTTTCAGATGGGCATGGCCGAGCAACTGCTGATGGCCGCCGCCGGCGGCATGGCCAAGGAAGGCTTCATGCCCTTCGCGACCACCTATGCCGTGTTCGGCACGCGCCGCGCCTACGACTTCATCCATCAGGTGATTGCCGAGGAAAACCTCAACGTCAAGCTGTGCTGCGCGTTGCCGGGACTCACCACCGGCTACGGCCCGAGCCACCAGGCGGCCGAGGACCTGGCGCTGATGCGGGCGATCCCGAACATGACCGTGGTCGATCCGTGCGATGCGCTCGATATCGAGCAGGCCGTGCCGCAGATCGCCGCCCACGACGGCCCGGTGTATATGCGCCTGCTGCGCGGCAACGTGCCGCTGCTGCTCGACGAGTACGACTACAAGTTCGAGCTCGGCAAAGCCAAGCTGCTGCGCGACGGCAAAGATGCGCTGTTGATCTCGTCCGGCATCCTGACGATGCGGGCGCTGGAAGTCGCCACCGCACTCGCCGCCGACCAGGTGGACGTGGCGGTATTGCACGTTCCGACCATCAAGCCCCTCGACACCGCGACCATCCTCGCCGAGGCGAGCCGCTCCGGCCGCCTGGTGGTGGTGGCCGAGAACCATACCGCCATCGGCGGCCTCGGCGAAGCGGTGGCCACCGCCCTGCTGACATCGGGGATTGCACCGCGCTTCCGTCAGATCGCTCTGCCGGATGCCTACATGGACGCTGGCGCCCTACCCACCCTGCACGACCGCTATGGCATTTCCACCGAAGCGATCGGCAAGACCCTGAAAGGCTGGCTGCGCTAAGCCGCGAGCCCCGGACCCACTCACAGAGGACTCCATCGATGTCGCAATCTCTTCTGCTCGACGGCAAGGTCGCCGTCGTCACCGGCGGCGCGGGCCTGAACGGCCTGGGCTTCGCCACCGCCCGCATGCTTGCCGCGCAGGGTGCCCGCGTGGCCATCTTCGACCTGGAGCAGGCCGACCCGGCCGGCGCCGCGGCCAAGCTCGGCCCGCAGCACATCGGCCTCATCGCCGACGTCACCGACAAGGCATCCTGCGACGCCGCCGCCGGCAGCGTGCTGAAGCAACTCGGTCGCATCGACGTGTTGGTCAACAACGCCGGGATCACCCAGCCGCGCAAGACCCAGGACATCACCGCCAGCGACTACGACGCTGTGCTCGACGTCAGCCTGCGCGGCACGCTGTACATGTCGCAGGCGGTGCTGCCGGCGATGCGCGAGCAGCGGGGCGGCTCCATCGTCTGCATCTCGTCCGTATCGGCCCAGCGCGGCGGCGGCATCCTCGGCGGCCCCCATTATTCGGCGGCCAAAGCCGGCGTCCTCGGACTGGCCCGTGCGATGGCCCGCGAATTCGGCGCCGAGGGCGTGCGCGTCAACTGCGTCACCCCCGGCCTGATCGCCACCGACATCAACAAGGGCAAGATCCCCGAGGACAAGCGCGCATCGATTCTCGAGTCGATCCCGCTCAACCGCATCGGCGAGCCCAACGACGTTGCCGGCTGCATTGTCTTCCTCGCCAGCGACCTGTCGAAGTACTGCACCGGCGTCACCCTCGATGTGAACGGCGGCATGCTGATCCACTAGGGGACTTTCGGGCACGCGCCCGACGAATTTCAGACCCGCAGCGATCGGTGCGCCTCAGCCGGCAACTGCCGACGCCAACGGACGCAGTCCCGATCGGTGCGACCAGCATCACCACAACAACAGGAGGAGTTCATGATGCGTAAACTTTTCGACAAGACCCTGATCGCCGCAGTGATCGCGATTGCAGTTCCGCTCACCACCCAGGCCGAAGAGATGGTGCTGGCGCACGGCGCCAACCCGGGCAACCCGCGCTATGACGCGGCCAACATGTTCGCCGCCCTGGTGCCGGCCTGCACCGGCGGCAAGCTCACCGTCAATGTCGCCCCGTCGGCGACCATGGGCGACGACGTCGAGATGCTGACTTCGGCGATCTCGGGCGTCATCCAAGTCACCGCCAACAGCCAGGGATCCCTCGCTCAGATCGTGCCGGAAGTCGGCGCGTTGGGACTGCCCTTCCTGTTCTCAGATCTGCCGACCGTATGGCGGGTGCTCGACGGCGAGGTCGGTGCCGAGATCGACGCCAAGGCGCAGGATGCCGGGCTCAAGGTGCTGGCCTTCTGGGACAACGGCATCCGCAATGTCACCCACGTCAAGAAGCACGTCACCAAGCCCGCCGATCTCGACGGCATGAAGATCCGCACCCCCCCGGACGAAGTGACCATCGCCACCTTCAAGGCACTGGGCGCCAGCCCCGCGCCGTTGGCCTGGTCCGAACTGCCGACCGCGCTGCGCTCGGGCGCCTTCGACGGCCAGGAGAACCCGCTGACCAACATCCACTCGGCCAAGCTGCATGAGATCACCCCCTACATCTCGATGACCGGGCACAAGTACGAATCCACGCCGGTGGTTGCCAGCCTGTCATGGTGGTCGGGTCTCGACGCGGCAACCCAGCAGTGTGTCAAGAACGCCGCGACACAAGCCGGCTGGTACCAGCGCGGGCTGTCGCTGGCCGCAGCCAACTCGCTGCGCACGAAGATGGAAGCGGAGGGCGCCAAGTTCGCCGACGTGGCGGACCGCCAGGCCTTCATCGACGCCACCGCCGGCGTGTATGACGAGTACACCAAGAAGTTCGGCGACATCGTCGGCAAGCTCCGCGCAGCCGCGAAATGAGCGCCGGGCACCCCGACGCGATCCAGGGCCGCACGATCTCCGATCACGGGCACAAGGGCGTGGCGGGGCGCCCGCTGGCAGCGATTCGGCTCATCGACCGGGTGGTCGGCATCTTCGACCTGAGCGGCGCGGTGGTCGTCACCGCGACCGCCACCGCGATCTTCCTGGCGCTGTTCGTCAATGTGCTGCTGCGCTACGCGCTGGGCGAAGGCATCACCTGGGCATACGAGATCCCCGCGATCTTGTTCCCGTGGCTGGTGGCCGGTGGCATCGTGATGGCCTCGGCGCGCAGCCGCAACATCGCGGTGACTGCCTTGTCGGATCTGTTCGGCCCCCGTGCCCACTGGCTGTTGATGCTGGCGGTTCATGTGCTGATCGCGGTCATCGCGGTGACCGTGATCGTCACCGGCAAGCCGATCATGATCGCGTCGAAATTCCAGAAGCTGTCCGAGACCGGCATCCGTCAGATCTGGGGCTACAGCAGCCTGATCTATGCCTTCGGGTCGATCGTGGTGCTGTCGGTGCTGAACGTGCTGCGTCTGCTGTTCGGCGGCCAGGCGGCCGACGACTGCCGCGACACGGCTTCCTACAGCTAACGGGAGACAACCAATGGTCAAGATACTGGTACTCGTCTTTCCGCTGCTGCTGGCCTTCGCGGTGCCGGTGGCCTACGCAATGCTGGGCGCCACCGGAATGGCGCTGTGGCTCGAGGGCAAGCCGATGGCGGTGATGGCCCAGCGCCTGTATTCGCCGACCCAGAGCTTTCCGATGCTGGCGATTCCGTTCTTCATTCTCGCCGGCAGCCTGATGATGTCGGGCACTTTCGGCGAGCATCTGGTGAAGTTCGCCAAGCTGCTGGTCGGCCGCTTCCAGGGCGGCATGGGCCAGGTCTCGATCGTCGGCTCGGTGATCTTCGGCGGCGTATCCGGCTCCGCGGTCGCAGACGCCTCGGCCCTAGGCAACGCGCTGATCCCGATCCAGAAGCGCGAGGGCTACCCGCTCGGCCTGGCCGCCGCGATCAATTCCTGCTCATCGACGATCTCGGTGCTGATCCCGCCGTCGATCCCGTTGATCCTGTTCGGGCTGGTGTCGAACACCTCGATCGTCGACCTGTTCGTTGCCGGCCTGCTCCCCGGCATCGCGATCGGCCTCGCGCTGACCGCGGTGGTGTGGTGGAAGGCGCGTCGCCACAATCTGCCGCCGACGGTGGTCGAGGGTGGCTGGCAGGCCTTCCGCCGCGAGGCGAAGCGGGCTTTGCCGGCGCTGCTGATGCCGGTGTTCGTGATCGGCACCCTGCGCTTCGGCATCGCCACGCCGACCGAGGTGGCGATCATGGCGGTCGCCTATGCACTCTTCGTCGGCGTCGTGATCTACCGCGATCTCGGCCTGCGCCAGATCTATCAGGCGATCATCGAGACCGGCGTGATGACCGGGGCGGTGATGCTGATCATCATGGCCTCGTCCTCGATCCAGTGGATCCTGACCGCGGAACGCACGCCCCAGATGCTGGCCGAGTGGATGCTCGCGAGCTTCTCCGAGCCCTGGATGATCATCCTCGCGCTGAACCTGATCATGCTGGTGGTCGGTACCTTTCTCGACCTGCCGGCCGCGGTGCTGTTGCTCGGACCACTGTTCGTCGGCATCGGCCAGGCGATCGGCCTCGACATGGTGCAGCTCGGCCTGATGATGGTGCTCAACCTCGCGATCGGCCTCTACACCCCGCCAGTGGGCACCACGCTGTTCATCTCGGCGACGATCGCCAAGGTGCCGATCGGCACTGTCGTGCGCGAGTTGCTGCCGTTCTACATGGTGGCCTTGATCGCGACCTTGCTGATCAGCTACGTGCCGGCCCTGACCATCTACTGACCCTTCCGAACTTCCCTTCCATTCCACCGCACCGTCGCACGAGCGACGGTGCGCAGGAGAACTCGTGCCATGACCCAAGTCGCTGACAACCAACTCGCCGACGCCGTCCGATTCCTGTCGGTCGACGCCATCCTGCGTGCAGGCGAAGGCCACCAGGGCGTGCCGCTCGGCATGGCCGAGATCGCCACCGCCCTATTCACCCGCCACCTGAAGTTCGATCCGACGAATCCGACCTGGCCGGACCGCGACCGCTTCGTGCTGTCCAACGGCCACGGCTCCATGCTGCTGTACTCGCTGCTCTACCTGACCGGCTATACCAACATCAGCCTCGAGCAGATCAAGTCCTTCCGCGAGCTCGGTTCCCACTGCGAGGGCCATCCCGAGATCGACCCGGCCAGCGGCATCGAGGTCACCACCGGCCCCCTCGGCCAGGGCATCGCCAACGCCCTCGGCATGGCGATCGCCGAAGCCTGCCTGTCGGCGCGATTCGGCTCCGACATCGTCGATCACTACACCTACGCCTTCGTCGGCGACGGCTGCCTGCAGGAGGGCATCGGCCAGGAAATGATTTCGCTCGCCGGCCACCTGCGACTGGGCAAGCTGGTGCTGTTCTGGGACGACAACCGGATCACCGACGACGGCGCCACCTCGCTCTCGATCAGCGAGGACGTGGTCGCCCGCTTCCGTGCCGCCGACTGGCACGTGATCGAGGTCGATGGCCACGATGTCGATGCGGTGTCGGCGGCGATCACCCTCGCCCGCAAGGACCCGCGGCCATCGATGTTGGCATGCCGGACGATCATCGGCAAGGGCATCGCCCGCCTCCAGGGCCAGCGCGGCGGCCACAGCGGCAAGCTGTTCGAAGCCGACTCTCGCGCCATGCGCGAGTCTCTCGGCTGGCCCCACGGGCCGTTCGAAATGCCGGCGCCGGTACTCGAGGCCTGGCGCGGCGCCGGACGGCGCAGCGAACAGGAACACGCTGCGTGGAGCGAGCGGCTTGCCGCGCTGCCGGAAGATCGCCGCAGCGAGTTCGAGCGAGTCATGGCCGGCGAACTGCCGGCCGACTGGCAACAGGTGCTCGAAGACTACAAGAGCCGGGTCGTCGCCGACGGCGAGGCGCGCCAGGGGATCATGTGCTCCGGCGAGATCAACGACCTGCTGGCCGAGGTGCTGCCCGAGCGCGTCGTCGGCTGCGCCGACCTCGAGGCGCCGACCTCGCACAAGCGCAGCCTGACGGCCTTCACCGCCGAGGATCACAGCGGCACCTACGTGCATTGCGGCGTGCGCGAGCACGTCATGGGAGCGCTGGCCAACGGCATGGCGGCGCACGGCGGTGTGCAGCCGCTGGCCGTGACCTATCTCGCGTTCTCCGACTACGAGCGTCCGGCGATGCGGATGGCAGCGCTGATGGGGCTGCCGGTTCGCTTCGTGTTCAGCCACGATTCGATCGGCGTCGGCAAGAACGGCCCGACCCACCAGCCGGTCGAGATTCTGGCCTCGTTGCGGGCGATGCCCAACATGCTGGTGCTGCGACCCGCCGATGCAGTGGAGGCCGCGGAGTGCTGGCAGGTGGCGATGAAGCACCGCAGCGGCCCGAGCACGATGGTGTTCGCCCGCCAGGCGCTGCCGCAGCTTCGCCAAGCCCCGCTCGGCGAGAACCTCAGCGCCCGCGGCGCCTACGTGCTGGTGGACGCCGTCGGCGGCGAGCGCGCGGTCACCCTGCTGGCCACCGGCTCCGAGGTGGCGATCGCCGTTGCCGCCCGAGACCGCCTGCAGGCGGAGGGCATTCCGACTGCGGTGGTGTCCATGCCCTGCTGGGAACGCTTCGACGCCCAGAATGCCGCCTACCGGCAATCGGTGCTCGGCGAGAATTGCGTGCGGGTCGGCGTCGAGGCCGCGGTGCGCTTCGGCTGGGACCCCTACCTCGGCAGCCGCGGCGACTTCGTCGGCATGAGCGGTTTCGGCGCATCGGGCCCGGCCGAGGAACTGTACGAGCACTTCGGCATCACCGCGGACGCGGTCGCCACGGCGGCGCGCCGGCTGCTCTGACCACTTCCAGCGAACGAGGACATACCCATGCAACGAATCGTATTTCTCGACCGCGCCACCGTCGCGCCGCAGATCACGCTGCGCCGTCCGGCCTTCGAGCACGAACTGATCTGCCACGACCAGACCCGGCCGGAGCAGGTCGCCGAGCGTCTGGCGGGCGCCACCATCGCGATCACGAACAAGGTGTCCTTGCGCGCCGACGTGCTGCAGGGGCTGCCCGATCTCAAGCTGGTGGCGGTCGCCGCCACCGGCACCGACTGCGTCGACAAGGCCTGCTGCCATCAGCACGGCATTGCGGTCAGCAACATTCGCGGCTATGCGGTCAACACCGTGCCCGAACACACCTTCGCGCTGATCCTCGCCTTGCGTCGCAACATCGTCGGCTTCCGCGAAGACGTGATCGCCGGCGCGTGGCAGGAGGCCGGCCAGTTCTGCTTCTTCAACCACCCCATCCACGACCTCGCCGGCGCCCGCCTCGGCATCATCGGCGAAGGCGTGCTCGGCCAGCGCGTCGCCGAACTCGGCCGTGCCTTCGGCATGCAGCCGCTGTTCGCCGCCCACAAGGGGCGAGACGGCCAGGGCACGCTGTACACCCCGTGGGAGGAAGTACTGGCCAGCAGTGACGTCATCAGCCTGCACAGCCCGCTCACGCCGGCCACCCGGGGCATGATCGCAATGCCCGAGTTTCACGCAATGCGGCGGCGCCCGCTGCTTGTCAATACAGCCCGCGGCGGCCTGGTGGATGAAGTCGCGCTGGTGCAGGCGCTGAACGAAGGCCTGATCAGCGGCGCCGGATTCGACGTCACCGACGGCGAACCGCCGGCCACCGACAACCCTCTGATGGCCGTTGCCTCGCGTCCCAACGTGATCCTGACGCCCCATGTCGCGTGGGCCTCCGACGAAGCTCAGCAGCGCCTCGCCGATCAACTCATCGACAACATCGAGCATTTCGTCGCCGGTCGGCCCAGCAATCTGGTGGAGGGTGCCTACTGATGGAGATCCAACCCCGCGCCCTGCTGCGGCGCATGTTCGACGCCGCCATCGCCGCCGCCCAGCCCGCCCTCTGCGTGCCGCCCCACCTGCCCGAGCCGCCGAAGGGCCAACTGGTGGTGGTCGGCGCCGGCAAGGCCTCGGCGGCGATGGCCCGCGCCGTCGAGGATCACTGGCCAGGTCCGCTGGAAGGGATCGTCGTCACCCGCTATGGCCACGGCGTGCCGTGTGCGCACATCGAGATCGTCGAGGCCGCCCATCCGGTGCCCGACGAGGCCGGCCAGAAAGCCGCCGAACGAATTTTGCGGCTGGTCGCCAACCTCGGCCCGGACGACCTGGTGCTGTGCCTGATCTCCGGCGGCGGCTCGGCTCTGCTGGCTGCGCCTCTCGAGGGCTTGACGCTGCAAGACGAGCAGGCGGTGGGTCGCGCACTGCTGCATTCCGGCGCCACCATCTCGGAGATGAACTGCATTCGCCGCCACCTCTCGGCAATCAAGGGTGGCCGGCTCGCGGCCGCCTGCCACCCGGCGAAGGTGGTCTCCCTGCTGCTCTCCGACGTCCCCGGCGACGATCCGGCGGACATCGCGTCCGGCCCGACCGTGGCCGACCTCAGCACCTGCCGGGACGCCCTCGATATCGCGCGCCGGTACCGCATCGAGCTGCCGCCGGCCGCGCGCGCCGCGCTGGAGAGCGGCCGCGGCGAAAGCGTCAAGCCCCATGACACCCGGCTTGAGGGGAACCGCGTGACGATCGTCGCGACGCCCCAGATGGCGTTGGAGGCGGCGGCTCAGGTGGCCCACAAAGCGGGGGTCACGCCCCACATCCTCGGCGATAGCCTCGAGGGCGAGGCCCGCGACGCGGGCAAGCTGCTGGCCGGAATCGCACTGCAGGTGGCGCGCCGCGGGCAGCCCTTCGGCCGCCCCTGCGTGCTTCTTTCCGGCGGCGAAACCACAGTCACGGTGCGTGGCCGGGGGCGCGGCGGTCGCAACGTAGAGTTTCTGCTGTCACTGGCGATCGCCCTCGACAATGCCGACGGCATCCATGCCCTGGCCGGTGACACCGACGGGGTGGACGGTGCCGAGGAGATCGCCGGCGCGGTGGTGACGCCGGACACCCTGACACGCGCTTGGTCGTGCGGCATCCGCCCGGTCGACAGCCTGCACGCCAATGACGGCCATGGCTTCTTCGAAGCCCTCGGCGATTGCATCGTCACCGGGCCGACCCTGACCAACGTCAACGATTTCCGCGCGATCCTCGTGCGCTGAGCGAGCGCCAGCGGGCAGCGTGGCGCGAGCCGTCCGGACAGCCGCCGTCTGCCGCCCCGATTGCCGGGTCGGTCACTCGCGGCGATTCGCCGGCTCCCGCCCCACGTATCCCGAAGTGGCAATTTCGCTCAGGCAATTTGATCGATTTCAGCCTAGAAGCCGGCGAGCCCTTTTCCTACAGTTGCGGCACGAGACATCGCAGCATCGGCGGGCACGCGAATTCGCCCGGCGGCTGCGAGTCGGAGAATCGCCCTCGTTCGGCACCACTGGCGGCGGCCCCCCGCCTGCCGGCACGCTGCACGAGCCGCTATCGAGACTTGTGAGAATGCCATGGAAAAGAATCCTATCGTCATCGCCTCCGTCGCCCGCACGCCCATCGGCGGCTTTCAGGGCGCCTTCACCGGACTGACTGCGCCCCGACTCGGCGGCGCCGCGATCCGGGCCGCCGTCGAGCGTGCCGGCATCGGCGCCGAGGCAGTCCAGGAGCTGATTTTCGGGTGTGTACTACCGGCCGGTGTCGGTCAGGCGCCGGCCCGTCAGGCGGCGCTCAACGGGGGCCTGCCGCTGGCCGCCGGCTGCACCACCGTGAACAAGGTCTGCGGCTCGGGCATGAAGGCCACCATGCTTGCCCATGACCTTCTCGTGGCCGGCAGCGCGGAGGTGATGGTCGCCGGCGGCATGGAATCGATGACGAATGCCCCCTACCTGCTGCCCAAGGGCCGCAGCGGCTACCGACTCGGCCACGGACAAGTGCTCGACCACATGTTCTTCGACGGCCTCGAAGACGCCTACAGTCCGGAGTTTCGCGGCCGCCTGATGGGCACCTTCGCCGAGGACTGCGCAAGCGACTACGGCTTCACGCGCCAGCAGCAGGACGAATTCGCGATCCAGTCGCTGACCCGCGCCCAGGCGGCGATCGAGGACGGCAGCTTCGGTTGGGAGATCGCGCCGGTCACGGTGGCGGCCCGCGGCGGCGAGACCCGCGTCGCCCACGACGAGCAGCCGGGCAATGCCCGCCTCGACAAGATACCGAGCCTCAAGCCGGCCTTCCGCAAGGACGGCACCGTGACACCCGCCAACTCGAGTTCGATCTCCGACGGTGCGGCGGCGCTGGTGCTGATGCGCCGTTCGACCGCCGAGCGGCTCGGCGCCGCGCCGTTGGCAGCGATCGTCGGCCACACGACCAACGCGGACGCACCCCATCTGTTCCCGACCGCACCGGTCGGCGCGATGAAGGCCATGCTCGACAAGGCCGGGTGGTCGGTCGGCGAAGTCGATCTGTGGGAAATCAACGAGGCGTTCGCGGTGGTGACGATGGCCGCGATGCGCGACCTCGGCCTGCCCCACGACCGGGTGAACATCCACGGTGGCGCCTGCGCCCTGGGCCACCCGATCGGCGCTTCCGGGGCGCGCATTCTGGTGACCCTGATCGGCGCGCTGAAGAAGACCGGCGGCCGCCGCGGCATCGCCAGCCTGTGCATCGGAGGCGGCGAAGCCACCGCCATCGCTGTCGAAATGCTCTGACCGCGACAGGCGCGCCGACTGCGTGCGCCCCGCCCGGACGATGCCCACGCCGTCGTCCGAAGACTGCTGATCGCCGACAACAGGAGGAAGACATGGCATACGAGAACATTCGGGTCGAGGTCCACGGCAAGGTGGGACTCGTGACCCTGGACCGTCCGAAGCAGCTCAATGCGCTCAACGACGCGCTGGTGGACGAACTGGGCGCGGCGCTCGACGCTTTCGAGGCCGACGCCTCGATCGGCTGCATCGTCATCACCGGATCGGACAAGGCCTTCGCCGCCGGCGCCGACATCGCCGCGATGGCCGGTTTCGGCTACATGGACGCCTACAAGGGCGACTACATCACCCGCAACTGGGAGCGCGTCAAGACCTGCCGCAAGCCGGTGATCGCCGCGGTCGCCGGTTTTGCGCTGGGCGGTGGCTGCGAACTGGCGATGATGTGCGACATGATCTTTGCCGCCGACACCGCAAAGTTCGGGCAGCCGGAGATCAAGCTCGGCGTACTGCCGGGCGCCGGCGGTACGCAACGCCTGCCACGGGCGGTCGGCAAGGCCAAGGCGATGGACATGTGCCTGACCGCCCGCATGATGGACGCGGCGGAAGCGGAGCAGGCCGGTCTCGTGGCGCGAATCTTCCCGGCCGAACACCTGCTGACCGAAACGCTTGCGGTCGCCGTGACCATCGCCGGCTTCTCGCTGCCGGTGGTGATGATGATCAAGGAGTCGGTCAACCGGGCCTTTGAGAGCAGTCTGCAGGAGGGCCTGCTGTTCGAACGCCGCGCCTTCCACGCCGCCTTCGCCCTGGACGACCAGAAGGAGGGCATGGCGGCCTTCCTGGCCAAGCGCCCGCCCGCGTTCACCGACCGCTGAATCGCCCGGCCATCTTCGGGGAGGAGACCACATGTCGCACCAGTCCGATTATCAAAGCAAACGCATGACCGCCGCAGACGCAGTACGCCAGGTTCGCAACGGCGACATGATCGTCGTACCGACCGGCGTCGGCGAACCGCCGACCCTGCTCACCGCGCTGTCCGAGCAACGACGTGATTTCCAGGGCGTCCAGGTCGCGCAGATCCTGCCGCTGCGCAAGGTCGACTACTTCGACGAACACACCGCCGAGCACGTGCGACATTGCGCGTACTTCTTCGGCGGCCCCTCGCGCCCCGGTGGTCAGGCCGGCTGGATCGACTACGTACCGGCCTATTTCTCGGAGTTGCCGACCTTGATCGACCGACGCCTGCTACCGGCCGACGTGGTATTCACGATGGCCTCGCCGATGGACGAGCACGGCTACTTCTCGATCAGTCTGGCCGCCGACTACACGATGGCGGCGATCCGCCGCGCACGCGCAGTGGTACTGGAAGTGAACCCCCACGTACCGTTCGCCAACGGCCACTGCCACGTCCACATTTCCCAGGTCAGCGCCCTGATCGAGAGCGATGAGCCGGTGCTGGAGGTGGGCCTGCCGACCATCGGCCCGGTGCAGGAGGCGATCGGCCAGTACGTCGCCGACATGATCCCGGACGGCGCGACCCTGCAGATCGGCTACGGCGGCATCCCCGACGCCGTGGTGATGCAGCTCACCCACAAGCACGACCTCGGCGTGCATACCGAGATGATCGGCGACGGCATCATGAGCCTGGTCGAGTGCGGTGCCATCACCAACCGCCGCAAGAACGTCAACCGCGGCAAGATGTTCGCCACCTTCGCCCTCGGCTCGCGCAAGCTCTATCGCTTCATGGACCGCAACCCGGCGCTGGAGATGCATCCGGTGGACGTCACCAACGACCCCTACCTCGCCGGCCGGAACGATCGGCTGGTGTCGATCAACGCCAGCATGCAGGTGGACCTGATCGGCCAGTGCGGATCCGAGAGCTTGGGCCACACGCCTTATTCCGGCACCGGCGGCCAGGCCGACTTCGTGCGCGCCGCCAACCGCTCCCGCGACGGCAAGTCCTTCATCGTGCTGCCCGCCACCGCGAAGCAGAACACCATCTCGCGCATCGTGCCGACCCTGTCGCCGGGCACCCACGTCACCACCAGCAAGAACGATGTCGATTACGTCGTCACCGAGCACGGCGTCGCCCAGCTACGCGGCAAGACGGCGAAGCAGCGTGCCGAGGCGCTGATCGCCATCGCCGATCCGGATTTCCGGCCCGAACTGCGGGAAGCGGCGCGGGCGATGAAGTTGTAGGCGGCGCACGGCGAGGCGCACCCGCCGGCGCCGGCGTGCCGCGGCACGCGGTCGCGCTCACCCGCCCCGCGGGTCCGCATCCCGTCGGCGCAGGCCGAGCCAGCCCAGCCACGTGCCGGCGCCGGCGAAGAACAGCGAAAGGACGATCGTCGTGACCGTGACGTCGCGGGTGACGACCACCCAGCCCGGATCCTCCGGGTCGTAGTAGCAATCGGTCGTCGTCCCTGCCCGGAACCGGGACAGCAGGCCCATGTCGCCGGTCGACGACGCCTTGTTGCGGAACCCCGTCGAAACGATCGTCCGCTCCGGCGTCTCGAAGCGCAACGTCAACAGCGGGATTTCGAGACGCGTGGTGGTGGTTCGGGCACTTTGCGCGCGCGATGTCCCGGTGCTCGACCGAGACTCGTGGGTATCGACGGCGTAGCGCACGTCCAGCACTTCGCAGGTCGTCGCCCGCCAGGAAAACCATGGTTCGAAGGCGTCGCGCAGGCCCGCAACGGCGAAGAAGAGCAGCAGCACGGCGCCTACCAAGGACAGGGCCCTGAGCAGCCCGGCACCCTTGCGGCGCATGCGCAGGAAAAGGCCGACCTGGAGGGCGACGAACAACAAGAATAAGACGAGCACGGCACCGTACTGCCCCAGAAAGCCACGGCTGCCGTCCGGCAGTTGTGGCGTCTGCCGGAGATGGGCGACTTCGAGAGGACGCCCCTCGCCTACGGCTTGCGCATCCACCTGCAGATAGACATCGCCGTTCACGTCCCAGGACACGAGAAACCGGAAGGACACCTGCACCGTCCCATCCGCCGGCAGATCGATCGCCGGCCAAGTGATCCGGCGCTCCTGCTCCGCGCGGTCGGGCTGAACGAAATGGACGCCGCCGGTGCCGCCGACGAAATGGGCCACTTCCCCCAGCAAGGCATCGATCTTCACCTGCCGCTCGGTCGCCCCCCCGTTCGACACCCGGATTTCGGCCTCGTGCACGACCCCGTAGACCAGCGGCTGCGGCGTGACATCGAGGCTCAGCCGCAGGCCGTCGCCGGACAGCCGCGCCGGTACCTGCTGCGTCGCGCGCGCTGGCGCGATGCCCTCGGACTGGGCCAGGCTTGCCGGCGACAGCACCAATGCCGCCAGCATCGCAAGTACGATCAGGATGGCCCGACCGGGCCGGAGCCGTCGCCGAATGTTCATGTCCTGCCTCCTGGCGGACGGCCATCGCCCGGTGCACAGCCCGTCCGCAGCCCTCGCAGGCGCCGGTCGAGTTCGGACCGCGCCGCCTCGTCGTCGATCAGAGCGCGGGCCTGCGCCAGATCCCTGAGCGCGCCGTCGAGGTCACCGACGGCTTCCCGGCAATCGGCACGGAGAAGGTAGGCGGCGCCCAGCCCCGGCTCGCCGGCCACCAGCCGGTCGGCGTCGGCCAGCGCCTCCGGCCAGCGCCCCGCCTGCGCCAGCAAGCGGCCGCGGGAAGCGAGCGCCGCCGCGTTGTCGGGGGCAACTGCCAGTACGTCGCCCCACGCATCCCGCGCCGACCCCGAATCCTGGTCGCGCGTCGCGACCACCGCCCGGATCACCAGCGCATCCACGTCGTTGGGCTGCAGGGCGAGGCATCGGCGCGCCGCCTCGCCGGCTTCCGTGACGCTGCCGGCCTGATAGTGACGCTGGGCCAACAAGCGCCACGCGGGTGGGAACTCCGGGTAGCGCGCGAGACATTGCTCGATCGCTTCGATGAAGGCACCACCGTCCGATCGGACCGCCGCTTGCCAGGCCGCCAGTGCCTCGGCGCCTGCCCGGCGCACCTGGCGATCGGCCGCGGCAAATTCGGACTGCCGACCGGTAGCCGTAAGCGCGTCGCGCAGCAGGGACGCCGCGTGGGCGGCGAGGTCGGCCATTTCGGGATCCCGCGCCGCCAGCAGATGGCCGACCAGGGCCGCCTGATAGGCCTGCAACTGCGTCTCCGGCCAGCGCTCGCCGGCTGCCGCGAGCCTGGCCAGGGCCAGATGCGCGCCCGCCACGTGCCGGTTCGGCGCCGTGTCGAGCGACCACGCCCAGCGCAGGAAGCCCCGCCCCTGGGCTTCGGCACCGTCCCGGTCGTCGGCTTCGACGCCGTCCTGCATCGCCGCCATGAAGCGGGAGACCATCTCCATCTCCGGCAGCGCGTCGTGGCGGCTGTCCTGGGCCAGCAGACCGGCCATCATCTGCGCATTGCCGTCGAGCACCCGATGCAGGCGTGGATACGCCGCCGCATCCACCGAGGCCATGCCCTCGCGGTAGAAGCCTTGTCCCCGGGTCAGCCAGTCGCGATGGCGGATGCCGATCCTGGCGCAGCAGTTGCCCAGGTGCAGCAGCAGCAGGGGCAGACGGATGGATTCCGGCCGATGGGCCTCGCGCAGCTGCGGCAGCGCCGCTTCGCCGAGCATCACCGCATCGATCAGATTGCCGTCGCGCTCACCCGTGTAGCGTTCTCCGACGATTCGCGACAACGCCCCCCGCAATTCGGCGAGCCGCAGCGCATCGTCCGCCTGCAGCGCCAGGATCTCGTACGGTTCGAGTGCCAGGCGGGCCCGCTCGACCCGCGTACGTTGCGCCGGTTCGACGATCCGGCATCGCTCGGCCAGCACCTCGGCGAGGACGACCGCGGCCGCCAGCGCATGCTCGGTCGCACGCCGGCAGTCCAGCCGTGCCAGCGCCAGCCGCGCCGACTGCTCGGCGGCCTCGAGGGCGTTCGGTTCCCTCGCGATCAACAACCGCAGCCTTGCCCGCGCCGCCAGCGCCCTCGCGGACGCGACCGGGTCGTCGTCCTCGGCGAGTTCGCCGAAGCGCTCATCCAGCGCCGCCAGGGCATCGCTATCCGGCCGGTGGTCCTCGCGCAGCGTCGGTGGCGCCGGTGGCGCCGCCAGCAGCGCGCTGAACGCGTCCAGTGCGTGCTCGAGACGGGATGTCCGCTGCGTCGGCATCATCGCACCGCCGACGAATCGCGGGCCGCGGCCTGCAGCCGTTCGCGAACGAGGACCATGCGCCCACGCAGCTTCGGATCCCGTGCTCGCGCAATGCCCTCGCGCAAGGCGGCGAGGGCCGCATCGGGTTCGTCGGCAGCGAGCGCCGCGCCGGCCAGCATCGAATAGGCTTCGGCGCAGTCGGGCGCAACGGCGATCGCGGCGCGGGCGTCGGCCATCGCGTCGGACGCGCGATCGAGCAGCCGCCAAGCCCGCGCACGGTCGCACAACTGCTCTGCGCGCCGCAAGCAAAGACCGTTGATGCGCGCGTCGTCGTCCATCCGGCCCCAGCGATCGCGGCGGTCGCGCGTGTCCCGCTGCTGCTGGCGCGCGCGGATGCGTGCCTGGTTGGCCGCCAGCGCCGCGCTGCCGTCCTGCAGCGCGGCGGCGGCATTCTCTCGTCGCAGATGTACCTTGGCCCGCAGCCACAGGGCATGCTCGTCGTCGGCGTCGCGCGCCAGCACCGCATCGAAGCAGCGCTGCGCCGCATCGAAATCCTGCCCCCAGGCTGCAGCATTGCCGAGCCGGCACAGCCGCTCGGCATCCAGTCCGGCCACCAGCGCGGCCTCGTCGAATTCGGCCAGCAGGGCGCCGAGGGAATCGCCGTAGGGCCTCGGCATAGATCCGCCGGCAACACCGCCCGCTCGACGCCCGGCGACCTGCAGGGCCACGTAGAGCGCAGCGGCACAGCGCGCCCTGGCCGGTTGCGGCGCCAGGGACAACGCGCGGGCCAGGTAGGGAATCGCGAATCGTGCCAACTCGTCGCGCCCGACGTCCATCAGGGCAAGGCCGGCCGCCAGGTTGAAGCGGTGGTCGTCGCGCATCGCCGGGCGGTGGGCGACATAGCGCTCGAACAGCGCCGGCGTGTCCTGGGTGATCAGGCCGACGACGACGCGTCGGTATTCCGCTTCGGTGATCCCCACTTCCTTGCGCTGGGGCAGCACCGCATCGAAGACACCGGCGAAATAGGGTGCCACCACCGCCTCGACGCCGGCCGCATTCATGCCGGCCTTGAGAAAGATCCGCTCCGGCCAGTCGTCGAGCAGCCAGATGCGACCGCCACCGACCCGATGGACGGTGGTGTAGTGATGGGTGACGCGATCCGACAGCAGCAGCAGGTCGTCGGGTGCCGCCAGCCACCACAGATCCTCCTTCGGCACCGGAATCGCGTCCTCTGCGGCCACCTCGACGCGATCACTGCAGAAGGCCAGGTAGAACCCGAGCGGCGCGTGCACCTCGGGCCGAGGGCCGCCGGCTTCACGATAGGCTTCGAATTCCCGCTTCAGGCTGCCCAGGGTGCGCTTGGGCACCGGCCGCGGATCCTCGTCGTCACCGGCGTAGCCGAACTGGTCCTGGCGCAACAGGGTTGCCTGCAGCCCCTGCCCGGCGAACGCCTGGATGCGTGGATCCCGCGCTGGACGACCGCCGCTGTTGCCTTCGTCCGCGATCTCGATCATCCCCTCACTCGTCCATGTAGATGACGAAGGGCCGCGAACGCCGGGCACGGTCTTCGCCACCGACGCTGTAATGGAAGGCGAAGGCAAGCTCGTACAGACCCGGGTCGAGCGCCAACACGCTGCCGCGCACGGCTTCGAGGTCCGGTGCCCCGGCGGGAAAGGCGAGCACCCGGGGCGGCGCGGTGTCGAGCAGGTTGGCGCTGCAGGCGCACTCGGCACCGCCGCCCGGCGCCCGCATCCAGCGCGCCGGAGCGACGCCCCCGGCGCCTACCGTGAGCTGGAAGACGTAGGGCTCGACGACGCCGGCGCCCTGCACCTCGTCGCCGGCGATGCGATAGTCGAGCGCCGGCATGCGACCGGCATGGAACGCCACCACCTCCAGTTCGATCGCGTGGAGGTGGATCGAACAAGCACCGCATCCGTTGTGCGCCAGCGCGAACGAAACCTCGGCGCCGCCGGTGAACACCGGCCCCTCGCGGCCGACCGGCCGCAGCACCGGGTGCCCGGCCAGCGGACGCAGACGCTGCGGCGGCTCGAGGGCACTGATGGACAGATCGGAGGCTTCGCCGCTCGGTCGCGTCGTGGCCGCGGTCAGCGCCTGCAGCGCATGCAGCACGCCGGCCCGCAGGTCGTCTTCGCTACCGAAAACGCGCACCACGTGATCACGGGCGACCGCGGCCTTGAAGGCCGCGAGACGTTCGGCGCCCAGCCCACGCTCGATGTCCGCCGGCAGCACCGCCACGTCGTCGCGGATCACGAACATCAGGCGTGGCACGCCCCGCCCAGCCGCCCGCTCGTATTCCATTTGGGTGATCGAGCGTTGCTCGCCGGCCGGCACATGACCATAGCGGTGGGCGAGGATGCCGACATAGACGTCGCAACGGTCCACCATTGCCAACGAAGCCGCCACCGCATCGGCATCGCTCGCCGGCAGGTGCTCCATCATCTCCGGGAACGCGCCGGCCGCCAGACAGCCGTCGCGCGCCGCCGCACGATAGCGCGGCAGGTCCAGCGCAGTACTGCTCAGCATCACTCTCGGCATCTCGGCCACGGCCGCCTCCGGGCGCAGGCTGTCCTTCCTGACGTTAGCAGCACCGACGGCGCCTGCAAACGTCATCGACCGCCCCCAAGGGAATCGGTCACACGCCCCGCCGCGTCCCGCCACCGGCCCGCCCCCTATACTGGCGGGGCGCGCCGACTGGCGCCCCCTGCCTCCCACCCCGACACGAGGGTCCTCCATGCATATCTGGGTCGATGCCGATGCCTGTCCCGCGGTGATTCGCGACATCCTCTGCCGGGCCGCGGAGCGCACCGGCCTCGATCTCACCCTGGTCGCCAACCAGCACCTGCGGCTGCCGACGTCGCCGCGGATTCGCATGCTCCAGGTGCCCGGCGGCTTCGACGAGGCGGACAAGGCCATTGCCGCCCGGGTGCAGCCCGGCGACCTCGTCGTCACCGCCGACATCCCGCTCGCCGCCGAGGTCGTCGCGAAAGGTGCGCAGGCGCTGTCGCCGCGGGGCGAACACTACGGTGAGGAGAACATCCGGCAGCTGCTCGATCTGCGCAATTTCATGGACACGCTGCGCAGCACCGGCGTCGATACCGGCGGCCCGCCGCCCTATTCCGCGACCGATCGGCAGACCTTCGCCAACCGGCTCGACACCTTGTTGCGGCGATCGGGGGACCGCTGACAGCGCAGCGTCAAGGGCCCCGGGGGCGCCGGCCCGACTGGATCGCGTTCGCTGCGGGATCGGCCGCACGGGCGTACCCACGCCGCCGGCAACACGCCCTCGCACACGCCTCGAGCCGACCTGTTGCACCGCAACCACCCTCACCAAATTCCGTGCGGAAATTGACGTATACCAATGTGCCTCGGATGCCGAATCCCGACAATCCAGAGCAACAGCAATCCGCAATAGCCCATGTAAATGCACGGAAAACACGTCACCCTCGACCGCCTCGACAGCACCGGCGGGGGCATGCCCAGGCCACGACGACCCGCCCTGCTGCAATGCGATGCAGCCAGGCCACCGCGTGCCGACGCTGCGCCGCTCCGACAGTGCCGGAAAGAGTGCACCCCGCACGCGCTCGGCAACCGAACCAATGGCTGTCGACCCCGCTGCGCCTGGTCGGCCATGGCGTCGCCGCCGCACGAGCAGCCCCGATGAACGACAGGAGCTACCGCGTGCTGATCGCCGACGATCAGGCCCTGTTTCGACAGGGCCTGGTACGGTGGCTCGACCATCAGCACGATCTCTCGATCGTGGCCGAGACCGAATGCGCTCGGCACTGCTTCGAACTCGCCTTGCGCCTGCGGCCCGACCTGGTGGTCGTCGATCCGCGCATCGGCGGTATCGACGACCTCGACCGTCTCGCGGCACTGCGCTACCGGGGCGCCGGGCCTGCGGTCGTCGTGCTGACCAGTTCGGCGCGCCGACACGAGATCGTGCGGGCCCTCGACGCGGGCGTTGCCGAGTATCTCACCAAGGACATGAACACCGGCATCCTGCTCGATGCCATGCGGCGCGTGCTGTCCCTGCCCGGCGGCCAAGCCGTCCATGCCAAGGAATTACTCCAGCGGCACACCGACATCGGCTGGGATGCGCAACGCGATCGGGTCGCCCTCACCGCCCGGGAGTGTCAGGTGATCGAGCTGCTGTCCGCCGGCATGTCGAACAAGCGGATCGCCCTTGCCCTCGACATCAGCGAGGGGACGGTCAAGGTCCACCTGCGCAACATGAAGCGCAAGATCGGGCACCGCTCCCGCGTCGAGATCGCCCTGTGGGCAAGACGTCGAACCGAGATTTCGCCGAATGAACCCTGAGGCCCTCAACGACCGGCGTGGCCGGCGGAGCGGGCGCCGGCAAGCACGCGACGTCGCGATTCGCCGATCACGGAAGCATGCAGATCCAGGTCTCGCGCGAGCGTGATGCGGGGACCGGCCACCGAGATCAGCCCGACCTCGGACAGATCACGAAACACCCGCGACAGGGTTTCGGGGCTGAGTCCGAGTTGGGCCGCAAGCAGATGTTTTCGGACCGGCAGGACGAAGCTGGCCGGGCCGCCCGGTTCGGCGGGTGCCGCCGATTCCGCCAAGTGGCGCAGGTAATCGAGCACCCGTCGACAGGCCGAGTGGAAATGGGAGGCGGCGATGTCACGGACCAGACCGGTATTGCGATTCGCGATCACGGTGATGATGCGACGTGACAGCCGCGGATCACGTGCCATCGCCTGCTCCAGCGCCGGTAGACCGATCTCGACCACGGTCGATGGTTCGAGGGCTTCGGCGCGGCAGGCGAAGCCGCTCGCCGCGAACACTTCGGAAAGGCCGATCGTCTCGCCTGGCAGCACCAGATCGATGACCTTTTCCGCGCCTTCGGCGGAACACACGACGCGCTTGATCTTGCCGGTGGCCAGGTAGTGGAAGGCAAGGGCCGGATCACCCTCCCGGTAAAGCGCGGCGCCACGATCGACCAGGCGCCGCTGGGCGTGCGCGAGGACGGCCTGACGAGCGGGCGCAGACAGCCCCGCGAGCAGCGGTAAGCGTTCGAGCAGGGAATCGGCACGAGGGGCATCTTCTTTCGACATGCGTTCGGCATTCGAGCGGCATCCGGAATGCCGCGGCTCGCAAGGAGACCGAAAATCGCACACGGTTTCGCCCCCGGCCATACCTCTTTGGGGGTAGTCCCCCACGCAACGGCGTCGCGCGGCCCTCCGCAACGAGGCGTCCGGACCGCGCGGCTGCTACGCTTCGAGATCCCTCATGCGCGCGCCTGCGCCGCGATTCGGCAAGACCGCCGCGCACCGCTGGAGAATCGATGCCCATGAAGCCACCGAAGCGCTGGCACTGGATTGTCCTGGCACTGGCCCTCGCCTTCGGGCTGGACTGGGTCATCCAGCGCCCGGATGCACGCTCGCGCGCCCTCGACGCCGCACTCGAGCGCGATGGCAGCGAGCACCTCAGGTCCTACCCCTACCGCTTCCGCGTATTCCGGGTCGAAGGCGACACCGCGGTGATGGGCACGCCCCGCAATTTCGATGTACCGGCCATGCGATTCATCGCCGTGATCCGCCCCCACATCGACGTCCGCAACCCGCAGGATCCGGCCTTCGTCGAGGCCCAGGCCCGACTCGCGGCGGCCCAATCCGAGGCCCGCAGCATCGTCGAGGCGCAGCCGGGCATCGCCTCGGTACGTTGGGAACTGGACCGTGACTGGCTGACGGCCCACGGCGTCGACGTCCCATCGCGCTGACCTCGGCCGGCGGCGGGCTCAGTGGCTGGTGCCTTCGGACTTGTGCACCTTGTTGTAGAGGTTGTACTTGCCGACCGGTTTCGATGCCGGCAGGCGCTTGATCTCCTGCAGGGTATCGGCGTCGAAGAAGATCAACGCGCCGTCCCGCTCCCACAGACTCGCGATCAGGTAGCGACCATTACGCTCGAATTCGACATGGGCCAGCGTCTTGCCCGGTTCGGGACGCAACCGGGCCACCACCTCCAGGCTCTGCTTGTCGATCACCTGCAGGGTATCGCGACCGGTCGGACTCATCATCGAATCGACGAAGGCGTAGCGACTGTTCTCATGGCTGCGCATGAAGAAACCCGGGCCGAGGGTCGGGATGCGCTTGATCGTTCGCCAGTCGTTCATGTCGATGACACTGACCACGCCTTCCTTCAGGTTCGGACTCCCCATCACCCGGCGCCCCTGGTAGTCCCAGGTGATGCCCGAGCCCAGGTGCGGCATGCCCGGAATATCGAGCTCGGCGATCGCGCGGCGGACGTCGAGGTTCACCACCTGGCCGCGACCGTCGCGCGATGCGCCCATCACGTTGGCGTAGTTCTGACTGAAGTAGAAGTCGTCGAGGGGGGTGTCGAGCCGCGTGCGGCGCACGTTGAGAAAGCCCGGCGTCGCAATGCCCTCGCCCATCTTGTAGTCGTGCACATACCCCTCGTAGATCGGCTCCGCGTGCTCGTCGTACGAAATCTCCCAGATTTCGGGCACGTCTTTCAGCGCCGCAACGAAGGACTTGCGCGGCGATGCGTCATACACCGCCGACACCCGCGATGCGTGCTCACCGGTCCGGTCGGCGACATCGAGGAACTTCACCAGCCGGAGCTCGGCATCGAGCAGCACCAGGCTCTTCGGCAGATAGTTGGCCACCGCGACGAAGCGACCGTCGGCCGAGACTGCCGCGTTGCGGGTGTTGATGCCGGCACGCACTTCGGCCACGGTCTCGAGGTTCCAGAGGTCGTATTTGGTGATCCAGCCGTCTCGCGAGGCGAAGTACACGAAACGGCCTTCGGGCGAGAACTTCGGTCCGCCGTGCAACGCAAAACGCGACGGAAAACGGTGGATGCGCGTCATGCGGTCGCCATCGAGGATGCTGACGTGATGGTCCCCGCTCTCGACGACGATGAACAGGTTCATCGGATCGGCATCGAACACCGGCTTCGCCGGCAGGCTCCCGGGCGCGCGGTACTCGACCCTCGACGCACGGATATCCAGCTCTCGCCAGCGCGGCGGCGGGCTCACGGGGGTATAGATCCACGCCACCAGTGCCGCGATGTCGGATTCGGACAAGGTATCGGCGAAGGCCGGCATCCGGGTCGCCACGCGGCCGTCGCGGATGGTTGCCGCGGCATCGGCCCGCTTCAGCCGGGAAAGGTTCTCCGGCAGCAGCGCCGGACCGCTGCCGCCGACCCGGTCGGCACCATGGCACGCCGCACAATGGGTTCGGTAGCGTGCTTCGACGTCGGCGCCAAGGGCGGCGGCCGACACCGTCGACAGCGCGAGCACGCCTGCGAGCAACAGCGCTCTCATGACTGCTCCGCCTTCAAGGGCACCACCCGCCGCCACGGCGTGACCGCCACCCGCGCGCGACCTTCGGCGATGCCGATCTCTCCGTCGTCGAGATAGCAGCCGGGATCCTCCTGCCACGGGTCGCCCGTGACCTGCTCGGCCCGCACCCGCGAACTGCCGTTGCAGATCGCAAGATAGGCACACGCGCCGCAGCGCCCGGTGACCGGCCTCGGCCGCTGCGCGAGGCCGGCCATCAGCCCGTGGCTGCGGTCCTGCCAGATCGCCGAGAACGCCCGCTCGCGCACGTTGCCGAGGGTGTGGTGCCACCACATGGTGTCCGGATGGACGTTGCCGAGGTTGTCGATGTTGGCCACGCCGACACCGCTGGCGTTGCCTCCCCAGCGGGTCAGCATGCGCCGCGCCTGTTCGAGTTGCGCGGGCAGCCGGCGGGCCACCCAGTGCAGGAAGAACACCCCGTCGGCGTCGTTGTTGCCGGTCGTGAAATCCTTGCGCACCCCCTGCGATTCCATCGCCAGCACCCGTTCGAACAGCAACGTCATGGCCTCTCGGGTCATCCGATGCTGGGCGTCGTCGCTGCGGTTCTTGTTGCCGCGCCCGGCGTAGTTGAGGTGGGACAGGTAGAAGCGATCGACCGCTTCGTCCTCGACCAGTTGCAGCAGCGCCGGCAGATCGGTCGCGTTGTCCCGGGTCAGGGTGAAGCGCAGACCCACCTTGAGACCGAGATTGCGCGCCAGCCGCAGGCCGGCGAGCGACTTGTCGAAAGCGCCGTCCATGCGGCGAAAGCGGTCGTGGGTCGCCCGCAGCCCATCGAGGCTGATGCCGACATAGTCGAGATCGAGCGTGCCGATGCGGTCGGCCATGGCCGCGTCGATCAGCGTGCCGTTGGTGGACAGGCCCACGTAGAAGCCCATCCGCTTGGCCCGCCCCGCGATCTCGAAGATGTCCGGCCGCAGCAGCGGCTCGCCACCCGACAGAATCAGCACCGGCACGTCGAAGGCGGCCAGATCGTCCATCACGCGGAACACCTCGTCGGTCGCGAGCTCGCCGGCGAAGTCCTTGTCGGCGCTGATCGAGTAGCAGTGCCGGCAGGTCAGATTGCAGCGCCGGATCAGATTCCAGATCACCACCGGGCCGCGCCCGGCGGGGGCCTCGGGGCGCCGCTCCGAAGTCGTCGCCGGCCCTGCCAGCGTCCTGATGTACCGCGAAATCCGAAACACTTCGAGCTCCTGCACACGCACGACGGCTCCATTGTCGATAGCACGCCCGGGGGGCTCCTTGACGGCCGTCAAGCCGCGGCGACGACGGGCGAGGGGCGACAGGCGGCGCAAAGCCGGTTAGATTCGGGAGCGATACGAGCCGTGGAGTGCGCCATGACACCGGTGAGCCTGTTCTACAGCTACGCCCATGAAGACGAGTCGCTGCGCGACGAGTTGCAGGGCCATCTCGGCATCTTGCGCAGACGCGGCGTGATCGACGCCTGGTACGACCGCGACATACCACCGGGCGGCGATTGGGCGGACGAGATCGACCGCCGCCTGCAGTCGGCCGAGATCGTGCTGCTGCTGGTCAGCGCCGACTTCATCGCCTCCGACTACATCTGGGGCCGTGAACTGACGGTCGCGCTCCAGCGCGAGGCCAGCGGTGAGGCCCGGGTCATCCCGGTTTTGATCCGCGCGGTGGACATCGAGGACGCGCCGTTCGCCCACCTCCAGGGTCTGCCCACGGACCTGCGTCCGGTGACCTCCTGGCCCAACCGGGACGAAGCCTGGACCGACGTCGCCAAAGGCGTACGCCGGGCGGTCCAGCAGATCCAGCAGCAGCCCCGCGGCGTTCCGCCGCCGGCGGCGCCGAACCCCGCGACCGGGGTCGGCGAAGATGTCGACTGGCAGGGTCACCGCCTGCCGCCATCGCCGGGCGCGGATCGCGGAGCGCTCGGCAATGGCAAGCCCCGGCGCGTCACGCCGCCGCCCCGGGCCGGATTCGATGCGGACATCGTATTGAAGCGCGTGGTCGGCGGCTACCACGCCCAGATCGCGGAAGCCGCCCGGGAGCGGGGCGCCCCGATCGCCGATCCCCGCGCAATCGACCGACTGGCGGAACGGCTGATCGACGTGCATGAACAGCGACGGGTGCTGTGGGTCGACGACGTGCCCGCCAACAACCGCTTCGAGGCCGCTGCGCTCGCCCACCTGCAGATCGACCTGGCCCAGACGCGCGACACCGAATCGGCGCTGGCGCAGCTGCGGGCCGCCCGCGACGCGGGGCCCGGCGAGACCTTCGACCTGGTGATCTCCGACTGGACTCGGATGCCCTGCGCGTCGGCCGACGAGGCCGAGGGGCTGCACCTGCTGCGGCGGCTGCGCGAAGAAGGCTTCACGGTGCCGCTAATCTTCTATCATGGCGAATTCGATCCCGCGCGCCGCGCGCGCCGAAGCGAGGCCGCGGCACGCGGCGGTGCGCTCGGCGAAGCGGTACGGCCGGATGAATTGATGGCGCTGGTGGTGCGTGCGCTGACCGCCACCTGACCGGCGTACGGCGCCATCAGCCGCCGATGCGCAGGCCGGTCTTCTTCAGGATGCGGCTCGAGAACAGCACGTCCCGGCTTCGGCAAGCGCCGTGCAGCACCGCGCGGATCTCGGCGACCCGAGCCAGCACCTCGTCGCGACAGCCGCCGTGGACCATCGCGAACAGGTTGTACGGCCAATCCGGCAGCGCCCGCGGCCGGCGATAGCAGTGGGTGACGAAAGGCAAGGCGCCGACCGCCTCGCCGAGGCGGTCCACGGCGTCGTCCGGCACGTCCCACACGCTCATGCCGTTGGCGGTGTAGCCGATCGCGTAATGGTTCGGAACGGCACCGATGCGGCGAATCGCGCCGCTCTCCAGCATCGCGGCCAGGCCGTCCAGGACCTCGTCCTCGCGACACCCGAGCTGCTCGCCGATCAGTCGATAAGGGTGGCGCACCAGGGGCAGGCCCGCCTGGGTGGCGACGACGATGCGGCGCATCAGCGCCGGATCGTCGGCCGGCATGCCCACGCGGGCAGCCTCCATCGGCGCTGCGGGCCCGGGCGCCTCGCGACGCGCCGCCGGAACGACGCCGTCGCGCACCGCGAGGCGCATATGCACGAAGTACTCCCGCTCCTTCGGGAAGGCGAACACGGGCAAGCCGGTTTCGGCCTCGATGCACCGAACCGCCTCGCCGATGCCGTCCGCGGACTCCGTGGCGAGCACGAACCACATGTTGAGCCGGTGCTCGCGACGATAGTTGTGGGCGACCTCGGGCAGGCGATTGACCATCGCCGCGACCGCGTCGTAGCGCCCCTCCGGTACGGCCAGCGCAGCCAGCACGAAACGGCCGCCCATGCGTTCGACCTGGAACATCGGGCCGAAGCGGGTCAACACCCGGGCGCCCAGCATGCGGTCGAGCCGGGCCAGCAGTTCGTCCTCGCCGATCCCGAACCCGGCGGCGGCCTGCCGAAAGGGTTCCGCCACCAGTGGGAAGCCCCCCTGCAGGCCGTCGACGATGCGCCGATCGGTCGCGTCGAGCGGTATCGGCGCGTGCTCAGTCATGACGACGGTCCGCGTACGAGGCCCCGCGCTGCTTGTAGCGGTGCGTCGAGAACAACACCTCATGGGGGAACGGCACGAGGCCACACTGCACTCGGATCAGCCGCAGGCGCTGGAGCACTTCGGCACGATCGCGGCCATGGAGCATGCAGTACAGATTGAATCGCCAGCGGCTGCCGGCACGGCGGCGCCGATAGCACAGGTTGACGCCGTCGCAGGCGGCGAGTTGCAAGCCGAGCCGGTCGGCATCGTCGTCCGGCACGTCCCACACGCACATGGCATTGGCCCGCCAGCCCAGCTCGTGGTGGCGCACCACCACGCCGAATCGCTTCAGGGTGCCGTCGGCCAGCCAGGCGCGCAACTGGGCCAGCACCGCCGCCTCGCCGAGCCCGGCACGGCGACCGACGCTGTGGAAGGGTCGCGCGGTGAGCGGAATGCCGCGCTCGATCACCGCCATCAGCGCCTTTTTCTCGGCATCGAGCACAGCCAAGGTGGACGGAACGGTGAGCGCCGCGCTGCGCACGCGGGCGCCGGAAGCGAGATCGAACCCGAGATCGATGTGATATTCGGTGAGCAGCGGCAGCTCGATCATCGGGCATGCCGTTGCCCGGCGGATTTCGCGCAGACCGCGGGCCAGTGCCACCATGTCTGCCGCCGTCGCGACGAACCACAGGTTCCACGCATGATCGCGTGCGTAATTGTGATTGACCGCAGCGGAGGCGCTGACCACGGCGGCGACCTCGGCCAGATGCGAGGGCGGCACCCGCAGCGCCGCAAGCGTGCTGGCACCGACACGGCGCGGTGCGAATACCGGCCCGACACGACTGACCGCGCCGCGCGACTGGAGGCTGGCGAGCCGCTCGCGCACCGTTGCCTCGTCGCAGCCGAGGGCACGCGCGATACGCGCGAAGGGGCGCGTCTGCAGCGGGAAATCGCGCTGAAAATCGTTCAGCAGGTGCCAATCGAGACCATCATCGTGGCGTGGGGGAACGAGCCCGGGCGACGGCATGCCGGCGATCGGTTCATGCACGATGCCCATGTCAGAATCCGATCCGCGCCGCGCGCGCGGTGAAGAAGATGCCCGATGGCGCCCGGGCCGGCAGCACCGCCTGGGTCTGCCGGCTGGCGGTGTCGAACACCGTCACCCGGTCGTCGTCGCGGGATGACACCCACACCGACTCGCCCCGCGGCGTAAATTCCATGTGCAACACGGCTCGGCCCGGCGACAAGGTGTCGATTACCGCACCTTCGAGGGTGTCGATGACCTGCACCAGCGCATTGTCCGGAAAAGCGAAGTTGACCCACACCTGGCGGCCATCGGGTCGTGCCATGACGAACACCGGCTGGCCGGCGACCGGAATGCGTCCCACCTCCCGCCAGTCCGTGAGGTCCACCACCAGCACTTCGTGGCGGCCGACCGCCGGCAGATAGGCCTTGCCGTCGGCAACCGCCCAACCGCGCAGGTGCGGCATCTTGTAGACCGGCAGCTTCTCCTCGCCGCGGCCGTAACCGTCGAGGATGCGGCGCACCCCTTGTTCCGGCTGCCACAAGTCGAGCAGCGCGACGCCGTCCTCGCCGAACAGGCCGGCCATGAAGTAGCGCCCGCCCGGCGTCGCCAGGCCGTCGTAGGGCTGCTTGCCGGCCGCAAAGCGACGGGTGCGGGGCGCAGTGGGCTCGGTGAAGTCGGTAACCCAGACTTCGCCGGCATCGAACAGTGCGTAGACAAAGCCCTGGCCGGGTACGTCGGCCAGCCCGACCACCTTCGAGAATTTTCCTGGCGCATATTCGGCCGGCACTTCGGCGACCGGGGCCAGGGTGTCGGCGTCGAAGGCCTTGATGCCGCCCGGCTGGTAGTTCTGGGCCACCACCAGCCGGCCGTCCTGCGAAATCGAGCCACCGATCGAATTGCCGGCCTGGACAATTCGGCGATCGACGCGGCGAGCGAGCAGATCGATCTTGGTCAGGCCGCCGTCGCGACCGAAGACGTAGGCGTAGCGACCGTCGCGCGAGAAGGTGGCGTGGGCGTGGGAAAGATCGCCGAGCCCCTCGATCCGTCCGAGGCTCCGGCGGTGGCTGTGATCGACGATCTGGACGCTGCCGCTGGCCCGCTCGATGACGATGCCGAGATCTCCGGTACCCCGCAGATCCGTCACCGCCCGACCGGCACAGCCCGCGACCGCGACGGCCGCAAGGCCGGCCAGCAGCCAGGAAATCGCTTGACGGCAATTCATGGCCGGCCTCCCTCGGAGAGTGGCGGAAAGCCGCGTCGCAATGCATCGACGATCCACGCGGCTTCGGCTTCGCTGACGAAGCGGGACCACCCGGGCATTGCGGTGCCGGGCCGCCCGGACAACACGACGGCGATCAACGAGTCCATCGGCTTTGCCGCCAAGGCCTCGGGCAGCAGTGCCGGGCCAAGGCCGCCACGCAATGTCAGACCGTGGCAGGAACCGCAGTCCTGGCGCACCATCGTCACCAGTTCGGCACGCCGCGCAGGGTCGGGCTCCGCAGCTCCGGCGCCGCCGACACCGATCAGGATCAGTACCAGCAACACCACCACATGGACGATGGCCAGGCGCACGACGGAAACCTCCTTGCTGTAGCTGCAACGATTTTCGAGGCGGGCGGGCCGCGCTGCCTTGACCGCCGTCAAGGGTCGGGTGCCGGCCCCGGGACCGAAAGGAAACGGGCCCCGAAGGGCCCGCTTCCGGCGACCGGGGCCCGCGAAGGCTCCGGTCGCCCAGGGTCGCCTGTCCCGGCGGGGCGGACCGGGCAGCGCCCAGCCCGGCGACCCTCAGTACACGTCGTGCTGCGTGTTGTAGACGTTGAAGTGTCCGGTCGGCGTGATCAGCTTCGGATCCTTGATCACGGACTTCAGCTCGAGGGTCTTGTCGTCGACCACGACCACGGCCG
>JAGRFZ010000216.1:0-1114 GCA_020445785.1 Rhodocyclaceae bacterium
GCGATGCGCCATCGCATCGCGGCGGTACTGGTCGGCATCGAACTTCTGATCGGCCTGACCCGCATTCTCGGAGGGCACTCATGACCGTCGATTCCTACCTGGAACTGTTCACGACGCTGTACGGCTGGGCGCTGGCCGGCGTGTTTCGGGACATCCTGGTCGATACCGGGGTGATCTACGCCCCCTTCGCGCTGATCCTCGGCGAGACCTGGCTCGAGTCCCACAAGTCCTCGAGCTACGAGGGGGCGGATGCGGCCTGGATGGTGCGGGTGATGGAGGCGGAGCTCCTCACCGCCTTCGTCGTCATCTCGCTGTGCTTCGTGCCGCTGGTACCGCTCTCGGCGGTGAGCCTGCGCCACACGCCGGCGGCCCATGCGCTCAATCCCAACCCGGTGACCGCGACCGCGGCCAATCCGGACAGCTCGGGCTACGCGGCGGCCTTCCCGAACCCACCGGCGAGCATCGACATTCCGGTGTGGTGGTACGGCGTGATGGGCTTCTCGGCGGGCTTCAACGAGGCCACCCGCGGTGGGGTGGCCGGCGCGACGTCGAACCTGGCAGTCGCCGAGAACCTCGCGCAGAACCTGTCGATCGCCGACCCGGTGCTGCGCAACGAGATGCGCCGCTTCTACAACGAGTGCTTCGTGCCGGCGCGCACCCGCTACCTGAACGGCACGACTTCGCCGGGACGCAGGCCGCGATCGCGAACCACGGCCAGGGCGACATCGACTGGATCGGCTCCCACGCCTTTCGGGACGAGCCGGCGCTCTATGGCCGCCTGCGCGCCAGTGCCGAGGTCCCGGGCTTCGCGCTGCAGCTCGCCGGTGACGACGTGGACATGGCCTTGAACGACATCAAGCCCGACTGGAGCCGACCCAACTGCCTGCGCTGGTGGACCGATCCCCAGAACGGTCTGCAGCAGCGCAGCATCGCCGGCGCGGACAGCGGCGCGCCGCTGCTGCAGTTCCTGGCCACCACCTTCCCGGCGCTGCTGCCGGATCGCCTGCAGGACGCGCTGTCGCGTGCGGTCGAGAAAGCCAATGTCGCGATCATCGAGAACGCCGGCGTCGCTGCGGAAGATCGGGGGACCGCCGACTCGGTTGCCGACTTCTTT
>JAGRFZ010000216.1:1145-2538 GCA_020445785.1 Rhodocyclaceae bacterium
GGCGAGGGCTGGAAGGCCTGGGCCTCGGCGCCGATGATCATCCTCTTCGCCCAGACCGTGCAGCCGCTGATCCTGCTGGCGATCTACATGTTCCTGCCGCTGGTGCTGGTGATCGGCCGTTTCAGTTTTCGGGTGATGTTCCTCGGGGCGCTTGCGATCTTCACGGTCAAGGGCTGGACCGCGATGTGGTTCATCGCCAACTGGCTCTACGACCACATGCTGGTGGCGATGTACCCGAGCACGCTGGGACTGCTGCACGCGCTACTGAAGTTGAACCTCGATGAATCGATGAAGCGGATCGTGCTCAACACGACCTTGATTGCGATGTATCTGGGGTTTCCGCTGATCTGGACGTCCATGCTGGCGTGGGTCGGATATCAAGTCGCGGGCGCGATGGGAAGCGCGGCGAAGGGCTCTATTGCTACTGGCGCAGCCGCCGGCGCAGCCGGTGCTCGCATGGGCTCTCAGGTCGCGGGGTCTGCTGCCGGTGCAGCAAGTCGAGGCATCACGAAAGGACTAGGGAAATGATGGAATCCGCAGCTACCAGAGTCGAACGCCGTTCTCGTCATAGTGGATCGCGTCAGACGTGTAGGGCGCGCCAGGATCAATCGCTGGCAGCTCCTCCCCATCGAACTCTCCACTGCAACGTTCGGGCCGATTCTTTGCACCGCCCGCGGCTTCAGCAGCGAATGCGGCCAGGATGGCAGAAGCAAGCCATCCAACAACCCTCAGCGAGCCGACAGCGAACTTCCCCAGCCCCCGGCCGGCGGCACTCAGAACCCGAGTTGTCTTCGACATGGACCCACCTCCCGTGCGTGCGTGCGAACTCCGGCACGCCTGGCAGCGTGCCCTGAATTCACCCTTGCATATGACAGATGCAGAGTCAAGAAGTTTGAATGGAGATCGGCATGAGGATTGTCAGCCATCATTTCCGGCCCGCCGCGGTGCTGGCCATCCTGCTCCCCTGGGCGGCCCACGCCGGCCCGGCCGAGGACGCGATCCGCGCGGCGATCGCCGAGCAGACCGGCGGCGCGGTCGGGGTCGACGCGGTGCATGCGACGCCGGCGGCCGGGATCTTCGAAGTCGTGTCGGGCCATCAGGTCTTTCATGTGGACGCGAGCGGGCGCTACGCATTGATCGACGGGCGCATGGTGGACATGCGCGAGCGGCGTGATCTGACGGCGGCCCGCCTCGAGGCGCTGCGGCCGGCCGGTGCGCCGATCGCCTTCGATGCCCTGCCGCTTGAGCTGGCCAT
The DNA here is from genome assembly GCA_020445785.1 of Rhodocyclaceae bacterium. GTDB lineage: Bacteria > Pseudomonadota > Gammaproteobacteria > Burkholderiales > Rhodocyclaceae > Cognatazoarcus. The sequence goes on from JAGRFZ010000216.1 coordinate 2,401, forward strand.
CAAGACCGTGCGCGGCAACGGCTCACGCCGGCTCGCGGTCTTCGAGGATCCGTCCTGCCCGATGTGCCAGCGCCAGCAGGCGGCACTGGCGAGGCTCGACGACGTCACCCTCTACACCTTCACCTACCCGGTGATCGC